>JAQYDI010000161.1 GCA_028724245.1 Lachnospiraceae bacterium
TACATTATACATGTAACGGAAGAAAGGTGGTAGTCGTTAGCCACCTTTTTTCTTATTTTAGGCAAATTTACAGGGGGAGTTATGATTCTGATGAACCATAACTCCCCCTGTTACGACTGTCTATTTCCCGACAGCCCCTTATTTTGTTATTTACTTTTCCTGATACACTTTCACAGTAACGATTATCGACCGACTTCTGCAAACAGATGTACCTGCCTTATATTTTCAGGCGTTCCTCAAGTGCTTCCCATGCATCATACAGCATTTTTTCCGTAATCTCATAAGGATAATGCTTCACATCCGACATGGATGGAACCCTCGTAATAGTTTCTTTAAATTCCTTCTCCGAAATATCAATCTGCTCAATGGATACGGGAAGCCCAATGCTGCGATTGAATTCGAATATTTTCTCAAATTCTTCTTTCTGTCCATCGCACAAAAGCGCAAACAGGACACCGAACCCCACTACTTCTCCATGGAAATGCTTCTTTTCAATCACCGGATATTTTGTCAGAGCGTAGAAAATCGCATGTGCAAGTCCGCTGTTATAATCAGGCGTAAAATCTCTGGTCAGAAAAATTGATGCGATTCCTGTTGTGACAACAATTGATAACACCAGCTGTTCCAGTTCATAGGATGCAATCTGCTTTCTATGGTCTTCCAGACCTTTTTTGCCGTATTTTAAAACAGGATCTTTGCACATCTGACTGACATTCACACCCAGGGCAGTATAATGCTCCAGTGTTTCTCCTCTGGAAGAAATGGATGCTTCATAATATTTTGCGTACGTATCACCGATTCCCGCCCACATATACTGTACCGGAGCATGCGCGATGATTTCCGTGTCGATAAAGGCATGCATCACCGGACGTACAAAAAAGTGAGGCTTCAAAAAGGTTCCATCCTCATTATACATAATGGAAACAGATGTGGTTGCCGCACAGTTGGATGCAATTGTGGGAAAGGAGAAAATCGGTTTATCATCATCAATACACAAACATTTGCAGGTATCAACCGCTTTTCCGCCGCCTACTGCAAATACCATGTCCGCTTTTTGATAAACGTCCAGATTTCTCAGACGTTCCACCGCAGCATAGGTGCAGTCATGACCATAGATTTCTACACCGATCACTTCAAGAGTCGAGCCTTCAATGGCCCTGCGAATCTTTTCTTCTGCCGCCTGCAGCGCTTTTTTACCGCCAATCATAAGCACAGTCCGGCCATAATCTGAGCATACATTAACAATTTTGGAATAACTTTTATCTCCAATGGAATAACTCGGAAGGTGCATTTCATAATTTTCAAGTCTCATTCTCAAGACCTCCGTCTTATTTATTATACTCCGGTAACTGTTCAGAGCCAACCTCGAAAACACTATGTGTTTCCTCGGTGTGGCGTGACCGCCATATGTATGATATATGGAATCAGAATAACCGGAATTTCAAGATAAGCCAGAAAACTGTAGGCTTTCTGCACCAGCGTAAGCAGACCGAACTGAGCGATGCCAAAATCGATCAGGCAGCATACAAACGCAATCACAATCGTTTTCATCCCGGGCCTTCCGGCTGCAGCTTCTTTCTTCCTTTCTTCTTCCGTAGTAATGCGGACACTGACTCTGCGAACCATGGCCGCTACCATATTTACCGCTGTGGATACTGCTCCCAGAATAATCAGAACAGAAACAAGCGGAAGCATAAAGGACGCGCCGACCCCTTTCTGAACCATAAATAGCGTAGGAACACTCTGCTGTGCAAGATCCGGCTCGCCGGAGATCGTAAGAAGGCCTGCTGCAACCAGCACCATCATCAACGAATTGATGACAAATCCGATTGCCATACTTTTTTTCGCTTCCTTCGGTTCGGAGAATGTCTCTGCATGCTGTACAAATACCGCAATATTGATCAGCTGGAATGTACCGTACAGAAATGCAGAATACAAGGCCTTTCCAAATGAAACCGGCTGCGATGACATCTGTGCCAGAGAATCAGAAATTCTATCTGCTCCAATAATAATATTGGGAATATACACGATCAGCAATCCGGCGATAATCACAACAGACAATACAGAAGCCACTCTGCGGACCAGTTTCGATCCGAATATGGAGACAGCAGACACCATGCGCCGTATTTGCCAAAGTAACTGTACAGCTGCGCTCCTGATGCAAAGCCTCCTCCAAAATGTGTGGTAAACCAGATAAATGCAATTCCCATTTCATTCTCTCCTTCAAGTCATAATCATCCTGCAGAATATGCACCACCAGGCACACAACAGGAAAAGCGGTATCTTTTTCCTTCAAATACCGTTCCCATTATAACATTCCTCTGCCGTTTTGTGTACAGAAAGTTCTCAGCAGCACGGCATACTCCCCTCGTTTTTTACATATATTAAAACATCAAAAGCCCGAAAAAGGCATTCCATCCTTTTTCAGGCTGTTTCGAGGAGGCCCGCTATGAGTTCACAGACCCGAATTGTGATTCTTAAAATGCGAACGATCATTTATACCTGCATTTTTATCTTTCTGGTTCTTGTACTGGGTGTGCTGCTGTACCTTATGTTTGGCCGCCCTGAGCAGGAGACCGGCAGTTCCGGTTCTTCTGCTCCTGCTGTTTCCGCTGCTTCCGGCAGCAATGCGGCAAATGTCTCCGGCAGCAGTACGGCAGCTGTTTCCGGTACCGGCACATCACTTTACCAACCTGGCTGCTACAGCGCTGTTCTGAAACTGGGGGACCACTCCGTTAATGTGGATGTCACTGTAAACACCGACCGGATCGAATCAGTCAGTCTGTCAGAACTTCCGGATGGAATCACCGACAGCTATCCCCTTCTGGAACCCGCCATGGAAGACCTCAATGAAAAAATCGTAACAACCCAGAGCACGGAATACCTGACCTACGATGAGAAAATGCAGTACACCCAGACAGCACTGACCGAAGCAATCAAAACGGCTTTGGAAAAAGCATCAGGAGAATAAAATGTACTGTTCAGATCTTCATTCGCCTGAAAAGCAGGAACCTATGGCGGCAGAATGACTGTGGTATCCTGTTAAAGGGACCGTAGAAAACGCCGGTGCTTAATGAGCGGGCCGTTCGAATGAACGGTTCGCGAATTTAGCATCCGCTGCGTTTGATTCCGAGCGAAAGCGGGTTCCTGTACAGGATATCACAGTCATTCTGCCTCACACCCCCGCTATTTCAGGCCCGAAGTCCGAACAGTAACACCTACGCCTGCTCCATCGCTTCTTTTTTCAGTTCTTCTTCCAGTTCCTCCAGTTCTTTCATCCAGATTCTGACGCTGGCATCGCTCGGCATGCGCAGGTCGCCTCTGGGTGAAACGGCTACGGAACCCACCTTCGGTCCATCCGGCAGACAGGAACGTTTAAACTGCTGCTGGAAAAATCTTTTTGTAAAGACTTTCTGCCATTTCAGAATCGTTTCCCTGTCGTAAACACCTTCGAATGCATGGTTGGCCATGCGGTTGATCTTGGCCGGATGATATCCGAAACGCAGCATCTGATACAGGAAGAAATCATGAAGTTCGTAGGGACCCACCAGATTTTCTGTCTTCTGGGCAATTTCGCCGTTTTCTTCCGGAGGCAGCAGTTCGGGGCTGACCGGTGTATCCAGCACATCCCGTAATACTTCTTCCAGTACTTCATCGCCGCAGGTATCCGCATAGTAAGATACAAGATGGCGTACCAGCGTCTTGGGAACGGAGCTGTTCACCGCGTACATGGACATGTGATCCCCGTTGTAGGTAGCCCATCCAAGAGCCAGCTCGGAAAGATCGCCCGTACCGATTACAATACCATTATATTTGTTTGACATGTCCATAAGGATCTGCGTCCGCTCTCTGGCCTGTCCGTTTTCATATGTCACATCGTGGATCGATTCATCATGTTCAATATCACGGAAATGGAGCCGAACCGCTTCCTGAATATTGACTTCCTTCAGGGAAGCGCCCAGAGACTGCACCAGCTTGCAGGCATTATTATAGGTTCTGTCTGTTGTTCCGAAGCAGGGCATGGTTACCGCGATAATATTTTCTCTCGGTATCTGCAGCGCATCAAAGGCACGTACCGTTACCAGCAGCGCCAGTGTGGAATCCAAACCGCCGGAAATACCGACTACAGCAGAGCGGCATCCGATCTTCTCCAGCCGCGTTTTCAGGCCAAGCGCCTGAATGGAAAGAATCTCATCACAACGGCGGTCACGGTCGCGTTTGACGGAAGGAACAAAGGGTGCCGGATCGATATAGCGATGCAGACGGACCGGTTCCGGTGACAGTTCAAACTCAACGATTTCATGATCCCATCCTGTTTCTGCCTCAAAGGTTCCCATTCTCCGGCGCTCGCTGCGGATACGCTCCAGATCGATCTCGGCGAAGGCAATTCCATTATGGAAACGTCCTTCATCTGCCAGAACCGTGCCGTTTTCCGCAATAATATTCTGACCGCCGAATACCAGATCGGTCGTGGACTCGCCCTCTCCCGCGTTGCAGTAAATATAGGCGCAGACCAGTTTCGCAGACTGCATCCGTATCAGATCAGAACGGTAGCTGTCCTTTCCCGTGGTCTCATCGCTGGCAGAACAGTTGACCATCACCGTCGCTCCGGCAAGGGCATGACGGATACTGGGGGAATTGGGAACCCATACATCTTCACACAATTCCCCGCCGATGACCAGACCGGGAACCGTACTGCAGCGGAACAGAATATCCGTCCCAAAAGGAACCGACACAACCGTGCCGTCTTCCATCCGGAAACTGGTTTCCACCGGTTCTTCTATCCCTTTTGTAAAATAACGCCCTTCGTAAAACTCGGAATAATTGGGGATACAGGATTTGGGAATCATTCCCAGCAGTTCTCCATTACACACAGCTGCCATGACGTTATACAGCTTTCCGCCTTCTTCCCACGGAAGCCCCACAAATGTGATCAGATCCTTTCCTCCGGTGAAACGGATCAGCCGGGCCAGCGCCCGGTACGCGCCCTCCAGCATGGGAGTCTGCCAGTACAGATCCCTGCAGGTATAGCCAGTCAGGCAAAGCTCGGGAAATACCACGATCTTTGCCCCGGCAATTTCCGCCTCTTCCAGCTGTCTTTCCAGCTGCAGTTCATTATAATCGGGATCTGCCACACGAATCTTCGGTGTAGCAGCTGCCGCTCTGATATAACCATCCTTCATAAGTCTACCTCTTCTTTACTGCCTCTCAGTTTGTTTCCTTTGACGTTTCTGTTTCTTTTTTCTTTGCAGCCTTTTCTTTCTTCGCTGCTGCTTCCGATTCTTCACTGCCCGGCACCAGCGCACGGTCTTTACAGTAATAGATCAGTTTATTGAAAACAGGATATTCATCCAGATACTGCTGCAGATTGGTTCTTCCGTAGGGCAGCGGATCGTTGATCAGGAAATCCTTTGCTTTCAGCTTGCCTCCGTCACCCACATAACCTGTAATCAGTACCCAGTGCGGTCTTCCGTTATACCTTGCACATCCGATCAGTACCGGAATTCCTTCATGAAGTTTATTATACACAAAATCAAGATACATATCCTTGTTGTAATTCCAGTAATAATCTTTCGGCCAGCCGATCTCGCCGTCACTGGTATAGATGGCATCCTCCGCCAGCTCATCGGGGTGGATTTCCTTTCCCTTGAGGAATGTCTCACTCATGGCCAGAGCCGTCGTTGCACACCCGATATCATACATGGTCTTTTTTGTGGAGCCCAGCAGCATATCTCCCCAGCGCTCATCCGTCTGCAGATAGGAAATCACATCCAGCTCCACCTGCGGTGCCTCCGGCGGATCAAAGCTGATATACTTTTCAGATGCATATCCGGTGATTTCCTCTCCCGTCGTGTAGTCTTTGCCGCTGACTTTATAAAATCCCTTCACTGCAGTTTCATCCAGCACCCGGATTTCCTGTCTTGCAGGGAAAGAGCCGATAAACTGTGAAGAAGCCTTTGCCTTCTCACGCACATTCAGACGCCCTTCTGCAATGATCCATGCCCTGCGGCTGCCGTCTTCATTGTATGGAGATTCCGTCTGTTCCTGCGTTGTTTCCTCTTCAGACTGCTCTGCTGTTTCTTCGTCGGTTCTGTCTGCCGTATCCGACTCTGACGCATCCGAAGCATCTGCTGCGCCTTTCGAACCATCCTCCGACTGTCCCTGACTGTATCCTGCTGCCGACTGTTCTTCATCGCCCGTACTGCTGCAGCCTCCCAGCATGACAGCCGGAATCAGCAGGGCAAGAAGCAGGCACATCACACGGCAGAATCGTCCTGATTTTTTGCAGATGTCTGTTTTTTGTCTGATGTCTGTTTTTTCGCTGATGTTTTTCATATTATATATATTTCTTTTAATCTCCGTTTTTTAACCGGTAAACCACATCGGTAATTGAATTACCCGGGATTCCCGATTGTTTTTCTTCTTATATTAAAGAAGGATGCAACTGCTCGCATCCCTCTTTTTACCTGTTTAACTATAACTTAAAGCTGTCGGCTTTCTTTAATCAGAAGCTCATCTTGTCTCTGAAATATGCTTCCAGATCGGCGATTGCCACACGCTCCTGTGCCATGGTATCTCTGTCACGTACCGTTACTGCATGGTCGTTCTCGGAGTCAAAGTCGTAAGTGATGCAGAAAGGTGTACCGATCTCATCCTGTCTTCTGTAACGTTTGCCGATCTGTCCTCTGTCGTCGAATTCACAGTTGTAGTATTTGGACAGCTGGCTGTAGATCTCCAGTGCGCCATCGTTAAGCTTTTTGGACAGAGGAAGAACGCCGATCTTAACCGGTGCAATGGCCGGATGGAAATGCAGTACGGTTCTTGTCTTGCCGTCTTCCATCAGTTCCTCATCATAAGCACTGCAGAGGAATGCCAGTGTAACACGGTCGGCACCCAGTGAAGGCTCGATTACATAAGGAATATATTTTTCCTTTGTTTCATCATCAAAGTAGCTCATATCTTCGCCGGAAGTATTCTGATGCTGTGTCAGATCGTAATCGGTTCTGTCAGCAATACCCCACAGCTCGCCCCATCCGAAGGGGAACAGGAATTCCACGTCCGTGGTTGCTTTGGAGTAGAAGCAGAGTTCTTCGGGAGAATGGTCCCTTGCGCGCAGTTCTTCGTCCTTCAGACCCAGTGATTTCAGCCAGTTCAGACAGAATGCTTTCCAGTATGCGAACCACTCCAGGTCGGTGCCGGGCTTGCAGAAGAATTCCAGTTCCATCTGTTCAAACTCTCTGGTACGGAATGTAAAGTTGCCGGGTGTGATCTCGTTACGGAATGATTTACCGATCTGACCGATACCAAAAGGCACTTTCTTTCTGGATGTTCTCTGTACATTCTTGAAGTTTACGAAAATACCCTGTGCAGTTTCGGGTCTTAAGTATACGGTGCTTTTTGCATTCTCAGTAACACCCTGGAAGGTTTTGAACATCAGGTTGAATTCTCTGATCTCTGTAAAATCGGTTTTGCCGCAGGTCGGGCAGGCAATCTGATGCTCTTTGATGTAATTCTCCATCTGTTCATGGCTCCAGCCATCTACGGAATCGATTTCCAGACCATTGTCATGTGCATAATCCTCGATCAGTTTATCTGCACGGAAACGTTCATGACAGCCCTTGCAGTCCATCAGAGGATCGGAAAAACCGCCCAGATGTCCGGAAGCAACCCATGTCTGGGAGTTCATCAGAATCGCACAGTCCACGCCTACATTATAAGGGCTTTCCTGTACAAATTTCTGCCACCACGCTTTTTTTACGTTGTTCTTTAATTCCACACCAAGATTGCCGTAATCCCATGTATTGGCAAGACCTCCGTAAATTTCAGAACCGGGGTATACAAAACCTCTTGACTTTGCCAGCGCCACAATTTTTTCCATTGTCTTTTCCATATGTCTGTATCCTTTCAAACTCAATACTGTTATATTCCCCGGACAGTATGAATCCATCCGGAGTATGGTGAATCCCGGCCATGCCGGGACTGATCACATAGACTGATCTGCGGTTATTTGAATACGATGCAGGACAGCGTCCCTTCCGAAGCAATCTGCACAGTATTCTTATCTTCAATCTTCACATCGGCAGTTGCGTAAAGAATACTGCCTTCCACTACGATTGCGGATGTTCCTTCTGCAAATACCACATGGTATCCGTCATCCACGTCACCGCCGTTTATCTTATCTGTTCCCTCGGAATTGAGAAGTTCAAAGCTGCTCATGTCAATTCCCGCTTCCTTCGCGCCCGACACCGTTCCCGATGCCAGCTGCACCAGACTGCCTTCACTTTCATTGAACTGCATATAATCCTCACAGGAAGCATACTCCATCTTCAGAACAGCATTGCCGTCCTCGAAATCAAGAGAGGTTACTGCTGCCGACAGCGGCTCAGCCGCATCTTTCGTATAAACGCCTGCCGTCCCCGCATATTTCTGATTGTATGCACTGACCGCATCCTCTACAAAAACCTTCAGATCATCCTTATCATAAGTTTTTGTATCAAACTCCTCATATACAGCGGAAGCCACAGTGCCGTCCTTCCTGATATAAACAGATGTTGTATCCAGTTCGGCCTTCTGTCCGCACCCGCCAAGCACAGCAGCTGCCAGCACAGCGCAGGCAATCCCTTTCACAAACCGTTTCATGATTTCCTCCTTGAACCGCAGAAGCTGCGGCATCTGTTATAAAGTTACATTACAGTGCCGGTTTACGGACACAGTTAATTCATTGTACCCTTAAATGAGATTTATTTCAATATCTATTTACAACAATGTTTCCAGGATTTCCAGTGAATGAAATTCCCGGTCGATGGTCCGCCTGCGCCACACGGTCACCGCCCTGGCAAATTCTTTCAGAGCCGGCTCAGCCAGAGTAAAGTGAAATACTTTCTGCAGAGGAGACGTTATCACATAATACCATGCGTAGGCGGCGCTTTCTCCCACCTCTACAGGAGGCTGTTCCGTATATTCTCCGTCTATGACCATCATGCGCAGCTCAAAAACGTGACGGACCAGCACACGGGGAATCTGTCCTTTTTCCAGTGCCCGGAATGCAAGGTACAGAAGATTCAGCATGTCGGCTGCTGTCAGATTCTCCTTTGCATAATAATCCGCCAGCTCCGTAAAATAAGAAGCATAGCAGAGTGTTTCCAGATCCTGCTGCAGCTGATTGAAATAGGCGATCACCTCCGCACTGCGCAGCGTATAGGAATTTCTCCCCTCATACAGGAAAAATGTGCCGCATACAAATGGGCAGGATACTGCCAGCAGGGAACTGTTGGGCCTTCTGGCCCCTTTTGCAAATGCAGTGATTCTGCCCCTTTCCTTCGTCAGAAGCACAACTCTTCTGTCATACTCGCCCACAGGCATGGAGGAAAGCACCACGCCTGTCAGCTCCAGCAGATCGGTCATTTATTCTCGAAATAACCGAAATTCTTCAGCTGGATGTCACTGTCCCGCCATTCTTTGCGCACCTTGACCCACAGCTTCAGATTGACCTGTCCGCCGGTCAGAAGCTCGATGTCCTTGCGGGCATCGATGCCGATGCTCTTTAACATACTGCCCTGCTTGCCGATAATAATCCCCTTGTGGGAATCCCGCTCGCAGATAATAGATGCGTCCACCTGCCAGATGCCGTCCTTGCGCACCTTCATCACATCAACAGTGACCGCGATCCCGTGGGGGATTTCATCCTCCAGACGCCTGAGCGCCTTTTCACGGATGATTTCCGCCGTGATCTGGCGGATGGGCTGATCTGTCACCGTATCCTCATCGTAATACATGGGGCCTTCCGGCAGATACCTGCGGATTTCCTCCAGTACCGTATCGGTATTGACGCTGCGCAGTGCGCTGACCGGAATTACTGCCTTGAACGCATGCTGCTTTTTCCACATGGTGATCAGTCCGCCCACAGCAGCCTTGTCAATGGTGTCGATTTTATTGATGATCAGAATCACCGGGGTTTTTACATTTTTCAGTTTTTCCAGAATAATGCTGTCGCCGGGACCGATTTTCTCATCCGGCTCCACCAGCCACAGGATCACATCCACCTCTGTCAGCGTACGCTCCGCCACATTGACCATATACTCACCCAGTTTGTTTTTCGCCTTGTGAATACCGGGTGTGTCCAGAAAGATCATCTGGGATTCCTTATCCGTATAAACGGTCTGGATCCTGTTTCTGGTGGTCTGGGGTTTGCGGGATGTGATGGCAATTTTCTGTCCGATCAGATGATTCATCAGTGTTGATTTTCCCACATTGGGGCGCCCGATCAGCGTCACAAAACCCGATTTAAAATGTCTGCCCATATTTCCTCCTTAGCCTGCCGCCATCTACTGCGGCATTACCTGCGCATCTGCATCCTTCTTTGTCTTTGGAAACATATTTTCCACCCGGTCAAACAGCGCTTCATTTCCGCGGATCTTCGTCTCGCTGCCTACTGCGCACAGATGGCCGGATTCCAGTATGGCTTCCACATAATCAGCCAGTGCACGGATATCCTCCGCCTGACAGGAAAGAATGTTGTCTCTGTCCTCCTGAACCATGTCCTCTGTCACGCCGGTAAGCCATGCCGCCATGGATCTGGCCCCCTTTGTCCGGGGCGTCTGAGGCGTATCCAGATCGCTGATCGTACCGATAATATATTTGGTCATATCCCGCTCATCCGCCTGAAAATCACGCAGATATGCGGGAATACCTTCATAAATGTCATTGGTTTCCTTCAGGTTAGGATCCCGGTAGGAAACAAGATAGCTTTCACCATTTCTGCCAAAACCGCTCATACATCCGTAGGCACCGCCCTTTACGCGCAGATTCAGCCACAGATAATCGTAATTCAGGATCACGCCGAGGATTCTCAATCTGGAAGTATACTTCAGGCCGTGTTCCCCGAAGCTGCCTGCTCTTGCCACATACTGTACCTGAGAGCTGGTGATCAGCCCTTCCTTTGCAGCAGTCTCCCCGCCGGTTTCCAGATCATACCGGCAGCCTCCCATTCCGAATACAGAGGACGGCTTTTTCCATTCGGAAAAACGCTCCGCAAATGCCTGCGTAAACTGTTCCAGAAGTCCGGGCAGTTTCTCATATCCGGCTGCATCTGATGTATAACCTACCAGCATTCGGGAAGGTTTGAAAATTTTTTCACGTACGGCACAGAGTTTTTCCACGATTTCATCCGCGCAGCTGTCAAAGGAAGCATCCAGACGGCTGATAAAACGTGCATAATCCAGCCCGCTGACGACCTCACTGAACCTTGCGGAACGGCTGAAGCCCGATACGGCCCTGCCCACCGCAGATGTATGCCCGTTGGATACCATGCGCATCTGCATGCGGGAAGCGGTCTGTGCAATTACTTCTCTGATCCTCTTCTTATCGGTCAGATCGGAAGTAAATACGATTTCCCGGAACATGTCAAATACAAAATCCAGTTTGTCCGTTTTCACTTTGGCTGCCAGCTCAAATACGCCGGTAAACCGGTTGAAATCCCGGCAGCTGTCGTAGGAGCCGATGCCTGCTGACAGGCCGCCGCAGTTCATGCCGATCTCATCTGCCAGTTCACTGTAGGTGTAATGCTCCGTATTGACCATGCACAGCAGAGTACGCAGCAGAGAAGCATACTGCAGTTCCTCCGCGTTCATGCCATCCAGATCAAACAGGATCTGAAGATATCCGATTCCGCCGGTAAACAGCTCGTGATGGATCACATCTCCGCCCTTTTCCTGTTTTAATTCATTGTAAAAGCCCGGTGCCTTTTTCCCGATATCTTCTCTGGACAGAAGCGGTATCTTCGCCAGCACCTCCGGCGGATCCACTGCTTCCTGAAACGCTTTCAGTTCTCTGGTTTCCCTGACAGTCCGGTCGATTTCCTCCGGCGTCATGGCCGCTTTTTTCTCTGCCAGTTCCTTCGCCAGTGCGGCCTCTTTTTTTGCCGCCAGACCTGCTTCCGGATTCATGACGATCTGCACCTGATGAGGATTGTTAAGAAGCCATCTGCGGATCAATCCCTCGAAATAGCCTTCCTCCATATGCTCTCTCAGCCAGTCAAAGGTATCGCTGTAGGACAGATGCATCAGCGGATCCGATTCATCGTACAGCCAGCTGTCAAAACACTGCAGCCCGTACATCAGCCCTTTGGGGAAAGCGCCGAAATCAGCTTCTCTGTATTTGAATTCCGCACTGTTCATACCGGCTGCCAGAGTCCGTTTATTCAATCCTTTCTCTGCCAGTTCCTCCAGTGTACTGCGGACAGTATCCATAAACTCTCCCATCCGCTTGGGATCGGCACCTTTTGCAACCACGGAAAAGTAAGGCTGCAGAATACCCGATTCGGTTCCTCCGTACACATCTTTACCCAGTTTTTTATCGATCAGAGCCTGTTTCAGCGGTGCTCCCGGTGCGTCAAGCAGCGCATAGTCAAGAATACCCATGGCCACATACTCTCTGCGGTCCAGCACGCTGCCCGCCGTCATGGCCACGGCAAGATAGGAACCGTCATCCCCGTCCTCATCAGCCGCATAGGTCATGATTTTGCTGACCGGCGTATCAAAAGATTTCTGTCCCTGGATTTCGGAATCCACCGGCTGTGCATCGTACCGGCTCAGATACTCCTCATCCAGCCAGCGAAGCTTTTCCTCCATATCCATATTGCCGTACAGATAAATGTAGCTGTTGGAGGGATGATAATATTTTTTATGAAAAGCCAGAAATTCTTCGTAGGAAAGCTGCGGAATTTCATCAGGATCTCCGCCGGATTCATTGCCGTAGGTGTTGTCCGGATACAGGCAGTTCTGAATGGAACGCTCCAGCACGCTGTCCGGCGTGGAGAAAGCACCTTTCATTTCGTTATAAACAACTCCGTTGATGGTGAGAGGCGCCTCGGGATTTTCCATCTCATAATGCCATCCCTCCTGACGGAAGATTTTGTCGGTTTCATAGATTCTGGGATTCAGAACCGCATCCATGTACACATCCATCAGGTTCTGGAAATCCGTATCATTGCAGCTGGCCACAGGATAAACGGTTTTATCCGGGTACGTCATGGCATTCAGAAAGGTATTCAGCGATCCCTTAACCAGTTCCACAAAAGGGTCCTTTAACGGAAATTTTTCGGAACCGCATAAAACGGAATGTTCCAGAATATGCGCAACCCCTGTACTGTTGGCCGGGGGAGTACGGAATCCTATGGTAAATACCTTATTCTCATCTTCATTGGACAGCAGAAAGATTCTTGCACCGCTTTTTTTATGGCGCAGAATATATGCTGTGGAATTCAGATCACCAATGATTTCTTCTCTCAATAATTGATATGCATCCAGCTTTTCAAATGCCATATTCATTCTCCTCACTTTATCAAAATCCGGTTTTTATCCGGTCAGATCACAATCCCGGTCTGCCGGTCGGGGTATACTCAAACTGATTGATCAGATGATATTTTATGATCAGCTGTGCTTCCTCCACAATTCTGGCAGGCCATACCAGAACCGACTCATGGAAGGAAATCATCTCCATATGACGGCTCACATCACCCAGGTTTCTGACGATCATCCGATAGCGGAATACAGAAGCCGCTTCTGCAACGATCCCCACCGTCGGCTCAGCCTCACGGGCCGAATCATCCCCGTACCAGTCCATCAGAATATACGCATAGCTGTACATGATATTCTGTCTCAGATTATTGGAAATCTCTTCTGTTATAATCCTGTCGCTTTGTATCCCGTGATCGATCAGATATTTTTTCATCAGATCCTGAATTTCATTCTCATCCACCGCCAGATCACGGAAGCGGCTGCAGCCTGCCAGCACCACCGATGTGTTCTGATGTCGGGTCATATAATCAATGGTGCAGGACAGAGCATTGTAGTCACTCTCTGTAAGAGAAGTCTCCACATCGCCGTTTTCAATAAAAATCAGATAATCCGCATCTTCCGGATTGGAGGAAAAGCCCTGTGAAAAAATCAGAACCGTAAAAACCCCTATCAGAAGAAAATAGAGCCCGCAGCTGGTACAGATCACCGTCCGCAGTTCCAGAGGCATGCACCGGACATGCTTCTGCCTGCGCTTTCTGTCAACCCTGAGAATCAGCGCGATCAGCATAAATACAGCTGCGCCGACAGGCCAGTACAGCTGCGTCATCCAGGTGGCATCTGTAAATAATACCAGTACTGCATAATATATCACATGGATGCCGGAAACGGCAAACAAAAAGATTTCCATAATGATCAGGCCTTCTTTCTAAGAATATCCCCTTCCTCAGGTGAAACACTCAAACGTACAAAAAGATGCTGTCTGGCATGGGGTGCACTCTCCTGCGCATTCCCCTCCTCGTCCGTGATGGAAAGAACCTGTGCCTCCTGATTCTGTCCGTCACGCTTCAGCAGTTCGACTGTTTCTCCCACTGAAAACTTATTCTTCTGCTCCAGGAAAAAGCTGCCGTCCTCCCGGACAGACTGACTCATCCCCAGATAAATATAATCCTGAATATAGGTATTATTATCGTAAATCTGTGCCTGTGCATCCGGTTTTCCGTAGAAAAATCCGGTTGTAAACGGGCGCATGGTGCATTTTTCAATTTCTGAACGGTACCAGTCCAGATTTTTCTCATAAAGAGCCGGATCAGTAAAATAATCGTCGATAGCCCTTCTGTAGGTTCTGGCAACCACAGCCACATACAGGGCCGCCTTCATGCGTCCCTCGATCTTAAAGCTGTCGATCCCCGCCTCCACCAGATCCGGAATATGATCGATCATGCACAGATCCTTTGAATTGAAGATAAATGTCCCCCGTTCACTCTCCACTACCGGGAAATACTCCCCGGGGCGTTTTTCCTCCATGAGCGTATATTTCCAGCGGCAGGGATGGGTACACGCCCCCTGATTGGCGTCGCGGCCGGTCAGGTAGTTGGACAACAGACATCTG
Source organism: Lachnospiraceae bacterium (assembly GCA_028724245.1). Taxonomy (GTDB): domain Bacteria; phylum Bacillota; class Clostridia; order Lachnospirales; family Lachnospiraceae; genus TWA4. The sequence continues at coordinate 14,908 of JAQYDI010000161.1, forward strand.
CCCGAGTAGGAGATGCACATGGCACCGTGAACAAAGCTTTCAATCTCCATATCCTCCGGGATTTTTGAGCGGATCGTCCGGATTTCCTCCAGAGACAGTTCCCTTCCGGTTACCACGCGGGTTGCTCCCAGAGATTTCCAGAACAGAAAGGTACCGTAATTAACATTGTTGGCCTGGGTACTGATATGGAGCGGAATCTCCGGAATCACCTCTCTGGCCACCATGAAAAGGCCCGGGTCCGACACCAGTACCGCATCCGGTCCCACTTTTTTCAGTTCCGTAAAGTAAGCAGCCGCTTCCTCCAGATCCTGATTGTGCGCCAGAATATTAGCTGTTACATAGACCTTCACACCATGTTCATGAGCGAAACGGATGCCTTCCGCCAGCTCTTCCATGGAAAAATTCTTCGCTTTTGCACGGAGGCTGAATGCTTCTCCGCCCACATATACAGCGTCTGCACCGTAATACACCGCTGTTTTTAAAACTTCAAGACTCCCGGCGGGAATCAAAAGTTCCGGTTTTTTCATCATTTTCTCCTATCTTGTCTTAACACTGACGGTTACACCGTCACCCACTGTCAGCACAGAGGATTCCAGACCTTCCGTGTGCTTCAGGGCATACAGGTACTCCCTCATACGGCTGTGGATCGTCCGGTTTCTCCGGGTTACGCCGTAACGGGATTCCACCAGCTGCCCGTCCTGCAGAATATTGTCGGAAACGAGCACACCACCCGGCTCCAACAGACGCATAACAGCCGGAAGGAAATGAATATACTGCCCCTTCGCGGCATCCATAAAGATAAAATCAAAAGACCCCTCCAGCGTTTCAAGCACTTCTGCAGCATCACCGGCAATCAGATGGATTACATCCTCTTTACCTGCCCTGCGAAAGTTTGCCTGTGCCAGAGGGATTCTTTTTTCATATTTTTCAATCGTCGTAATCGTGCAGCCTTCCGGCATCACCTCGCTCATCAGAAGCGCGGAAAAACCGGTCGCTGTGCCCACCTCCAGAATCCTGCGGGGGCGTTTCATGAGAATCAGACTCCGGAGCAGACTCCCGGTCTCCCTGCGGATGATCGGAACCCTGTCCCGGATTGCCTCTGCTTCTATATCAGCCAGAACCGGAGTATAATCCGGTTCCAGCGATCTGATATATTCGGTTGTTCTTTCATCGATAATCATTGATCTACTCCTGTAAGCTGGCAGGGCCGCCATCCAGATACATCAGAATCTCCTTGCTTGTCATGGAAGTATTCATATCATACTCACCCGGCTGCAGGATCTTATCATAAAAGATGATCTGACAACGGAAAATGAGTTTGTCGCGGATCAGTCCCGCATCTGCCAGCCCGTCAATAATCTCCGCAGTGGATTCGCCTTTTTCCACCGTGAATGTAACTTCTCTGCCCGGAGGGGCTGACATGGCAGGTGCCGCAAACAGGTTGTATCCGAAATCATATCCCATACTGATCACAAAGTGGAACAACAAAACCACCAGAAGAATGCCGATCAGACGGATGCCGGCGCGCAGCGCGCTTCCCACCGCCCGATTAGCCTTTTTTATATTGATCTCACTGCTGTTTTCTGCCATACCTTATCAAATCCTTATCAAACTTCCATGATAATCGGAAGAATCATGGGATTACGTTTCATCTTCTTCCAGAGATAATCACTTAAATTATCTCTGATCACTGTTTTCAGGCGAACCCAGTCGGTAATATTCCGTCTCAGACACTCGTCTACCGCGCTGCAGACAACCTGTCTGGCCTCTTCCATAAGATCTTCCGATTCTCTTACGTACACAAAACCTCTCGATACGATATCGGGACCGGCCAGAAGCTGGTTGGTATGTTTCTCCAGAGAAAGTACCACGATAATGATACCATTCTGTGAGAGGCTCTGGCGGTCACGCAGTACGATATTGCCCACATCGCCCACGCCAAGTCCGTCCACCAGAACGGAACCTGCATGTACCTTGCCTGTAATGGCAGCTTCTTCTTCATTCATCTCCAGTACGTCACCTGCATTCATCATGAAAATGTGATCCTTGGGAATACCCAGAGACTGTACCAGACCGGACTGTGCCTGACGGTGGCGGAACTCGCCGTGGATCGGAATCGCATACTTCGGATGGATCAGGGAATACATCAGCTTGATTTCCTCCTGACAGGCGTGTCCGGAAACATGTGTGTCCTGATAGATTACATGAGCGCCCTTCATGGACAGCTCGTTGATGATCTTGGCAACAGCCTTTTCATTGCCGGGAATCGGAGAGGAACTCAGAATGATCGCATCTCCGGGTTTGATGGTCACCTTGCGGTGGATGCCGGCTGCCATTCTTGACAGCGCTGCCATGGATTCACCCTGACTTCCCGTAGTGATCAGAACAGTCTTCTCTTCCGGATAATTCTTGAGTGAATCCAGATCGATGAGGGTTCCGTCGGGAATATCCAGATAATCCAGTTCCATGGCCGTATTGATGATATTGACCATGCTCCGGCCTTCCACAACGACCTTGCGGCCGTATTTATACGCCGTATTGATGATCTGCTGAACACGGTCCACATTGGACGCAAATGTTGCAACAATAATTCTGTGATTGATATTCTCAGCAAACAGATTGTCGAAGGTTCTGCCGACTGTACGCTCCGACATGGTAAAACCTTCTCTTATGGCATTGGTACTCTCACATAACAGAGCCAGCACGCCCTTCTTGCCCAGCTCGGCAAAGCGCTGCAGATCCACCGCATCGCCGTACACGGGCGTATAATCGATTTTAAAATCGCCTGTATGGATCACTGTTCCCACAGGTGTAAAAATAGCAAATGCCGCTGCATCGGCAATACTATGATTTGTCCTGATAAATTCCACACGGAAACAGCCTGCGTTAATGGACTGTCCGTATTTTACAACTTTTTTCTTAACTGCTTTCAGATTGGGATGTTCTTTTAACTTGCTTTCAATAATTCCGATGGTCAGCTTCGTTCCGTAAACGGGTACATTTACATCGCGAAGGATATAGGGCAGCGCCCCGATATGATCCTCATGACCATGGGTAATAAAAAATCCCTTAACTTTCTCAATATTCTCTTTCAGATATGTGACATCCGGAATGACCAGATCGATACCCAGCATATCGTCTCCGGGGAAGCTCAGCCCGCAGTCAATTACGATAATACTGTCATCATACTCCAGTGCCGTAATATTCATACCGATGGATTCCAAACCACCCAGGGGGATGATACGTAATTTATGGTTTGCTCCTGACTTCAATTAGTTACCTCCGTGCTTTCTGCTGCAGTACCACACAGCGATACTGCGCCTGATATCAATGCAGGAAGAAAACCAGCATGAACCCGAAGGACTGTCATGTATTCTTCAAAGGACTGTAATCTAATCTTCAATCGCTACATCGTCCATTAAATTCTGAAAAATATCCAGTACTCCGGCCAGTTCATCCTCATTCTCAACCATTACATAAACTGCTTCAGAATCACCCGGAAGAGAATCATCTCTGAAAATATAGCACTCCGCCTCTTCGGCAGCCTCATCGTCCAGACTGCTGTCCGATGCCAGAAGGTAATCTCTTCCATTGATCCTGGTCTTTTCCAATACAAATAATTCAAGGGTCTCGCCGTCTTCTGTCGTGAGAACAATCCTGTTGCTGTTACTACTCATTCAATCTCCTTATGTGCCGCAAAAGCCTGCGCATCAAGATAGGTCTGCAGGATAAATACAGCCGCGATCTTGTCGATAACCTCCTTGCGGTTCTCTCTGCGCACTCCCGATTCCATCAGAACCCGTTCTGCTGAAACCGTAGTAAGACGTTCATCCTGAAGAACCACCTCAAGGCCGGTCCGGCGCTTCAGCATCTCCATGAATTCAAGTGTTGCCTGTACGCGCGGACCTTCTGTGTTGTTCATGTTCTTCGGGCAGCCCAGCACAATTTTTTCTACATCATATTCCTTAATCAGCTGCTCTATGCGTGCAAGTGTCTTCCTCAGCTTGTTCGCCTGTGTCCGCTGGATCGTCTCCAGTCCCTGTGCCGTAATGCCCAGCGCATCACTGACTGCCACTCCCACGGTTTTTGAGCCGTAATCCAATCCAAGTATACGCATGTCTGCTACCTGTTCAGTTTGTTTTCCAGATAAAAACGCATCAGTTCTTCCAGTATTTCATCACGTTCCACTTTCATGATCATACTTCTGGCTCCTTTATAGCTGGTAATATAAGTGGGGTCACCAGACATAATATAGCCTACGATCTGACTCTGAGGGTTGTATCCCTTCTCCATCATGGCATGACATACTGCCTCCAGAACCTTTTCCACATCGCTTTCGTTGTCCTGAGGCACTTTGAAAAACTGCGTAACATTCGTATTACTCACACAATCACTTCCTTTACATAAATATTAATCCGGGCAATACTCAGCCCTATTTTAATACATTTTGACCCATTCGGCAAGTGGTAGCGTGAATAAAGTTCTTTCTAACGGATGATCAGCATGTGATTTTCTGTCACCTCACAGGCTTTTCCGGTCATAATTCTGTTGGAGCCGCAGTCTTTTACAAGACATTTTACGTACTCTTTCGTATGACCGCATCTCCATGTTTCGCCCTCATATGAAATCTCATCCTCCGTCAGAATCTCCACCTGACGCCCCGGATACCAGGACAGATACTCCTGCTGCTTACGGGCAGCAATCTCCAGCAGTCTGTGACTGCGCTGTGTTTTGACCGGATCCTGTATCTGACCTTCCATGGAATCGGCACGCGTTCCCTTTCTGCGGGAGTATTTGAACACATGCATCTCGGCAAAGCCCACCTTTTCCACGAATGCGCAGGTTTCTTCAAATTCCTCCTCAGTTTCCTGAGGAAATCCCGCAATCACATCGGTGGTAATGGCCGGGTGCTCAAAATACCTGCGGATCAGTTCACATTTACTATAGTATTCACCGGCTGTATAATGTCTATTCATCCGTTTCAGCACAGTATCGGAGCCGCTCTGGAGAGACAGATGAAAATGCGGGCAGAATTTATCGCACTGAGACAACGGTCTGATAAAATCTTCCGTAATCACATTGGGCTCCAGCGAACCCAGCCGGATCCGCCGGATGCCGTCGATTTCGGCTGCGGCCAGAATCACTTCCTTCAGCAGAGGTTTCTTCTCTTCATTCAGGTCCATGCCATAGGAGCTTAAATGAATGCCTGTCAGAACCACTTCCTGAAAGCCTTTTTCCGCCAGTGTACGGATCTCGGCGATCACATCCTCCACAGCCCTGCTTCTTGCTCTTCCTCTGGCATAGGGAATCAGACAGTAGCTGCAGAACTGATTGCATCCATCCTGAATCTTCAGGAAAGCCCGGCTCCTGTCCTCCGTGGCGGTCAGGAACATGGACTCATACTCCCTCTCCTGTCTCAGATCGCATACCGCTTCCTGAAGCGTATGACTGGTCTCGTATTCCTCCAGAAGTTCATACAGACGGTTTTTCTGATTATTACCGATGATCAGATCCGCCGTATGGTCCCGGATCAATTCTTCTTTAAAAGTCTGCGCATAGCATCCCACCGCCGCGATCACCGCCTGAGGATTCTTTTTTCTTGCCTTATGAAGCATCTGACGTGATTTCTGGTCGGCGATATTGGTAACGGTGCAGGTATTGATAATATAAACATCTGCTGTATCCGAAAAAGGAACAATTTCATACCCATGCTCTTTCAGCTGGGATTTCATAACCTCTGTTTCGTAGGTATTGACCTTACAACCTAATGTATGAAACGCTGCTTTTTTCAATTTCGACTCCTTTCTGATAAAAATTGCTCAAAAAATTCTAAATTTTTCCCGGGGATTGTATCTCCAAAGAACCCTAAATTGCTTGACATCGAGTGCTTCTCTTAGTAAAATTACAAGTAACGAACATTAAATTTAAAGGAGGATTTTCCTGTGAAAACCATCAGTATTATGTTAAACTCAATCGACAAAGTAAAAGCATTTGTTAATACCCTGACAAAATTCGATTGTGATTTCGATTTAATCTCCGGAAGATACGTAATCGATGCAAAATCTATCATGGGCATCTTCAGTCTGGATCTTTCCAAACCCATCGAACTGAACATCCATGCTACAGATAAGCTTGATGAGATTCTCGAAGCATTAAAACCTTACGTGGTAGAATAATCCGCACGTAATTCTTCACGAACACAAAAAGGGGTGTCCGAAAGGGCATCCCCTTTTTGTATCCGTTCAGAGCCAGATTCCGTCTACCGTTCGCTTTCACACCAGACCGTTTCCACCGTATTCATGGCTGCTTCGTAAAGCGGCTCGATCACACCTTCCAGATTCCGTTCCGAACGTTTGATAATATTCAGATTGGGCTTTGTAACGGGATGCTTGGCCACAAAAATCGTACAGCAGTCTTCATAAGGAAGGATGGATGTTTCAAACGTACCGATCTGCTGTGAAATTTCCACAATATCCTGTTTATCAAATCCCACCAGAGGACGGTAAACCGGCATCTCACATACTTCATTGGTAACTGCCATGGACTGCATGGTCTGGGAAGCAACCTGGCCGATGCTTTCTCCTGTGATCAGTCCCAGACAGCCTGTCTTAACCGCCAGATCCTGAGCAATTTTCATCATATACCGTCTCATGATGATCGTCAGCTCATCGTGGGGACATTTCTCATAGATTGCCAGCTGAATATCCGTAAAATTCACAATATGCAGATTCACGGGACCTGCATAGGCAGCCACTTCCTTCGCCAGATCAATGACCTTCTGCTTTGCACGCTCACTGGTGTAGGGCGGTGCGTGGAAATAAACGGCATCAATGACAACGCCGCGCTTGGCGATCATGTAGCCGGCCACAGGGCTGTCAATACCGCCGGAAAGCAGAAGCATGGCCTTGCCGTTGGTGCCCACCGGCATACCGCCGGGACCTTTTACCGTTTTGGAATAGATATTGATCTTCTGACGGATCTCGATATGCAGCATTACATCCGGATTGTGCACATCCACATGCACGCCGGGAATCTGATTCAGAATCACTTCACCCATATTGCGGCAGATCTCATTGGAATTAAGCGGATAATTCTTTCTGGCACGGCGTGCCTGTACCTTAAAGCTGTACTGCTCCTGACCGTAGGTTTCCTTCATGTAGGATACAACGGTTTCACAGAGTTTATCCCAGCCCTCATCTTCTACCTGCAGCATGGGACAGATTCCCTGAATCCCGAACACATGCTGCAAAGCCTCATATACATCTTCTTCATCAAAATCATCATTGTCCGCCATTACGTAAATGCGGCCGTCTTCCTTGCATACAGTGAAAGATCCGTCAATCCGTCTTAAAGCACGGCGGATCTGCTTCATCAGTGCATCCTCAAACAGATACCGGTTTTTTCCCTTGATGCCGATCTCTGCGTATTTAATTAAAAAAGCATGAAATTTCATCTTAATCTCCATTCCACCGCCGGACGGCGGCACAAATCTCCAATCTTTCTCTGTCACCCTCTGCGGAATCTGCGCAGCATGGGCACCAGTTCCTTCAAAGTATCCGCAGCATAACGGATCTCATCCGCCGTAGTAAAAATGCTGAAACTGAAACGGAGGGTGGAATCCAGAAGTTCCTTCTCCACGCCGATACTTTTCAGCGTTCCGCTGACTGCCGGGTGATTGGAAGAGCAGGCAGAGCCCGCCGACACATAAATCCCCCGTTCCTCCAGCGCATGAAGCAGTACCTCACTTCTGATTCCGCGGAAGCTGACGCTGACAATATGCGGCGCTCCTTTCATCAGAGGCTGACCGTTAATAACAATATCATCCAGATCTGCCAGTTGTTCCACAAACAGCTTCTTCAGCTCATACATACCGGCGACCCTTGCATCGTGATCCTTGTATATTTCCTTAACAGCTTCTCCCAGACCGGCGATCCCCGGCACATTCTCCGTACCGGAACGCATACCGTGCTGCTGTTCCCCGCCGAAAATGATCGGTTTGATCTTCACTTTATCTCTTACATATAAAAATCCTGTTCCTTTGGGGCCGTGGATTTTATGTCCGCTGACTGACAGAAGATCGATTCCCTGCCGTCTGGGACGGATCACATACTTTCCATAAGCCTGAATCGCATCCACATGGAACAGAATGTCCGGCTTCTTTCTCCGGATGATCCGGGCGATTTCCTCAATGGGCTGCACCGAACCGACTTCATTGTTTACATACATTATGGAAACAAGAATCGTCTCCGGACAGATTGCCTCCTCCAGCGCCCTGAGAGAAACCGTCCCTTCATGATCTACCGGCAGATAAGTTACCCGAAAACCCTGCTCCTCCAGAAAACGCATGGTATTGCCGACTGACGCATGCTCAAAAACCGTAGTAATCAGATGATTGCCTTTTCTTTTATTGGCCATGGCACAGCCGATCAGCGCCATATTGTTCGACTCGGTGCCGCCGGAGGTAAATATAATTTCACGGTCATTTACGCGCAGGCTTTTTGCCACCGTTTCCCTTGCTTCATTCACATAATGTTCCGCATGAAAACCTTTTGAATGCATGGAAGAAGGGTTGCCGTAATCTTCCGACATAGTCTTCATCATAATATCACATACCCGCGCGAAAGCACAGGTTGTTGCTGAATTATCCAGATATGCTTCCATCACTTTTCCTCCAGTCCGCAGACTGTATCTATAATATATTTTATTCCATATAACAGGACTGGTTACGGTTCCAGCAGATATACCAGTACCGACAGCAGGGCCATTCCGGCGGTCTCCGTCCGCAGAATCCGTCTGCCCAGAGAAATCCTCTGCCAGCCATCTTTTACTGCAAGCTCCACCTCCGACGGTTCAAAACCGCCCTCCGGCCCGATCAGAATGCCGATCCGGAACGGCTTTTCTTCAGGCAGTACACCTGTTTCTTCTAAAACTGCCTGTCTCTCACAGCCGCGCTGTTTCACCTGCTCTGCCAGTTCTCCCAGGATTCTCCTGACACCGTCCATACCTTCTTCATTCTCATAAGGGAGGAGTTTACAGTCCATCTCCGCTGCCTGCTCCACTGCCCCGGCAAATATCACAGGCATCTGAACCTGCGGAATCACCATCCGGCCGCTCTGCTTGGCCGCACTTTCTGCAATGGCATTCCACCGTTTCACCTTTGCCGCCGCCTTTTTGCTGTCCAGCTTCACTACGGAGCGCTTCATGGAAACCGGAACAATACCATATGCGCCAAGCTCCACCGCTTTCTGAATGATCAGCTCCATCTTGTCTGACTTCGGCAGCCCCTGAAACAGATAAATCTGCACCGGCAGTTCAATGGAAGACTGCTCCCTGCTGTCCACATGCAGCAGTACTGCATCCTCTTCCAGAGACATGATGGTACAGAAATAATCCTCATCTGTACCGTTACTGATCCGCACTCTCTCACCCGGTTTCATACGAAGCACATTTTTCATATGATTCACATCATCACCGGTCACAGTAATGCGATCTCCGGCAATCTGCTCCGGCATCACAAAAAAACGAAACATCTTCTCCTCCTATGGTCTGTTGTCTTCAAATAAATAAGGTAAAACCAGTATATTATAAACGAAAAGAGCGAAATGTGCAACCGGTTTGTTTTTCAGCTTCTGTTTTCCAGAAACGTCTCCGCTTCATACCCGTTCCCGTCACTGCGTATCCGGATGCAGCCTCCCATACTGGTTCCAAAGCAATCAATTCCCCGCTTTTTCAGACGTTCTGTCACTTCTTTATGCGGATGTCCGTACCGGTTGTTGATGCCGCAGGAAATGACAGCTGTCCGGGCACCGATTGCCTGAAGAAAAGCTTCTGAAGTGGCAGTTCTCGAACCATGATGCGCCACTTTCAGCACATCCACTTCCCGTCCATCCAAAGCATTCAGAACTTCATCCTCTGATTCCAGTGACATATCCCCTGTAAAAAGTGCGGAAAACTCATTCCACTGCAGATAAACCACCGCAGAGGCATCATTCTCATCTTGGCTGCTGTAATCTGCTGCCGGATGCAGAATCTCAAATTGAATTTCTCCCGCCTCTATCCGTTTTCCGGCTTCTATGTAATCTACAGGATGCAGCGCTTCGATTTCCGCCGCCAGTTCACTGTCCCTGAAAACAGACGGCATCATGATTCTCTTTACAGAAAATCCATCTTCCAGCATGGCAATCATCCCCGAATAGTGGTCGGAATCGGGATGGGTCAGCAGCCAGCAGTCCACAAAATGGATTCCTTCGTGGGCAAAATACGGTTCATATACATATTCCTTCAGTTTCTTCTGACTGCTGCTTCCTCCGTCTATACAGAAAACACCTTTCCCGTAAGGCAGCTCCACAACAATGCCGTCCCCCTGTCCCACATCCAGATAATTGACCAGCAGCTGCGGATCAGGAAAACGCTGCAGAAGAAGGACCGCGCAGGGAAGCAGCAGAAGTCCTGCTGCAAAGGGAAGTTTTCTATGATGATAAATCACCTGATAGTATCCTGCTCCCATAACCGCCGACAGGATCAGGATCCACAGCACCACCTGCCACCAGCAGGGACGCCCTGTTACCAGCACGGAACACGGCAGACTGCCAAAAAACAGACAAACCTGTTCATACCAGCGCAGAATATAATGGGCAGTTCCCAGAAGGAAAATCCCCACCGGCATGAAAATAAGGCTGCCGGCCACCGCCAGTATATCCGATATCAGCACAAAACTCATAAACGGTACCGTGATCAGGTTGATCAGAACGCCGGCCACGGGAACCTGTCCCTGAAACCAGAGTAGCACCGGCAGAGAAGACAGCTGCAGCAGCACCGCTCCCAGCACGGTTTTCTGAAGACGGATCTTCCACTTTTCTGCTTTTTCTCCTGTTCCCTCACTCCGTTTTCTTTCCTGCGGCTCCGTTTTTTCCTCTGATTCCTCATTCACAAAAATCAGTTCCCCCAGAGGAAGCAGTGTTCCGATACCCAACACGCAGCTGAAGGTCATGAGAAACCCCGACTGAAATAAAAGCAGCGGGTGTTCCCATAACAGCAGCAGTCCGGAAACAGCCACCGCCGTAAGAAAATCATAGGTTCTGCCCAGATATCCCGCCAGCAGGAACAGAAAAAAGCAGACCATGGCCCGCACCATAGATGTTCCCGATCCCGCCATAACACAGAAGGTTCCCGTCAGAATCCCCGACAGCATACTGCTCCAGAAAAAGCTTCCCAGCAGTTTTCTCAGAAGCTGAAACATCCCCATCCCCAGAATGCTGATGTGAAGTCCGCTGATGGTCAGCAGATGGATGATCCCACTCTCCTGATAAAGCTCCTTCCAGTAAGGACTCAATTCACTTTTGTCTCCCGTAAGCAGACAGACCAGAATTCCCGCATCCTCAGGCTGTGCCAGCTGGAGAATACGCTGCTTGATCAGGCTGCGCAGACGCTGCAGATTGTGCCTGAACAGAGAACCGCTGCCCAAAACCTGCAGCTGCTTCTCCGATGTTTCCACCAGACCCGCAATGCCAAGACTCCAGCAGTATTCCCGGTAATCGAAAGCCCCAGGATTTGTCGCCTGCTGATACCGGGAAAAAGTACCTTTGAACCGGATCCTCTGTCCCGGTCTTTTCCTTTCATCTGCCTCATTGGCTCCGGATTCACTGTTTTCATCTCCATAAGTTTTCCATTGATCGGCCTGCACTCCATCCGCCTCATATTCCAGATAAAGTGATTTTTCAAAATTCCCCTCACAGGGAGTGAAAAGTCTGACCTGATCCACAAGCAGCGTGACCGTTCCGTCTTCTTCTGATATCTGCCTGATCACGCCTGTTCCCTGAACGATCTCTTCATCCAGCTGTTTCAAACTCCATGCTGCTCCGGCCCCGTCTGTGAGAACCGGCTGCTTCATGGCATCGAATACAGCAAATGCACCCGCCAGAAAACAGATTCCCGCCGCTGCTGCGTACATCAGATTTTTCTTTGCACCGGTGAAAAACCTCCATGTCAGCCAGACAGAAGCCGCGCATCCCGCAGACAGCATCAGCAGCCGGAAAGCATATATAAAAAAGGCAGACAGCCGTGAACCGTCCGTACCGGCTCCGGTCAGCTGTCTGCAAATCCCGCAAAACACATCACCGGCGTGTTCTGCACCATATTTCATAATAAATATCCCGCCTGCAAAAGCAAAAAAGCAGGCCAGAATTACTCTTCTGATAAAGTTCCTCCTTCTGTTTCCTCTTCCTGAACAAACAGATAGTTGAGATCTTTGGTAAAGGGCTTCGACAGTGAAAGGCTGTCCTTAAACTTCACATCGGAAGAACCGTTGACCATGATCTGCACCTGACTCACATCCGAAAGCTCCGACAGAGAATTCACGATGGCATAAACAATGATCTTCGGATCCAGATCCATGGTTTCATTGAGAAAGCTGGAATCAAAATTCACATAGCAGGTGCCGGAACGTATGGATATATCAAGCAGCGATACCGTATCCGGAAGCACAGCCCTTGTACTGTCGTCCGGCGGCCCCTCAATCAGAAGCTGCATGACCAGCTTTTCCATAGCCATGCTGCTGTCATTCAGAACTGTCCGTTCCACTTCTTCCAGTGCCTTCCCGTCTTTGCTGGCAAAATACAGAATCAGCGTATTTTTCTGCCGTGAATACATGTTGCCGTTGGTATCCGACATGAACTTGTCTGCCGAAAGCTTTCCTACAGGTCTTTTGGAACTGTCAAGCAGCGGCTGTCCCTCCACATGTATGTCAATGTATTCGATCTCCGGAATCTGGGTCAGTGTCAGTACCAGTGCCGCACGGCACAGAATCTCATCTTCACTGCTTTGTTCCGAATAGGTTTTTGTAAAATTAACAGTCAGAAACGGCGGCAGACTGCTGTCACAGCTGATCACCTCCAGATTGGAAGAAACAGCGGGAATCATGCTCGGATCATCCTGTTTCTGGCTCTGCAGTTCTTTAAGCAGCGCATCCACGATGTTTTTCCGATCATGTACATCATCCCCCAGCTCCACAGTCGAGGAAAGCAGCTCCGTTCCTTTTGCATTTTTATAATATATATTGTAGATGCCTTTTTGGGGATCCGGTTCCTGTTCCGCAGATGTCTCTTTCTGGCAGGCAGAAAGAAACACCGCAGCCAGAATCACCAAAAGAAGCCCTGACTTTATTACACGTTTCCAGTTCATATTGCCTCCGGTTTTATGGAATATAGACCAGGGGGACACGGACCACAAATGTGGATCCAACCCCATAATCACTGCTGACACGAATCACGCCATGATGCAGCTGTACGATATTTTTACAGATCGCAAGACCCAGTCCTGTACCGCCGGTTTCCCTGGAGCGAGCTTTATCAACCCGATAGAAACGTTCAAAAATCTTTCCTACCTCATCTTCCGGTATTCCCACTCCGGTATCCACGATCTTCACATAAAAATAGGTCTGATCGGCATTCAGGGAAACAGCAACACTGCCGTTATCTTTGTTGTACTTAATGGCATTCTCCACCAGATTGGTAATCAGTCTGGTAAATTTCAGTTCATCCACATCAGCTACTACAGGACGCATACACTCCAGTGTAACAACAATATTGCGCTTTTCCGCCGTTCCTTTCAAACGTTTCAGCACGCTGTTCATCAATTCATTCATATTGACCCTCTGAACAGTCAGCTCCGCATTGGTGCGGTCCAGTTTTACCATCTCCAGCAGGTCATCAATAATCCTGCTTTCACGGTCGATCTCATTGGAAATATCTGACATAAATTCCTGATAAAGTTCCACCGGTGCTTCTCCCATGGAAATCAGGGAATCAGCAAGGATCCGGATCGATGTAATCGGCGTTTTCAGCTCGTGTGATACATTGGATACAAATTCCTGCCTGCTTTCGTCAAGATGCTTCAAACGCAGGAGGGATTCGTTGTACACAGCGGCAATCCGCTCTGTCTCCAGACAGTCCGGCACGGATATGGGACGCATATCCCCCTGATTGGCCCGGTTCAGGTTGTCCTCCAGACTTTTGAAGGGCCGCAGCAGCCTGCCGGAAAAGAAAAAGGCAATCACACTGAGCAGAATACATATGGCAACCTCTATGATCTGATACCGTTTTTTCTGTCCGGCCACCATATCCTCAATGTTTTTCATGGAAGTGGAAACCACCATCACACCTTTAATATTCTTCAGGGACTGATCATAAACAGGAACCGTAAATTCCGCATAACTGCCGTTTTTAAAATACTCATAACCGGTATTCTCGCCTTCCCGGAAGCAGGACAGTACCTTTGACGAAATATTATATTTGTCCGTATCCGTACTGTAGGTATCTTTTACAACACGGAAGCTGCTGTCAATTACCAGAATCCGCCCGTCATACAGATCGGACAGCAGACTGATCTCCGCATTCAGCGCAGAGTTGAGCGCCGGCGTTTCCACATTGTTCAGATAATCGGCTCTGCTCATCTGCCTTGAAAGCGTCCTTGCCTGATACTGCAGTTCCAAAACCTTCTGCTCAATCTGAATAGCCTTTGATTCCCCTGCAATATATTCATTCAGGAAAAGAAAGGGAAGCCATGCCATAACTACGATCAGCAGAAAAACCCTTACCCGGAAGCTTTTCAGACAGTACCGGAATGCACCCGCAATGCTGTCCACATGGTTCTGAAACGGGTTCGTATGCCTTCCGTTTTCCATCATATCCGCTTCCGTCTGATTTTCTCTCTTTTTAAATAACCGCATAAATCTCACCAATTACTGCTGTCCTTTGAAATAGTATCCAACCCCCCACTTGGTCTGTACATATCTGGGCTCACTGGGGGTTTTTTCGATCTTTTCACGCAGTCTTCTGACATGAACATCAACTGTGCGGACATCACCCGGATATTCATAGCCCCAGACAATATTCAGCAGCTTTTCGCGGCTGTAGACCTTGCCGGGATTTAAAAGAAGCAGCTCCAGAAGATCAAACTCCTTGGCAGTCAGATTAATATCTTTACCGCTGATGGAAACAGTACGGCTTTCTCTGTCCAGAACCAGATCTCCCGCCACGATGCGCGAAGAACTCTCTTCCTCTTTCTTCTCCTGTTTCGTGCTGCGGCGCATAATCGCCTTGATGCGGGCCTTCACTTCAAGAATATTGAAAGGCTTCGTTACATAATCATCCGCACCGTATTCCAGACCAAGGATCTTATCCATATCACTGTTCTTGGCAGTCAGCATGATGATCGGCATATTGGAAAATTCACGGATCATGCGGCACACCTCCGTACCATCATACACCGGCAGCATCACATCCAGCAGAACCATATCGTATTCCGTCTGCTTTGCTTTCTCCAGCGCCTCTCCTCCGTCATAGGCACAATCCACTTCCCAGCCTTCCTGCTGAAGACTGAACTTGATTCCTTTTACTATCAGCTTCTCATCATCTACAACCAGAATCTTCTTACTCATAACTTCATCCTCCAAAGCAGTCTTCTCTGCAGCTGCACTCATTTCAGACCGTGATCCGGTCCCTTATCTTATCAAATGCCCCTTCTTTAATGCCGGAAACCTTCATGATATCTTCCGTCTTCTGAAAATTCCCGTTAGCCTCACGATAGGCAATGATGGCATCCGCTCTGGTCTGTCCGATACCGGGCAGTGTCATCAGCAGCGTACTGTCTGCCGTATTGATATTCACCAGTGCATCCGTACTGCCGCCGGCACTGCCTTCTCCCTGTCCGGTCTGGGCTCCCGAACCGGAAGACGGCTGCAGCACCACGCCGCAGGGTTCCTCCACATCTTCTAAAAAAGGAACATAAATCTTATCACCTTCTGATATGGTTCCTGCCAGATTCAGGTAATCTGCCGCGCCGCCTTTCAGCACACCTCCGGCCTCCCTGATAGCATCCTCCACAATGGAATTCTCCGGAAGCAGATACACACCGGCATTTTTCACTGCTCCGCACACATGCACATGAACAAAAGTACCTGCTGCGGACTGCTGAGCCGGTTCTCTGTCTGA
Source organism: Lachnospiraceae bacterium (assembly GCA_028724245.1). Classification (GTDB taxonomy): domain Bacteria; phylum Bacillota; class Clostridia; order Lachnospirales; family Lachnospiraceae; genus TWA4. The sequence continues at coordinate 30,897 of JAQYDI010000161.1, forward strand.
CTGTTCGCTGCCGGATTCCTGCTCCAGAACGGCGCCGCCGGCAATGTCTCCGCCGAAAAGCACGGCTTCAGAAGAACGGTCAGCTTCCGTATCGGAATACGCCTCCGCCTCACTCCATGCAGACATCTCTTCCCCTTCTGACAAACCACTATCATACACAAAAATATCCTGACTGCGGCCTGCGCTGTAAAGCACTCCCGCAGTCAGGAACAACACAAGGATTGCTATCGCTTTTATGCGCCTGTAATTCATCGGTACTCCTTTCCCTGCAGATCTGCAGATTGGAATACCTGTCCCGTACTCTACATTGTACCCAAATCAGACCAATAAAGCAATATCTTCACTGCTGAATAAATTATAAAAAGTCTTTAAGATTTATTAAAACATTTCCTAAATTTAGTTTTTATGGATTCCCTTCTTATTCTGTTCGTTTTCTGTATTTTCTGTAAATGATCTTCTGGCTGGAATATAACGTATAGTATCCTGACAGCATATAGCTGACAACCACACCGATCAGAAAATAGTGAATGCCTTCAAAACCGAATAATTCAGCTGCGATCAGCAATGAACTGATGGGACAGTTTGTTACACCGCAGAATACGGAAACCATGCCGACTCCTGCGCAGAGAGAAGGCGACAGACCGAGAATCTGTCCCGCAAAACAGCCAAAGGTTGCTCCTACGAAAAAGGAAGGAACGATTTCTCCACCCTTGTAGCACGATCCCAGTGTCAGAGCCGTAAAAATTATTTTCAGCAGAAAGGCTTCCGGACGAACGGATCCGTCAATCGCTCTGGCTATCACCTGCATGCCTGTTCCCATATAATCAGAAGAATCCACCAGTATTGTCAGCAGTACAACCAGTGTACCTGCTGTAAATACAGACACATATTTATTCCATATGGGCCGGTGAAAAAAGGTATGCGCAGCGTGAAGCGTAATACAGAACAGCATGCTGACCAGTGCACATCCCGCTGCAAGAATCAGAACCTTTACAAAGGTAACAGCGCTCAGCCCCGGTACGGCAAACATGTCAAAAACTTCACTCTCCACACCCATATATCCGGCCACCATGGAACCCACCAGAGCGGCAAAGCTGCAGGGCACCAGAGCAGGATAATACATCTTCCCCACATTGACGACTTCCATGGCAAATACAGTAGAAGCCAGCGGAGTACCAAAGAGAGCGGCAAAAGCTGCACTCATGCCGCACATAACGGTAATCGTAGGGTTCTTATCCTCACGATGCAGGATTTTCGCCAGCGTAGAACTGATGGATCCTCCCAGCTGCAGTGCGGCTCCTTCACGTCCTGCGGAACCGCCAAACAGATGGGTAACCGCAGTTGCCAGGAAAATACGCACCGCCACATACCAGGGAACCTCCCCGCCTTCCCGCACGGAGTTCAGCACCAGATTCGTTCCCCGGTCTCCCGATTCTCCAAAATGATGATAAAGAAACACAATTGCAAGACCCGCAAAGGGCAGCCCCAGGATCATCTGAGGATGCGCCATCCTGTACGATGTGATCTCACCAAGCAGCAGACCGAACACAGAAGCCACAAACCCGGCGATCAGACCGACCAGTACACCGAATGCCGCCCATTCCGCAAAAGAACGAAGCCCGCTCCCCATGGTCACAACCCTCTCGGCCGCACGGCCTTTCGCATGACTCATCTCATCCTTAAAATAGTCGATTTCATCCTGCACACAGCCCCGCAGTTCCTTCCCTGTTTTTCTTTTCTCCTGTTTTTCTGCAGAATCTTTCTCTTCTTTATTTTTTTCTTCTTTTACAGCATCGTTTTTTTCATGATCTTTCATTCTTCTTCTCCTGTTGGAAATCATCCGCGGGGGGATCGTAAGCTTTCACACCTGCTCATCCGGCTGATGTACATGCGTAATTCTACAGACAATTTTTCAGGCATGATTCAAGAATATCCACCATCTGATCCACATGCTCTCTGCCTGCAATGAGAGGAGGAATAAAGCGGATCGTGTTGGCACCGGCCGAAATCAGGATCAGACCGCTTTCAATGCATCTGGAAACAATGGGACCCACCGGAACGGAAAATTCCAGTCCCTGCATAAATCCGATACCTCTGTGATCAACGATCTCATCATGCGCCTTTGCCACAGCTTCCAGCTTCTCATACAGATATCTGCCGGTCTCACGTACATTGTCAAGGATATGCTCTTCTTCAAATATATCAAAAACTGCATTGGCTGCCGCACCCACAAGAGGATTGCCTCCATATGTGCTGCCATGATCTCCTGCCACCAGAGAAGCAGCCTTTTCCTTCACCAGAAATGCACCCACAGGAAGTCCGCATCCCAGCGCCTTTGCCACTGTCATGACATCCGGATCCACGCCGTAGTGCTGGCAGGCAAACATCTCACCGGTTCTGCCCATACCGCACTGAATTTCATCAAAAATCAGCAGAATATCCTTCTCATCGCACAGCGCACGCAGCCCTTTCAGGAATTCTTCCGATGCAGGGTAAATACCGCCTTCTCCCTGTACAGGCTCCAGAATAACAGCACAGGTTCTGTCGGTCACCAGTTTCTTTACACTGTCCAGATCATTGTAATCGGCAAATTTCACACCGCCGATCAGAGGCTTAAACGCTTCCTGATAATGGGGATTGCCCGTAACGGAAAGAGCGCCCATACTTCTGCCGTGGAATGAATGGTTCATGGCTATGATCTCATGATCTGTTCTTCCGTCTTTATTGAATGCATACTTTCTCGCTGTTTTGATAGCGCCTTCGATGGCTTCCGTACCGCTGTTGGTGAAAAATACCCGATCCATATGAGCTGCTTTTGTCAGCTTCTGCGCAGCAGCAATGGAAGGAAAATTATAATAATAATTGGAGGTATGGACCAGCTTATCCACCTGATCTTTCACTGCAGCATTGAACTTTTCATTTTTATATCCCAGTGCAAAAACAGCAATACCGGCGCAGAAATCCAGATATTTTTTCCCTTCCGAATCATACAGATACATACCCTCGCCTTTTTCCAGAATGATCTGGTAACGGTTATAGGTATGAAGAAGTACCTCTTCCGCACAGGCAATTGCTTCCTCTCTGGGCATTGCTTTCAGCTTTTCGATTTCATTACTCATGATAGTATTTTTCCTCCTTATGATTCAGAATTGCAGTACCGATACCTCTGTTGGTAAAGATTTCCAGAAGCAGGCAGTGGGGAATTCTGCCGTCCAGAATATGTACCCGTGAAACGCCGTCTTTCAGAGCTTCGATGCAGTTGCCAAGCTTCGGAATCATGCCGCCGCCCACAAAGCCTTCTGCGATAAACCGTTCTGCTTCCTCCAGCTCCAGTTCGGAGATCAGTGTGGATTTATCATTAAAATCTCTGTAGACGCCTTCGATATCCGATAAAAATGCCAGTTTTTCCGCCTTTACCGCCTTGGCAATGGCACAGGCCGCATCATCTGCGTTGATATTATAGGTATCATAATTGTCATCATAGCCGATGGGGCAGACAACAGGAAGGAAATCCTTCTCCAGCAGATCATACAGGATCTTGGGATCCACCGCATCGATTTCTCCTACATAACCGATATCCTGTCCATCGGAATAACGTTTCTGAACATGAAGCAGCCCGCCGTCCTTACCGCTGATTCCGACGCCCTTCACACCCAGCTGCTGAATCATCTGTACCAGACTTTTATTTACACGGTTCAGAACCATCTCTGCAATTTCCATGGTCGGCTCATCCGTTACGCGCAGCCCGTTGATAAAATGCGGTTCCATACCCGTTTTGGAAACCCATCTGCTGATTTCCTTACCGCCGCCATGCACAATGATCGGCTTGAATCCGACCAGTTTCAGCAGTACCACATCCGCGATCACACTGCGTTTCAGCTCTTCATCCACCATGGCGCTTCCGCCGTATTTTACCACAATGATTTTGCGGTTAAACCGCTGTATATAAGGAAGCGCTTCGATCAGCACCTCTGCCTTTTTCATAATTTCATCCATTGACTCATCTTTTAATTTACCGTCTGTCATGAATCCATACTCCTTTCCCTCTTCTAATTTATATCCTGTTATCCTACGGAAACATGGGAACCTGTTTCAGACCCATGTCCTCCGGCAGACCGAACAGCAGGTTCATATTCTGAACCGCCTGACCTGCCGCACCTTTGACCAGATTGTCCATGGCACCCATCATCACCACGCGGCCGGTCCGTTCATCCACTACAAAATTCACATCCACGTAATTGCTGCCTTCCACAAAACGTGTCTGGGGAACCATACCCTCCGGCAGTACACGGACAAACTTTTCGTTTTTATAATACTTGTCATAGGCGCTGCGGATATCAGCTGCTGTCACACCGGGCATGAGAGAAGCATATTCTGTTGCCAGAATTCCCCGCTGCATGGGCACAAGATGAGGTGTGAAATTAATCATGATCTTTCTTCCGCATGCATAGCCCAGCTGCTCTTCGATTTCCGGTGTATGTCTATGTGTTGTCACGCCGTAGGCCTTCATATTTTCATTCACTTCACAGAACAGATTATCCACTTTGGCACCGCGCCCTGCTCCGGAAGTACCCGATTTGGCATCGATGATCAGTGTATCCGGATCGATCAGTCCCTCCTTCACCAGAGGATATGCGGTCAGAATGGAACATGTTGTATAGCAGCCCGGATTGGCTACCAGTCTTGCTCCTTTTACCTGCTCTCTGTTGATCTCACACAGGCCGTATACTGCTTCCGGAATGAACTGAGGACTCTTATGCTGTATTTTATACCATTTCTCATACACGTCCACATCCTTCAAACGAAAATCAGCGCTTAAATCTACAATTTTCACTTTTGATAAAATCTCTTCATTCACAAGGGATGCGCACAGCCCCTGAGGAGTTGCCGTAAAGATCACATCTACCTTTTGGGCAAGCTCTGCCATATTGTCATCCAGACAGTCTGCATCTATAATTTCAAACATATTGGGGTAGACGCTGTAATATTTTTTATCCACATAACTTCTGGAACCGTACCAGACCACCTCTGCTTCTTCGTGCTGATACAGCAATCTGACCAGTTCTGCTCCAGCATAACCAGTGGAACCGATAATACCTGCTTTAATCATAATGTTCACCGCCGCCGGTCTGTACCGGCAGACATCTCCTTCCTGATTCCATAATAAAATTAATGTAACTGTTCAGAGCCAACCTCTCTTGCCTGGCTCTGGACAACAGCAAATTTCTCCTGCAGTAAGCTTTTTCCCCGCTGTTCCGGCTGAGATAAAAAAGAATCCCGTTCCACGAGATTCTCTGCCTGCCGTAATGACAGTGAGTTTTCAGTAATTGCATCCTGCGGGAGCGAGAATAATTATACATTGTTTTTGTATATTATGCAATTATTTTTCAGGAAAATATACCCTTAGATGGAAATTTTCCCTTGCAAATCATACCACTTTGTTGTATATTAATCAAGTAATTCTTCAAGAAGAGACACGATGAGCAACAGATTCCGGTTTTATTGTATTTTTATACCTTTTGTAATTGTTCACTTTCAGACAGATTTCTGCAGAAAACAGAACCTGCAATAGAAGGTATGGCATATACATGAAAGCGGAAATCTTAATTATAACCAGAAAAGGGGTTCCTAATATGAAAGACAAAGTTATACTTGCGTATTCAGGCGGACTTGATACCACAGCGATCATCCCCTGGTTAAAAGAAAACTATGATTATGATGTAGTATGCTGCTGTATCGACGTTGGTCAGGGCAATGAACTGGACGGCCTGGAAGAAAGAGCCAAAGTCAGCGGAGCAATTAAACTCTATATCGAAGATGTTGTTGATGAATTCTGCGATGATTATGTCGTTCCCTGTGTTCAGGCCAATGCGATCTACGAGAACAAATACCTGATGGGTACTGCCATGGCAAGACCCGTCATCGCCAAGAAGCTGGTGGAAATTGCCCGCAAGGAAGGTGCTGTTGCCATCTGCCACGGCGCAACCGGTAAGGGCAACGATCAGGTACGTTTCGAGCTGGGCATCAAAGCTCTTGCTCCCGATCTGAAGATCATTGCTCCCTGGAGAACCTGGAAGATTTCATCCCGTGACGAAGAAATCAAATACTGTGAAGATCATGACATCTATCTTCCTTTCTCTGCTGACAACAGCTACAGCCGTGACAGAAACCTGTGGCATATCAGCCATGAAGGTCTGGAACTGGAAGATCCTGCCAGCGCTCCCAACTATGACCATCTGCTGGTACTGGGCGTAACTCCCGAGAAAGCTCCCGATGAACCGGAAGAACTGACCATTGATTTCGAAAAGGGCGTTCCCACAGCCATCAACGGTGAAAGAATGAAGGTTTCCGATATCATCAGAAAGCTCAATGAACTGGGCGGCAAGCACGGCATCGGCATTGTTGATATCGTTGAGAACCGTATCGTAGGTATGAAGTCCCGCGGCGTTTATGAGACCCCCGGCGGAACCATCCTGATGGAAGCACACCAGCAGCTGGAAGAACTGATTCTTGACAAGGATACTACCATTGCCAAGAGACAGATCGCTGTTCAGTATGCAGATCAGGTTTACAGCGGCAAATGGTTTACACCTTTACGCGAAGCACTGCAGGCATTTATTGAAAGCACACAGGAATACGTAACAGGTACCGTAAAGATGAAACTGTACAAGGGCAACATCATCAAGCAGGGTACCACATCACCCTACTCCCTGTACAATGAATCGCTCGCATCTTTCACAACCGGTGATTTATATGATCATCACGATGCAGAAGGCTTCATCACACTGTACGGCCTCTCATCCAAAGTACGTGCCATGAAGATGCAGGAAGTCAAAAAAAATAATAAATAATACATATTTTCTTTAGAATTGCAGGGTATATCTACTGTACATTCTGTGCTATAATATGGAATCGGCAAATGCTGATTCCATATTTTTTTACGGGATACATTTCTCGACAGAAGGAGGATCAAATGGAAGAATTATATGTTATCGGTACGGGCAATGCCATGGTGACCTCTTGCTATAACACCTGCTTTGCCCTCCGCAAAGGAGACGAGTATTTTCTGGTCGACTGCGGCGGCGGCAATACCATTTTAAAAAAGCTGCATAATATGCAGATTTCCATTGAGAATATTCATCATATTTTCATGACACATGAGCACTGCGACCATACGCTGGGGTTTGTCTGGCTTTTCAGACTTCTGGCATCCAATATGAAGGCCGGCAATCTGACCGAGCCTGTTTATATCTACGCCCATGAAGAACTGGTTCCCACTCTGGAAACCCTGTGCCGCCTGACGGTGCAGAAAAAGTTCTGCGATTATATTGGAAAACAGATTTTCTTTGTCCCGCTGAAAAACGGTGACACAAAGGATATTCTCGGTCTGCAGGTTACCTTTTTTGATATTGAATCCACCAAGGCAAAACAGTTTGGTTTCACCACCGTACTGAGCAACGGAAAAAAACTGGCCTTCACCGGTGACGAACCGTACCATGACTGCTGCTATGAATATGTCAAAGACAGTGACTGGCTGCTCCATGAAGCATTCTGCATGTATGAAGACGAAGCCCGCTTCAAACCCTATGAAAAACATCACAGCACGGTAAAGGATGCCTGCCAGCTGGCAGAAAAGCTCCATATCAAAAATATGGTGCTCTGGCATACAGAAGACAAAACAGATATCACGACACGAAAAGGACGCTATCTGGCAGAAGGGGAACTGAACTACTCCGGCAATCTTTACGTACCGGACGATGAAGAACGGATCCTGCTGCAGTAGCGGTAACTGCTGCAGCAACAGCAGCTTTCCTACAGTAACAGACATTTGCAGCTGCAGCAACTTTCCCGGCAACAGCAGCATTCTGCTCCGACTGCAGCTGCATAACAAAATCCGTACAGAAAGGAACCTGACATGAAAGTACTTCCCAACGATCCTGTAATTCTGCTCAGCACAGTGAATATGAAGCTTCGCGATTTCTATCCGTCACTGGATGCACTCTGCGAAGATCTGGAAGAAGATAAACAGGAAATCATCAAAAAACTGTCCGCCATCGATTATGAATACGATGCCGATGCCAATCAGTTTGTGTAATTTTCGAGGTTGGCTCTGAACAGTTACGTAAATTCAAAACCAACAGGCCCATCCGTTCCTGTCAGTTCCCTCTGTCATCATGAGAGTTCTGATATTCCCGGATGGGCCTTCTGTATTATATTCAAAAATCCGTATCGTTCATATAAAATTCATCCATCAGCGTGAAATCTCCAGCAGTTTTGCTTTCAGTTCCGTTTCAATCTGCTGCATCTGCCCTTCTGCTTCCATACGTTTTTCGTGTCCTTCCTTCTGAATCCGCATCACTTCATCAAGAGTGGAAATCAGCGATTCGTTGGTCTGCTTCAATGTTTCCATATCAACAATTCCCCGTTCGGAAGCTTTGGCTGTTTCAATGCTGGCGGTTTTCAGTGCTTCCGCATTCTTACGGAGCAGCTCATTGGTCAGGTCTGTAGCTGCAGCCTGTGCTCTGGCCGCCTGATTGGAATGTTCCATTCCCAGCGCCAGCACCATCTGACTTTTCCAGAGCGGTACCGTATTCACGATCGTTGACTGGATCTTCTCAACCATCTGGGTATCGCTGCTCTGAATCAGACGGATCTGAGGTGCCATCTGAAGAGAAATCATACGGGTCAATTCCAGATCATGCAGTTTTTTCTCAAACCGGTTGCACTGACTGTCCATATCCTTAACCGCCTGAGCATCCTCCTGCAAACCTGTACGCTGTGCCTTTTCCATCAGTGCAGGCAGGTCTTTCGTCCGCAGCTCATCCAGCTTTTTCTTTCCTGCCATAATATACAGAGTCAGTTCCCGGAAATATGTCGTATTCAGTTCATACATCTGATCCAGAACAGAGATATCTTTCATCAGTGTTACCTGATGTTCTTCCAGAGAATCACATATCTTCTGTACATTGGCAGATGCTTTGGTATAGCGGCTTTTCAATGCTTCCATGCGGTCCGTTGTTTTTCTGAATAATCCAAACAGGCCCTTCTTTTCTTCCGCTGCATCAAAATTCTTCAATTCAGCAATCACATCGGTCAGCATATCCCCGACTTCTCCCAGATCTTTCGTCTTTACATTATTCAGTGCAGTTTCCGAAAAATCAGTCAGCTTCTTCTGACATCCTACTCCGTATTCCAGAATTTCATTATTATCCATCACATCGATCTGAGAGGCATATGCATCGACAGTTCTCAGCTCCTCTGCCGTAAAATTGCATTCCGCCATCAGCTGATCCAGTGTTTTTTCTTCCTCCAAGGCCGTACTGACTTCTGCATTCTGCCCGCTCTCCGATAACATATTCTGTTCCATTTTTTATCCTTTCCCGGCAACCTTACATTACCGCAATACTTTTTCCTTTTCTCTTTCCCTGATCCGTTCCTTCAGACTTCCTCCCAGCAGACCTTCCTGCGCCATCAGCGTCTGCATTACCGATATATCTGATGAAATGTCCACTGCTGTATCTTCAAAAAAGCTGTCCAGCAGGTTCTCAAAAGCCTTATTGATAGTGTCCAGAGTATTCTCTATCTCTTCTTTTGATTTCAGAATGTTGGGTCCCTGTATCTCCTGTCTGTCCAGTTCTTCATATGCTGCCAGCAGTTTTACTGTAGTCGGCAGGTAATATTTCATGAAACGGCGAAGTTCTTCCACCAGCTCGGGATGCTGTTCCACCCGGTTGAAAATCCGCTCGATTACCAGTTCCAGTCTGGATATTTTGGCTGAAATCTCTTCACCCGGTATTGCATCGTTGCTTTCCTTAATCTGTTTCAGATAAATCCGCCCTTCAGCGATCACTTCCTGAACCTCGGGAGAAAGTTCTGCTGATGCACCGGGAACACCTTCAGCTGATGCTGATACTGTCTCTTCCGCTTTCCGTCTCTTCTGCTCCTGCTTTCCGGTCTCCAGCTCACGGCGCTGAAACTCTTTCTGTGCTTCCAGATACTGGCTGTATGCCTGATTCGTTGCAATCAGACTTGATTCCTGCTGATCGATATGTCCCTGACGGAACCACCCTTTATCAATCATCCTGTGCAGATCCTTCAGAAGCTTTTTATGTGTCATTCCCGCAGAATACTCCAGATCCTGCAGTTCACAGTATTCTTTATCCCCCAGAAAAGCCACATATTTTTTATAACGCCTGATCAGCCCCAGTTTTCTCCGGCCGCTGCCAGCCAGTAATCCGCCGCCGATGATAAACGGTACCATAATTCCCATAGCCAGCGGCATTCCGAAGGGAAGATTTCCTGAAAAAATCGTAGCGCCAACCAACAGCATGACAAACTCCGCAATACCGCATCCTGCCGCCGTAATTCCTCCGAATATCACAGACAGAATTCCGAATACCTGGGCAGAAGCCGGTGAAGCATAGCGTTCACTGTATGCCTGAAACGGATCCCGCTCCTTCTTCCGGACAATTCCCGTCTTCTCTCTCACATACTGATCCCATGTCCGGTCTCTGACATCTGCCTGTTTATGTGTTTCTGTCCTGTCAGTATACGTCCTGCTCTGACCGGAATACTGTTTCTGTCCGGAACGGTTCCTGCTGCTTCCTCCGCCATTATACCAGCTGCCCCCGCCATTATACCACTCCCCGGCATGGCCATCGCCGTCCTCCCGGCCGGTTCTGCCGGAATCACTGCTTCCGCTGCCATCCAGTACCTGCTCAAACTGATCCAGTGCCTGATTCACTGTCTTACCGATGGCATCATTCAAACGCGTAAAATCCTTTGAATCTATAGCAGACTGCACTGCATCTTTGATCTCGTCGCCCAGATGCGACCAGTCCTGATTACTCATCTTCATCCTCCAAAATCAATATGTATGCGCAAGCACACTTAAAGATATTATATCTGAAAACATGAATAAAAACAACCTGCATCTCATATTGTTGCTGTTCAGACTTCGCTTATGCCGCACACGCTCCGGCCTTTTTCCATATCGTAATACAGTGTCAGTCCCGTGTCTTCTGTCTGATATACATGCACCATATCCTTTAAATGTCTGTACGATTCCGGCAGATCACACAATTTTCCAATGCCGGAAAGCAGTTTTTCCCGCTTTTGTGCGCCTTCTTTGCCTGTTTTAAGCAAAGCGGTGTAAAAAATCTCCGCTTCTACCAGATCCTGGAACATATGGCTGCCGAAAGACAGTTCCGGCGAATATCCGGACTGGTCATCGTCCATCTCCACAATGGCGCAGAACTGGGAAATTCCTGCAAATTTCACCGGTATGCCCAGCTCCGGCGATGAAGTTCCGATTCTTCCGGGCACCATCAGCAGTACATTTTTCCCGCCTCCCCGGAACGAAGTATTGATGGCGGTCAGAAGATCCGCCACCTCCGGCTTCTGTTTGTAAGGATAATCGTAGTAGGCTTTCGCATCAACCATCACAACGGCATCCAGCTTTTTCTGCTGCGGTTTCCCCATGGAACTGCCTGTCGTTTCAAACAAAATCTGTTCCTGCGGTATATGAGGGATTTCAATTTTTCCTTCCCCGGAAAATACCTGCAGCGGTCTGCACTGAAGCAGGCAGATCACATACTCTTTCTTTTCGTTGGAATTAACGGTAAACTCGATATCCACCGGGTAGGTATATTCACGTTCCAGCGTGGCCAGAATCTGTTCCATATCCTTCAGGAACTGTTTGTCTTCCACATATCCGCGGCAGGTTCCAAAACAGATATCCCGGCGTACACCTCTTGTATTGTAATAATTCTGTTCCATCTCCCTGTCATGCTCCAGTACCAGATTATGATACCACCGGGGAGTTACTTTCATCATTTCCTCCAGAGAAATTTCCACCACGCCCTTTTTCTCCAGATGGATCACATCCAGCTTTCTCTGGGAAAATCTCACTTTTTCGTTCATGGTTGTCAGATACGTATGCTCCGGTTTATCAATATGTATGATCCTGGGATAATCATTATCAGTCCGGTCAACAGCCCGTGTACCCAGACCATAGACCATACGGAGCATGCCCTTCCGGGGATCCAGATTCTGACTGCACCCGTATGTATCGTAGGAATATCCCACTCCGGCTGCCGAAGGGAAGAAATAATTCCCATGCATGGAACCGGAAACTCTCTGTACCAGAATAGACATCTGTTCTTCCAGCGTATCCAGCCCCCGGTTTCTTCTGTATTCCAGAGCTGACGGATCCACTGCACTGGCATAAACGATCCGGATCGCATCCTCCAGCTTCTCCAGCCGTTCCTCCAGCGTTCCCTGATTGGCGCAGAAAACCGATTCATATTTCCCTGCAAATGCATTGCCGAATCCATCCTCCAGCATGCTGCTGGACCGGGCAATGATCGGCGCCTGACCGTAATATTCCAGCATCCGGCGCAGCTGGCTGCGGATTGCCTCCGGAAATGCACCGTGCAGGATTCCATCGGAAAGCTGCCCTGCCAGTTCATAATATCCGTCCTCTTCCTTCTGAGCTACATGAAGATCCCACAGTTTGTTGTAAACGAGATATGTATAAAATACATGACTTCCGATATAAAAAGAATCATGAGGCTCCATCCGGTAAGACAGTTCAGGCAGACATTTCTGAACAATACTGCGTGACAGAAGCATACCACAGGATTTGCCGCCGATCTTCCCGCTTCCGATCAACCGGTCTTTCACCTGATAATAATCTTTTATCTCAAAAAACCTTCCAAACATCTCCCGGATTTTCGGGTCTTTCGTCATCATCATCCTGCAGAAATTTGATTTGATTTCCTCCTCCTGCGAAGGCTCATATATCCGTGATTTCTGGAAATAACGTTCCCAGCTGTCCAGATTCTGATCCTCCGTACTCAGGTACCGTCCAACCACCGCATAATACCGGCTCATGCTCACGGAATCCGTCAGCGTAGTGAAAACCTTTTCCTGTTTATCGGCCCGATGGGGTAAAAACATGGTAGCCGAATAACGGTTCCAGACCTTCACCGGATGCAGATAAATATTCTTTTCATCTGAATAAACATCAAGAAAAAGCTGTGTGGTCTCCTGAATCCGGGCGATGGTTTCATGGGAATGATCGCCCCGGATCACCGGAAACATAGCCACCGTATCCAGAATGAACAGGAACGGACAGGTCACGCAGAAGAAATTGCCCATCATCAGATCCGCTGCCCAGGCTACCTGAAGCTCCGAAAGACAGTCAAATACATAAAAGGCATCCCTCCCTTCTTTTTCAATGATCCGATGGACCCGGATTGTAAACTGTTCAAATCCTTCCCCCGGATCAAGGCAATACCATCTGGCATCCTCGTTCTTCACCAGAGGTGCATGACTGGCAAACCGAAAATAGATCAGATTTCTTCCGTCCTTTTTAGCCTGTTCCACATAAGGTTCCACAAAAAAGCGAAATTCATCCATATCTGTAACCTGAATCACCACATTATCCCCCAGACGGATATAATCCAGAACCTGATCCATGCTGGGATATCCCGATAACACCCTGTCAAATGCCGCCATAATATACCTCCCTTTCCGAAAGCTGTTCATAAATTTCCCATGGAATGATTGTAGCATATTTGATTGTGTATCGGTATTATTTTCTGTTATTATATGGTTTATACATTAATTTTCTGTTAATTTCAACAAGAATATCAGTAAAAATCGGTCATGCGGTATTTTTATTTTTACTTCTTTTATTATAACTTCGCTTATTTTTACTTTTACCTTTAATTTTACTTCCGGATTATTCTTCCGCAGTCCGGTTCCAGAATGCCGGTAGCCACATGCTCAACAAATGCCTGATCATGTTCTACAAATATCATGGTCGGAGCATATCTGCAGATCACCTGCTCCAGTTGCATACGTGAAAAAACATCAATATAATTCAATGGTTCATCCCATATGTACAGATTGGCCGGTTTACACAAACTGCCTGCCAGAAGTACTTTTTTCTTCTGTCCTTCGGAGTAGGTTTCCATCCTTTTATCAAACTGCGTCCGCTCAAAATCAAGCTGGCGAAGTACCGTCAGAAACAGCGTATAATCCATGCCGCAGGCTTAAGCATAATCCCGCAGACTTCCTGACAGGAAACCGGCACTCTGGGGGATATAGGATATACTGAGTCCTCCGGAAAGTTCTATAGAACCTCTTAATATCCCTTCCGAAAGCTGTCCCAGAACCGCTTTCAGCAAAGTGGATTTACCGCATCCGTTTCTTCCCTGAAGCGCCAGCCGCTCCCCTTCATGCAGATCAAAAGACAGATTCCGTATAATCGGCGGCTGATCCGTATATCCGATTGTAACTTCTTTTACCTCCAGATAACGTTTTTTATGGAACGGTACGGGATTCATTTTCAATTCTGACACCTGCTCCACATTTTTCATCAGCCCCTGTTTTTCCTCAATTTCCTTCTGGATCCTGTTTTCCAGATTTTTTCTCCTCTGCTGCATTCTTCTGGATTTCTCAGCCAGATAGGATCGTGTGCTGATATTGCGTTCCGGTTCTTTACGGGGATCAAAACCGATTTTCCGCCCTTCCACTTTATCAGCCCAGCGGCTGGCCTGTCCTGCCGACTGCTCCAGACGCCCGATTTCTTTCCTGATCCGTTCATTCTGCGCAGTCTCAAATGCATCCTGCCTCTGCTTATTCTCCCACCATGTACTGAAATTGCTCTGGAACACTTCAATCGTTGCCCGGTTGATCACCAGAAGATGGTCAATACACGCATCCAGAAAATTTCGGTCGTGGGAAACCAGAATAAAACCACTTTTCTTTTTCAGATATTTTTCTATCATCTTCTTGCTTTCCTGATCCAGATGATTGGTGGGCTCATCCAGCAAAAGAAATGTGTACTCCAGAGAAAACAGAAATGCCAGTTCTGCTCTTGTCCGCTCCCCATAACTTAAGGTGCAGTAGGGACGGTACAGCAGCTCCGCATCCATATCCAGCAGATTCAGTTCCACACAGACCCGCCATAATTCATATTCGGGATACAGATTTCCCAGACAGTCAATTGTCAGCTGTTCTTTCTCCTTTTCTGTCAGGGAAAGAGGAAAATACCGAAACTGCACCTTTCCACAGTCTATGCTTCCTCCATATTCATACTGTCCCTGCAGAAGCCGGAAAAAAGTTGTTTTTCCACATCCGTTTCTGCCGGTAAGTCCCAGCTTCCAATCCGTATCCAGCTGGAAATTCGCATGATCAAACACCATGTCGCCGCTGCTTTCATATGCAAAAGAAAGATTTCTAACCGTAATCAATGACATAAATATTCCTCCATTCCTACCTGGAGAAAGGGAGCTTTCGTATAACAGGGAAATATGCAATTTCCTTAAAATAAAAAGGCGCAGACCTGCGCCTGCACCTGAAATACGAACCATATACAATATTCCTCTGATATCTGTACTGTCAATACAAACATGACAACAGTATAAACCATATAAATAATTGATATCAGAATGACTGTGATACTGTATCTTCTTACTCTTTCTGCAGGCATCATAAATAAGCCGTTTTTCAGTCAGATGTCAATTACTGAAAAACAGTTACATACACAACCTACGGATCTGTAAATCAGCAGATCCGGTAAACTATCTGCAGAAAGAAATAATCATTCCAGCACCACCCTTCAAAATAATCCAAACAATTCAGACAGTTAAACTTCTGCCAGACTGTCATGTCCTTTATAAAAATATCAGACAAACCCACAGATGTCAACAGCATTTAATCATTATTTGTGGTATACTGGCTGTAAGTGTTACTGTTTCGACTTCGGCCTGAAGAGGAAAAGGCTGTGAGGCAGAAGCCTGAACAGTAACCTGCAGTTTCATTTTCCATCAGGAGGATATTTTATATGAAAAGCAATATTGATTTGAAAAATATACTTACTGCTATCAACCGCAGAAGCTACCCTGCCTATAAGGATACAAGGGGCAGTTATCAGTTCGGTGATTATATTCTGAACATCGACCACGTACAGGGTGATCCCTTTGCTGCTCCTTCCCGGATCAGCATTCTGGTTCCCGCAAGCAGGGCAGGATTCCCGGCAGAACTGTATGATCTGCCCCATAAGAGAATCGCTCTGCAGGACCATCTGATTCGCTTGTTCCACCGGGAGATTGAAAAGTACAATTTCAAGGCGAAAGGCTCCGGCAAAAGCGGTCTGATCGCCATCAGCCGACCCGGTCAGGAAGTGCTGGAAAGAAGTGCATGCTGCATTTCACCGGAGAAAGGGGACGTTCTTGTCCGCATGGAGGTGGGATTTCCTGCCAATGGACGTACCATCAATTCAACGGAGCTGATCAGAATCCTTTTTGAGTTCCTTCCGGACTGCATCAGAAAGACGCTGTACTGCAGAAGTCTGGATCAGAAGCAGCTGATTTCCGTGATTCATCTGGCGGAAGATCAGGAATTCATCCGCAGACAGCTGAAATCTCTGGATCTGACGGCATTTGTTGCCAACGGTTCGATTCTCCCCAGAGAAAGCGGTATTTCCCAGCGCCCCATGAGGGGAGCGGTGCCGTTTGTATCCCCTGCTTCCATGGAGATTACCATGGAGCTTCCCCACAGAGGACTCCTGAAAGGGATGGGGATCCGAAAGGGCATCACGCTGATCGTGGGCGGCGGATACCACGGCAAGTCTACGCTTCTGAAAGCGCTGGAACTGGGTGTATACAATCATATCGCAGGCGACGGACGCGAATTTGTGATCACGGACGCTTCCGCTGTGAAGATCCGTGCCGAGGATGGGCGCAGTATTCAGAATACTGATATTTCCATGTTTATCAGCAATCTGCCCAATGGAAAGGATACGCACGCTTTCTGTACGGAAGACGCCAGCGGAAGCACCTCTCAGGCCGCCAATGTGATGGAAGCCATAGAAGCCGGAACTTCGCTTTTTCTGATCGATGAAGATACCTGCGCCACCAATTTCATGATTCGCGACGAGTTGATGCAGAGGGTGGTTCATCGGGATCAGGAACCGATTACACCGTTTATCGAAAGGGTTCGGATGCTGTTTCAGACGCAGGGGATTTCTTCCATTATGGTGGCCGGAAGTTCCGGTTCCTACTTTCATGTAGCCGACTGCATTATTCAGATGGACCGCTATATTCCGAAAGATATCACCGCCTTCGCCAGAGAAGAAGCTGCCCGTTTTCCTGCTCTGGAAATCCCGGAAGCAGAAGTTCCCATGCCCTGCTTTAACAGGATTCCCCGGGCTGCAAAGGGATTTCGCGGCAGTGACCGGATCAAGATGAAGACACTGGGAAAAGATGCATTTTCCATCAACCGGGACACCGTGGATCTGCGCTATGTGGAACAGCTGGCAGACAGCGAACAGACTGCGGCCCTCTCTTTTATGCTGAAATATGCCCAGCTGCATTACTGCGATGGCAGAAGGAATCTGCGTGAGATTGTTAATGAATTGATGAATCTGGTTCATGATAAGGGACTGGAAGCACTGGCAGATGGTTCCTGGCTTGGTTCCGATCTGGCCATGCCCCGCCCTCAGGAAGTGTTTGCCTGCTTCAACCGTTATCGCGGACAGGCATGGAAGTAAAATTCAACCACTGCCGCACGCAGGCGTGGATGTGAGATTTCAACCACTGCCGCACACAGGCGTGGATGTGGGATTTACAGCAGCCCGGCCGAGCCGGACTGCCGGCTGTCAGTTCTGAAACTGGCTGTAATACAGTTCACTGTAGAACCCGCCTCCGGCAAGAAGTTCCTCATGACTGCCCTGTTCAACGATATGCCCGTCTCTCATGACAAGGATGACATCCGCATTCTGGATGGTGGAAAGACGGTGCGCCACAATAAAGCTGGTACGCCCTTTCATCATCCGGGCAAAGGTTTCCTGAATCTTCAGTTCCGTTCGGGTATCAATGGATGATGTGGCTTCATCCAGAATCAGCATGGGAGGAAGACAGAGCATCACACGCGTTATGCACAGAAGCTGCTTCTGACCCTGTGAAAGCATACCTCCGTCTTCTCCGATAACGGTATCATATCCCTGGGGCAGACGCCGGATAAAAGAATGGGCATGGGAGGCTTTTGCGGCTGCAATGATTTCTTCTTCCGTCGCATCCGGTTTGCCCATGATGATATTGTCCCGGATGGTTCCGGCCTTCAGCCAGGTTTCCTGCAGTACCATGCCGTAATTGGTCCGCAGACTTTTTCTGGTGTAATCCCTGATATCAGTTCCATCTACCCGGATACTGCCTGCATCCACATCATAGAAACGCATCAGCAGATTAATGATCGTAGTCTTGCCGCAGCCGGTAGGACCTACCAGCGCCACGCGCTGACCGGGTTTTACCGCCAGATTCAGATTCTCGATCAGCGGCTTGTCCAGCACATAGGAAAAATTTACATGATCCAGTTCCACGTTGCCCCGGGTATGCTCCAGCGTCTGTGCTGTTTCCGGCTCGGGTATCTGTGCTTCTTCCTCAATCAGGCTGAAGATTCTTGCCGCACATGCAATGGCATTCTGCAGTTCGGTAATTACCCCCGAGATTTCATTAAAGGGCTTTGTATACTGATTTGCATAGCTCAGAAAACTGGACAGATTACCGACGGTCATGCCGCCCGACAATACTGTCAGTGCTCCTGCAAGGGCCACTGCTGCATATACCACATTGTTGACAAAACGTGTGGCCGGGTTGGTCAGTGATGAGAAGAAAGTTGCCTTCAGAGAACATGTTTCCAGACGGCCATTGATTTCATCAAAACGCTCCAGCGCCCGGTCTCCGTATCCGAATGCCTGCACCACCTTTTCATTTCCGATCATTTCATCGATCAGTGCGGTCTGTTCTCCTCTGGTTACAGACTGCTGCTGAAACATGGAATACGTATTTTTTGCCACAAAATTGGCAATGACAAAGGAAAGCGGTGTCAGCAGAACCACGATAAGAGTAATCTGTACATGAATCGTCAGCATAAAAACCAGCGTTCCGCCGATGGTTACGATTCCCGTGAAAAACTGTGTAAAACCCATCAGCAGGCCATCTGCAAACTGGTCAACATCCGCGATAACACGGCTGACAATTTCCCCGTAAGCATGGGAATCAATATATTTCAGCGGAAGAATCTGTATCTTCCGGAATGCCTCCTCACGTATATCATGGACGACATGATATGTGATATGATTGTTCATGATATTCATGACCCACTGACAGATCCCGGTCACTGCCACAGCCGCTGCTACCCTGAAAAGGATCCTGCCGACTGCCGCAAAGTCTACCTTTCCCGCAGCAATGATATTGTCAATGGCACGTCCGATCAGGATCGGTACATACAGTGTCAGTACCACCGTTACCACTGCCAGAATCAACGAGACTGCCAGAAATCCCCAGTAACGCCGGATATAATGCAGAACCTTTCCTATGGTTCCCTTACGGTTGCTTTGCCCTTCAGAAACTGTTTTTCTGTTTTTTGCTTCTGCCATTACGCCTGCACCTCCTTCTGATACTGAGAATAATAGATTTCCTGATAGACCTGACAGGATTTCAGCAGTTCTTCGTGTGTACCTTTTCCTGCCATCCGGCCGTCATCCAGTACGATGATCTGATCTGCCTGCCGGATCGATGCCGCTCTCTGGGATACAATAAATACGGACGGTGCATCCGGAAGCTCCCGGATTGCTTTTCTTAATGCAGCATCTGTTGCATAATCAAGGGCAGATGCACTGTCATCAAGAATCAGAATCTGAGGCTTCGATACAAGTGCTCTTGCAATGGTCAGACGCTGCCGCTGACCGCCGGAAAGGTTCCGGCCGCCCTGTTCGATGACAGCATCAAGACCGCCCTTTTTCTCCACCACATCAGATGCCTGAGCAATTCTGATTGCTTCCATGATCTGCTCATCCGCTGCATCTTCACAGCCAAAACGCATATTATCCCGGATCGTTCCATGGAACAGCACCGCCTTCTGGGGCACAACGGCAATTCCCCTGCGCAGCGCTTCATAACGGTATTCCCGGACATCACGGCCGTTTACCTCCACAGAACCTGAAGTTGCTTCATAAAACCTCGGAATCAGGTTAACCAGAGATGTTTTGCCGGAACCGGTACCGCCGATGATTCCGGTTACACTTCCCCGAGGTGCTTCAAAATCAATATCCTCCAGCGAAGTGTCCTGACTTCCCTGATAAGTCAGGCTGACATGACGAAAACGTACCGCCGGCACTGCTTTCTGTTCTTCTCCCAATGCAGCCGGTGCGCTTCCCGCACCACAGACATCCAGCACATCCACAGTTCCTTCTTTCACGCTGCTGGTCACATCAAATACACCTGCGATCCGGTTACCGCATGCAATTGCTTTATTGATCGTTACCAGAAGATTGGCAAATTTGATCAGTTCCACCAGAATCTGTGACATATAATTGTAAAGCGCTACCACCTGGCCCTGTGTCAGAATGCCCAGATTCACCTGAATGGCTCCCGTCCAGATCAGCCAGATCACAGCAGCATTGATCACTACATAAGTCAGCGGATTCATCAGTGCGGATACTTTTCCCGCTTTTTTCTGAACTGATGTAAACATGCTGTTTCGCTGTTCAAATTCTGCTTTTTCATGCTCCTCCTGACCAAAGGCCCGGATCACCCGCACACCTGTCAGATTTTCTCTGGTGATTCCCAGAATGGAATCCAGCCGCTGCTGCACCTGACGCATCAGCGGTACGGAAATCCGCATCAGTACAAATATAATAAGAGACAGAAGTACAATCGCTGCCGCAAAAATCAGCGCCGACCGGAAATCAATGGTAAATGCCATGACCATGGCACCCAATACAATAAACGGAGACCGGAGAAACAGGCGCAGCGTCATATTTACACCGCTCTGCGTCTGATTCACATCGCTGGTCATCCTCGTGATCATGGTCGAAGTTCCCAGCCGGTCAATTTCCGTATAAGATAAGCTCTGCAGATGTTCAAATAAAGCATGACGCAGCCTGCTGGCAAATCCCACGGCTGCCCTTGCCGAAAAATACTGTGCCGTAATGGAACAGGTTACGCCGATCAGTCCCAGCGCCACCAGAACAAGACACATACGGACAATGTAGCCCGTATCACGGGAAGCAATGCCTGTATCGATAATTGCTGCAATCACCAGAGGTACAAACAATTCGAATGTTGCTTCCAGCATTTTAAAAAGAGGAGCACAGATACATTCTTTTCTGTACGGTTTCAAATAAATAAATAATCTTTTCATAAATCATTTCCTCTCATTTTCTCCGGAATCCGCTCTACACATGAAGCTTACATTCCACCAGATCATCTCCCACGTAATGAAGCTTCAAAGAAAAGAACGGACTGTCTTCCATCAGAAGCTTCAGGAACACCCTGTCCCCTTCCCACAGCCTCAGATCCATGATTTTCTCCTTTTCAATCCAGCGAAGTTCGCCTTCATTGCAGTTTTCTTCAAGTTTACCCTCAAATCCATCTGCCGTATACAAACACATATATTCCACCGGCCATCCATCCGCGCAGAATGTAACCATTCCGCGAAACCGGTAGCTGGTCAGGGTCAGACCGGTTTCCTCATAAACCTCCCGAAGCAGACATTCATCGGGACTCTCTCCTGCTTCGAAATGCCCTCCGATTCCGATCCATTTGCCTTCATTCACATCATTTTCCTTTTTGTTCCGGTAAAGCATCAGATACTTTCCATCTTTTTCAATATAACATAATGTCGTTAACGGACTTTTCATATGACTCCTCCTCAAAATCGCTTTCTGTCTTTCAGCGCCGGGAACTGCTCCCGCCATCCGGCCGACTGTTTCGGATCCAGCTCACACCACAGAATTGTTTCCTGCCCGGATGCCTCCGCCAGTATGTTTCCCAGCGGATCGACAACCATACTGTGCCCTGCCTCTGCAACACCGCACTGCTCTCCCGCTGCATTGCAGGAAATGACATAAGATTGATTCTCCACTGCCCGCACCCGGTTAAACAGCCGCCAGTGCTCAAGCCTTGCGGCAGGCCATGCCGCAGTAATCAGAAACAGCTCGGGGACTGCATCCTCCTGAACCCGGAACTGTTCCGGAAAACGCAGATCGTAGCAGGTTGCCATGCCGGTTCTTCCGAATTCTGTCTCCACCTCTGTCACAGACTGCCCTGCTGTCAGTATTTTCTGCTCCATGGATTCAAAACCAAACAGATGAATTTTCCGATAAATCCCCTTCTCACGCCCCTGTCTGTCAAAAAGAACTGAGGTGTTGTAAAAAACGGTATCTTCCGCCCCCTGCACCTGTTTTTCCACAAAACTGCCGCTGTGGATATAACAATGAAGCCGCTTTGCCCACCGGCTCATAAACTGCCAGGTCTGGCCCTGAAGAATTTCAGCCCCATCCCTGTAACCGGCAAAATTCTGAAAACCACATTTCCAGAGTTCCGGAAATATAACCAGATCCGGTTTTTCCGGTGCGTTCTCTATCTGCTCCAGATAAGACTCCGCCTTTTT
This sequence comes from Lachnospiraceae bacterium, assembly GCA_028724245.1. Classification (GTDB taxonomy): domain Bacteria; phylum Bacillota; class Clostridia; order Lachnospirales; family Lachnospiraceae; genus TWA4. Next base: position 53,364 of record JAQYDI010000161.1, read on the forward strand.
CAGACGGTCATTACCGTTCTCCCCGTCCGTCACAGCCATCTGTATCAGTACCACATTCACGTTGTCTTCCTCCTGTATTCGCCTCAGAAAAAGGAAAGCGCCGGCTTTCCTTTTCTTTCCACAGTATATATGATTTTGAGAAAAAAAACAATGAGTTACTGTTCGGACTTCGGCCTCAAAATTACACATAAAAAGCATACCCGGAAGTGTTTTTCCGACCATAATTATGTCAGAAAAGCTCCTGCTTCCGGGTATGCCTGTTGTTTTTTAATTGTGTTTATTCTTTAGGATAGCTGATGACCACCGCATTCAGCTGATCGTCTTCCAGGCAGATCTGGATGGTGTCTCCTTCGCTGATATCGCCGCCGAGGATGATTCTGGCTGCCAGGGTTTCTACATGTTTCTGGAGATAACGTTTCAGGGGACGCGCACCGTAAACGGGATCGTATCCATTGTCTGCTATAAAATGCTTTGCTTCTTCTGTCAGTTCTACAGAGAGCTGGCGTTCCTGCAGTCTCCGGTTCAGATCCATCATCATCAGATCAATGATGCCGCCGATATTGTCACGTGTCAGAGGTTTGAACATGATGGTTTCATCAATACGGTTCAGAAACTCCGGTCTGAAGTGGGCCCGTAGCTCCTGTGTTACCATATTTCTGGCCTCCTCACTGATCTCTCCATCTGCATCGATACCATCCAGCAGGTAGGAGGAACCGATGTTGGAGGTCATGATCAGAATCGTATTCTTGAAATCAACAGTACGTCCCTGTGAATCTGTGATCCGGCCGTCATCCAGCACCTGAAGCAGCACATTGAACACATCGGGATGTGCCTTTTCAATTTCATCAAACAGAACCACCGAATACGGTTTTCTGCGGACTGCTTCTGTCAGCTGTCCGCCTTCATCATAGCCCACATATCCAGGCGGTGCTCCGATCAGTCTTGATACGGAGAATTTCTCCATATATTCACTCATATCGATACGCACCATATTGTTCTCGTCATCAAACAGACTTTCTGCCAGCGCTTTCGCCAGCTCCGTCTTACCGACACCGGTAGGACCCAGGAACAGAAATGATCCGATGGGCTTGTCAGGATCTTTGATACCGGCTTTGGAACGAATGATAGCCTCCGTTACTTTCTGCACGCCTTCATCCTGACCAATCACACGTTTATGCAGTTCTTCATCCAGATGCAGCGTCTTATTCTTCTCGCTTTCAGTCAATTTTGCCACCGGGATACCGGTCCATCTGGACACGATTCTGGAAATCTCCTCATCTGTAACTGCTTCATGGACAAGGGACAGATCCTTCTTCTTAACAGCTTCTTCTTCTGCTTCCAGTTCTTTTTTCAGCTGGGGCAGTTTACCGTACATCAACTCTGCTGCTTTGTTCAGATCGTAATTCTGCTGCGCGGTCTGGATATCGCTGTTGACTGCATCGATCTCCTCACGCAGCTTCTTCAGTTTTTCAACAGAAGCTTTTTCGCTGTCCAGATTTGCTTTCATGGCTGAGAATTTCTCACGCAGTTCCGCCAGTTCTTTCTGAAGATCTTCCAGACGCTCCATGCTGAGACGGTCTGTCTCCTTTTTCAGCGCAGCCTCCTCGATCTCCAGCTGCATGATCTTACGCTGCAGTTCATCCATCTCTGCCGGCATGGAATCCATCTCCGTCTTAACCAGAGCACATGCTTCATCCACCAGATCGATGGCCTTGTCAGGCAGGAAGCGGTCGGTAATATAACGATGAGACAGTGTGGCCGCGCTGACCAGCGCCGAATCGGTAATTTTCACACCATGATAAACTTCATAGCGGTCTTTGATGCCACGAAGAATGGAAATGGTATCCTCTACCGTGGGTTCATCCACTGTAACCGGCTGGAAACGCCGTTCCAGAGCTGCATCCTTTTCAATATACTTCCGGTACTCATCAAGGGTCGTTGCACCGATGCAGTGAAGTTCACCTCTTGCCAGCATGGGTTTTAACATATTGCCGGCATCCATGGCACCGTCACTTTTACCTGCTCCCACAATAGTATGAAGCTCATCGATAAACAGAATAATTCTGCCTTCACTTTTTCGGACTTCATCCAGAACAGCTTTCAGACGCTCTTCAAATTCACCGCGGTACTTGGCACCTGCAACCAGAGCTCCCATATCCAGTGAAAAAATCGTTTTATTTTTCAGTGTTTCAGGTACATCTCCGCGTACAATACGCTGTGCCAGACCTTCTGCAACTGCAGTTTTACCAACACCGGGTTCCCCGATCAGAACGGGATTGTTTTTTGTTTTACGCGACAGAATACGGATCACATTGCGGATCTCGCTGTCTCTGCCGATGACAGGATCCAGCTTCTGTTCAGAAGCCCTCTGCACCAGATCCACACCGTACTTGTTCAGTGTGTCATAAGTCACCTCGGGATTGTCAGAGGTTACTCTCTGGTTTCCGCGCACGGTTGACAGTGCCTGAAGGAAACGGTCTCTGGTAATTCCATACTCTTTAAACAGTCCTTTTATCGCCTGATTGGGATCCGCCAGCATGGCAAGAAACAGATGTTCAACAGAAACATACTCGTCTCCCATACGTTTTGCTTCATCTTCTGCATGAAGCAGAACCTGATTCAATGCCTGACTGATATATACCTTTCCGCCGGATACTTTGACACGCTTTTCAATCAACTGTCTGACCCGTCCGGTAAATTGCTCTCCATTAATCTCCATCTTCTCAATCATTCTGAGAATCAGGCTCTGATCCAGCTGCAGCAAACTGTACAGCAGATGTTCCTGATCAATCTCCTGATTGCCGAAATCATATGCCAGCTTTTCACAATTCTGAACCGCCTGCAGAGAATTCTGCGTAAATTTACTGATATTCATATGCACTCCTTCTGTCCTTTCCAGGACTGCAGTCATATCTTTGTTGTTTTGTTCTATTACTACTATAACACTTATATCATATATGTCAAGCACTTTTTTAGAAATATTTACCGTATGCGTTCAGGATACTGCCGCTAAAATATCCGTAAGCATATCCAGCGCTTCCTGCCAGCTTTTTTCAGGCACACTGCTGCAGGAAAGATAAATACCGCCCGGCTGTTCCTTTTCATCAGAAAAAATACCTGTTTTGATTCCCTTCGCCAACAGCTGCGCCTGCAGTTTCTCCACCGGGCAATCAGATGGAAACCCGATCTTTACAATCATTCCCGATTTTCCCTGCGTCATCCGCATCCTGATCTGTTTTGCTTCCATCATATGTTCCAGAAGTTCCTGAAAATGTCCGCTTTTCTCTTCATACATCTTCCTTGTTTTCCTGATCTGGGACTGAAGATGCCCGTCACGTATATACTGGCACAATGCAATCTGGTCTGCTTTCGAAACCGTCTGATTATAAAGGGCTTTTCGCTTTCCGTAATTCTCCAGAAGCTCATCCGGCAGAATCATAAAACTGATACGGATAGAAGGCAGCAGCATTCTGGAAAATGTACTGAGATAAATCACATTCCTGCCTCCATCCAGTCCCTGCAGGGCCTGTGCAGGATGATTCATATAAGCGAATTCGCTGTCATAATCATCCTCAATCACCATACTTCCCGTTTCTGCTGCCTGCTGCAGCAGCAGAAAACGATCCTTCACCGGCATGATATCTCCCCAGCGGTTCAGATGCGACGGCGTTGCATAAATCAGATCCGCGGAGCCGGACATACCCGGTTCATTGCACACGGTAAAACCGTAATCTTCAAATACGGCCTGTCCCTGTCTGAAATGCGGGTCCAGAAACCGGATTGTTTTCCGTTCCTTAAGCAGCGGGCACAATATATGGAGAAGACTCTGAAATCCCGCCCCGATCACAATATGATCCGGACTGCATACCACGTTTCTGTTTCTGGTCAGATAATCGCTGATCACCCTGCGCAGATCTTCCTCCCCCTGAGGATCACCATAAGTAATCAGCCGTTCTCCCTGACGCAGCGCACTCTTCACATATCGCCTCCAGAGATCCAGATTAAAGCTCTCCTGTCCCCCGGAAGTAGAAGAAAAATCAAATCTGACCGCTTCAGACGCCCCGGCAGCCGATTTGCCGGAGCCAGACTCCGGAACTTCAGCAGACTGTGCTTTTTTCTGTTCCCTGCGCCGGCTGTGTTCCTGCCACAGGCCGGTCACATAATATCCGCTCTGGGGACGGGAAATAATATACCCATCCGCAGCCAGAAGCATATAAGCCATTTCCGCCGTCGTCCGGCTGACCTGAAGCTGAGCAGCACATTGCCGGATCGACGGCAGCTTCGCTCCCTGTTTCATCTTCCCGCTCAGAATCAGTTCTTTATAATACTCATACAGCTGCATATAAAGCAGCGAATCACCATTCCGATTCAACATATATCTTCCCTCCGGATACAGAAAAGACCATAGCATCTTTCTGCTGCCGTGCTATGGTCTTCTGTGTTAATAAAGCTGTTTAAATGTTTTATAATGGTCGCCTGTATAATAAATCAGACCGTCGTTTGAATACAGAAGCCTCTCAGCACCTCTGTATCCGCCCTCATAATTGACATCACATTCATACCATCTGCGCCCTTCCCTGTCAGGAAGCTCGCCTTCATAATTACCGAAACGGCTTCCGCCGATACTCATACCGTCTGCCACATCCCACAGGTTGCCCTTTGAGCTGTCCCAGCCGGCGGCCTCCGCATCCTTTTTCGTTATGTAGTTGGACGGCAGATGACCGTACAGGTGAAGATACAATGCAACCTGCTCCGGTGATGTGTAAATCCCGTCTTCAACAACCGCATCCTCTGCAGATTCCGTAAGGATTTCCGATTCCACATCGTCATCTATCTGATCGTATGTGCTTTCCGATTCCTGATCACTGCCTGCCTGATCGTATATGCTGTCTGACTCCTGATCACTGTCTGCCTGATCATACACACTGTCTGCTTCCGTATATGAAGCATCTGTTTCTATCAGGGAATACAACTCCTGAAGGGACGCTTCATCACATCCGCTGAAAACACCGGTCAGGACACAGAGCATGACCAGAAGAACAGCTGACAGAATTCGTCCGGCTTTTTTACCGCATCTCATCATCGTCCTCCATATCCTCCATGTCATATTCATCATCCGCATCATTCACATAATTGGTATCACCGTAAAATTCACGGCCTACCACCCGATGTCTTGTTCTTGCCTCCTCGATCATATCAGACAGAAGTTCCTTAACCTGACGTGGATGTTTGATATTCTCCAGACGAATTTCCGGATTGGAATCCACGCGGCATTTCAGAATCAGCGTCCCGGTTCCATAAAGTTTCTGGGAAAGTGTCTGCTTCATGGTCAGATCCACCACACGGTACAGCAGCAATTCATCGGAACTGGTACTGAAAAATCCCCGTTCCTCATACAAACGGTCATTTTTTAATTCATAAGTTGTAAAACTGAAAGGAAACCACATAAAATGTTTTCTGTCCTTCCAGACGGTTTTATTCTTTCCTGTGTCATGTCCAGCCATAACCATACCTCCGTAACTGTCATTACAAATCACCACGAAAACAAAGAACGATATTCATCCCTCATTTACCGCATCATACAACAGTATAGCTGAACTCCCATAGTACCGCAAGTAAAACGTAAATTTTTTTTATTTATATTTTGTTTATTCTGCTCCGTTTTTTACTATAAAATATGCTTTTCCCGTGATATTATACAAATATCACAGGAACTGATTTACAGAAGAATCAGATATCCGCGCGGGAGATATGGCAATGGGGTCATGTCTGCAGATATCTTTACACAGAAAACCGATTGAAACCGCTTCTCCATAAACTGCGGATTCAATCGGTTTTATTTATATAATGGGAAACTGCGTTTCTATTCTGCCAGAAACAGATTTTTCCATTCTCTGGGGGTAAATGTTTCCCTGTGATAATAATCCATATCCTGACGTCCGACATTCTCGATTTTTTGATAAAGACGGTCCTGTCTGACCATGCTTACATAATTTTTCGGTGTTACACCGGTAAATTCCTTAAAATATTTGACAAAATGAGACTGATCATAATAGCCCAGTGCATTGGATACTTCGGTAATATCCATATCGCTGCGGCAGCCAAGATATTCCAGTGATTTCTGGAATTTAATATATTTGCACAGTGTTTTGGGGGACATGCCGAAGCCTGCCTTGATCATCTTGCTCATATAGCGCTGGGAATAACCCAGATGACGGCTCAGCTCATCAATGCGGATATCTCCGTTTGTCCTGCTGACCATGGCATAAATGGACGGTACCTGTGAATTCAGATTATGTTCTGCACTGCTGCTGAGAAACTCTTCAAACACCCGCTGAAAAATCCTGCAGCGCTGGGAGAATCCATTCTCCTCCTGAAAATATCTGCGGATCTCCTCTGCATATACAGCCTCATTCAGAAACCGCTGAACATGTCCCACGATTCCCGGAATAAAACGAATTCCGAAATACTCTGTATCAGGTTTCAGTTTTACAAACATCGCTTCCACATCAGGTTCAAGTGTCATTATGGAAAACTCTGATTGGTCGCAGGTTATTAAAGTCTGTATTCCCACATCCGGAACCATTCGAAAAGTGATATAACCATCTTCATCTGCTCTTTCAGCGCCATAGGTACAGAAACTGAAAAATTCCTGTATTCCTCTCTGGTAAACCGGATATTTATAATATCTGGCTGTCGTCTGAAGCAGATATGGCTGAACCGGATCTATAAATGATAATGTGTAAGCTGACATTTATGTCTCCTTCCTTTTTATCAAAAACAAAAAAAGGCGGTAAGACATAATGTCTCACCGCCTTTGACGAAACTGTTGTATAGGAGTATAGAACATAATCTTTAAAATGTCAACCGAAGAATTGAAAATAAAACATGCTGTGTCATTCCATAATCCATTAATCCCATAACTCCGTAATTCAATAATTTTATAATTCCATATTCACAAATACATCATAGATGGCACGGACAGCTGCTTCAAAATCCTTGCCTTCCACACCTACGATAATATTCATCTCACTGGATCCCTGATCGATCATCTTGATATTGATGCCGGAATGTGCCAGCGCTGCAAAAACCCGCGCTGCGATTCCCTTGTTCTTTTTCATGCCCCGTCCTACAACTGCAACCAGAGCCAGATCTGTCTCCAGTTCGATCAGGTCAGGTTCACACAGACGACGGATCTCGGAAAGGATCAGCTGTTCATGCTCTTCAAATTCATGCTGATTTACATAAACGGTCATGGTATCGATACCGGAAGGCATATGTTCAAAAGGAATTCCTGCCTTTTCAAATGCAGACAGAACTCTCCGTCCAAAACCGATCTCAGCATTCATCATATCCTTTTCAATGCTGATGGAGGTAAAGCCTTTGCGTCCCGCAATACCCGTAATCGCGTATCTGGGCTTATAGCAGGTGTTGGCTACGATCATGGTACCTTTATCTTCAGGCGCATTGGTATTGCGGATATTGATGGGAATACCTGCCTTTCTGACCGGGAAAATTGCATCCTCATGCAGCACGCTGGCCCCCATGTAGGAAAGCTCCCGCAGCTCCTGATAAGTGATCGTTTCGATAATCTCCGGATTTTTAACAATACGGGGATCTGTCAGCATAAAGCCCGATACATCCGTCCAGTTTTCATAAATGTCCGCCCTGCATGCTTTTGCCACAATGGAACCGGTCACATCTGAACCGCCGCGCGAAAATGTCTTTACACGACCATCGGCATAAGCGCCGTAAAATCCGGGAATGACTGCCCTCTCTGTCTTCTCCAGACATGCTGACAGCTTGTCATTGGTTACGACATCATCAAAACTGCCGTCTTCTTTAAACGTAATATAGTCTGCTGCATCCAGGAACGTATATCCCAGATATTCGGCCATCACAATGCCGTTCAGATATTCACCTCTGGAAGCTGCGTAATCTTTACCTGCTTTCTCTTTGAAATTTCTGCGGATCGCAACGAACTCTTCGTCCAGAGACAGACTGAGTCCCAGACCGCTGATGATCTCATCATAACGCGATTTAATCTCTGCAAGAACTGCCTCAAAATCTTCATCTGCTTCCGCCAGACTGTAGCAGCTATATAAAAGGTCTGTCACCTTGGTATCATCGGAAAATCTTTTGCCAGGAGCAGAGGGTACAACATAACGCCTTGCATCTTCGCTGCGGATTATCGCGCCCACTTTTTTAAACTGCTCTGCACTTGCCAGGGAACTGCCGCCAAATTTAACTACTTTCTTCATTCTGTGTCTACCTCCAAAAAATCTGGTCCATATATATAAAGCCACAGATTCCGGATTTTATCAAGCTTTTTTTTTAATTTTCACGTTTTTTTGACCTGGAGACATGTTCGCCTGTCTTTTCAGCCGATTGATCCGATGCTGCTTCTGTTTCCGACTCCGATTCCACTTCACTTCCGGATTCAAAAAAAGTCTGCAGAATTTCGCGCCTGTTCTCTGATTCCGGCTGTGCCGTCACACTTTTGGAAGGATTTGTATACTCCGTATTCAATTCTGATTTATGCTGAAATATTATACAGCAGATGCCCAGCGCCACTGCCGCTCCTGCACCCATCAGCTGCACAAACCAATGCTTTCTGTGCTTCTCTTCCGACTCAATCGCTGCTCTGACTCTTGTATTGAGTTCCCCTGGTATCTGAATCGCATCGTAAACTTTTTTTGCCTCTTTCCATGCCTGCGTACTGCGATTCAGAACTGACTCTATCTGATTCTCGCCCTGTCCGGCTGACATCAGCCAGTCTGAGCGATGACGATTTTCCTCTTCAAGATCGCTCAATCCGAATCCTCCTTTATGATTCCTTTCAGCTTCCTGAGTCCTCCGTATAAACGTGACTTTACTGTATTCAGATTGGTCTGCGTTACCTGCGCAATCTCCTTCAGTGTCAGTTCCTCAAAATAATAGAGGATAATCACGGTTCTGACTTCCGGACTCAGCCGATCCAGCTTTTTCCAGACCTCCTCCCCCGGCTCAAAAGCTGATTCAATATAAACACCGCTGCTCCAGCCCTCCCAGCTGTCTGAATCCACCGGTATCTCTTTTTCATGTTTTCTCAAATACATCAGGCACTCGTTCACCAGAATACGGTAAAACCATGTTTTCACTGCCTTGATGTCACGCAACGTACGATATTTCTCCAGAGCACGGCAGATCGCATTCTGTACTGCATCCATCGCACCATCCGGGTTTTTTATATATGAATATGCCAGCCGATAGAACTTCTCCTGATTCCCGAGAATGTATTCTACAATCTGATCATAATACTTTCCTGCCAATCCAATACCACCTGTTCTGTAAATCCAATTACCTGATCCAATTACCTGTACTGTCCAATTATCTGTACTGTCACTTTTCTACTGCTGCACTGCCCGAAAATCAAACCTGTAATATGGCGGGTTTATCTGATCAATCTTTCTTTCCTTCATTCCAAAACGGTATCCCACCCTGTTCCGCACACAGCGGAACCGCAGCTGCAGCACTCTTCTTTGGCATCATTACTGATTGCTGTTTTAACTGTTCAATATGCTGTTGTCATGTTTAATCCATATGAATCATCCATAGGATAATATATTAATCTATCTCAAACTGAATCTGTCAATTATATCCAAATTGCGCCGCAAAACCCGCGGCATTGTCTTTATTATAAATAATATGTTGTTTTTTTTCAAGACCATAAAATGAAAATAAACGGTAAAGTTACTGTTCAGACTTCTGTCCTGAATTCAGTCTGTCAGGCAGAAGTCCGAACAGTAATATCTCCTACTGATTTTTCTTGCTGTGTGCCATTTTCTTACGTGTGGAAGCATCCAGAATCTTCTTGCGGATGCGCAGGTGCTTCGGTGTGATTTCCAGCAGTTCATCCGTGTCGATGAATTCCAGCGCCTGTTCCAGACTCATGGTTTTGGGAGGTACCAGATGGAGTGCATCATCGGAGCCGGAAGCACGGGTGTTGGTCAGCTGTTTTTTCTTGCAGACATTGACTTCAATATCCACGCCTTTGCCGTTTTCACCGATTACCATACCTGCATATACTTTTTCGCCGGGTCCGATGAAAAGCGTACCTCTTTCCTGCGCGTTAAACAGGCCGTAGGTGATGCTTTCACCGGTTTCGAAGGCAATCAGGGATCCCTGCTTGCGGTAGCTGATTTCGCCCTTAAACGGACCGTAGCACTCAAATGAAGTGTTCATCACGCCGGTGCCCTTTGTATCGGTCAGGAATTCTCCTCTGTAACCGATCAGACCGCGGGAAGGAATCAGGAATTCCAGACGGGTGCTGCCGGTGCCGTTGGGGCTCATGCCCACCAGCTCACCCTTTCTCTGACTCAGTTTCTGGATGACATTGCCGGAGAATTCTTCATCTACATCAATGAAAACCCGCTCAACAGGCTCCAGCAGATGTCCCTTTTCATCTTCTTTATACAGTACTTCCGCCTTGCTGACAGCAAATTCATAGCCCTCGCGTCTCATATTCTCGATCAGAATGGACAGATGCAGTTCGCCGCGGCCCGATACCTTGAAACATTCCGTTGTCTCCGTGTCTTCCACGCGCAGGCTGACATCCGTATTCAGTTCCCGGTACAGACGGTCTCTTAAATGTCTTGAAGTTACGAATTTACCTTCCTGACCTGCAAAGGGACTGTCATTTACCATGAACTGCATGGCAATGGTAGGTTCTGAGATCTTCTGGAAGGGAATTGCTTCCGGTGCCTCGGGCGCGCACAGAGTATCTCCGATGTGAAGTTCTGCAATACCGGAAACGGCAACAATGTCGCCGACTCCTACGCTTTCCACTTCCACTTTGCCCAGACCGTCAAATTCATACAGACGGCTGACCTTTACCTTCAGTTTCTTGCTTTCATCGTGGGCATTGACGATCACAACATCCTGATTCACCTTCATGGTACCGTTTTCCACCTTGCCCACGCCGATGCGTCCCACGTATTCATTGTAATCAATGGTGCTGATCAGCATCTGGGTCGGCGCTTCCGGATCGCCCTGCGGTGCAGGCATGTATTCCAGAATCGTATCCAGCAGAGGAGCCATGTCCTTCGGTTCCTCTTCCAGATCACGCACTGCATAGCCTCCTTTTGCGGAAGCATAAATGAAAGGACAGTCAAGCTGATCCTCAGATGCATTCAGTTCGATAAACAGATCCAGAACTTCATCTATAACACCATCCACGCGCGCATCGGGACGGTCGATCTTATTGATGCAGACCATAACCGCCAGATTCAGCTCCAGCGCTTTGCGCAGAACGAATTTGGTCTGGGGCATGGCACCTTCAAAGGCATCAACAACCAGAATAACACCGTCAACCATCTTCAGCACACGTTCTACTTCGCCGCCGAAGTCCGCATGACCAGGCGTATCAACCACATTGATCTTGACACCCTTATAATTAATTGCCGTATTTTTTGATAAAATGGTGATTCCTCTTTCTCTTTCCAGATCATTGGAATCCATGACGCGTTCTGCCACTTCCTGATTTTCGCGGAACACACCGCTCTGACGCAGCAGCTGGTCTACCAGAGTTGTTTTACCATGGTCTACATGGGCGATAATTGCAACATTTCTTACATCTTCTCTACTTGTCTTCATAAACTGCGGCCCCTCCCCGGACCTTTTCTCCATCAGACGGTACGCCGTCTGTCTCTATTCGATGAATAATTAAAAATTTCCGTTAGCGATTATAGTACGGATGAAGCAAATTATCAACTCATTTAGCATGAGTTTTTTGATTTTGTACCGGCACATACCTGAAATAAGCTTTTCTTTTCCTTTTTTGGTTCTTTTATCCATACATTTCCTGTGATATGATGAAGATATATCTGCAATGGAGGTTTTTGACATGTTCACGTTTTTTTTCTCTGCGCTGACCGTATTTATTTCCGATCAGCACATCAAACGCAAAATCAGGCAGGACACACATCTTCCCCGTCCTCTCGGCAGACAGATCATTCTGCGTTATTCCCGCAACAGCGGAATGTTTATGAACCTTCTGGAGGATCATCCGCGATTCGTATCGGTTCTTACCAGCCTGCTTCTGGTTATTTTATCCGTCTTCGCTTTTTTTACCTGCAGAAAGGAAAGCGCCATCCTGATCAGGCTGTCTTTCGGTCTGATATGCGGCGGCGCTGCAAGCAACGTATACGATCATCTGACCTGCGGATTTGTGACCGATTACATTTCTTTTCGCCGCCCTGCACGTTTCAGCCATATTGTATACAATCTGGCCGATTTTGCCATCTTTCTCTCCGCTGCCATGATGACTGCTGCTTCCGTCAGGACATAAATTACAGCTTCTGTTTACGAAAGACTGGCCAGTACCTCGAAGATTCTGTACAGATTCAGTGTTCCGTATCCCCACTCATTATTGGGATAATCCCGTACAGCCACCCGCTCTGCACCGATGATCAGGAAAAATTTCACCGTTGTCCCGGTCATGACCGGCAGATTGCCGTTCACAATTCCCCAGGTCAGCACAGATGCTGCAGCGCCGGCTGCAATAGCAGCAGCACCACTGGTTCCCGTCCTCTGTTCATATCCCGAAACGCTTCGCAGCGCCGGGCCGTCAATGGAAACTCCCGGTGCCGCAATCGTCGGCTGCTGCTGCCCTGTTCTGGTTTTTCCTCTTCCCGACTGCAGATAAATACTGTCTGTCACATGGTCATAAGCTCCCACCGTAACCAGATGTTCACCGGCCGATGGATCGGTCAGCGTAACATCCACATCCGGTTTCAGAAAAACCGTACCGGGCCTGATCAGCCCTTCTGCCGGAAGCCACATATGAAATCCGCCTCCATACCGCAGAAGGTCATATACCTGAATTTTCCAGAGTCCCTGAGCCGGATGGGTAAATTTCATCGTTACAATCTGGCTGCTTTTCCCGGACGCATCATACCAGAAATTCACATCCAGCATGGTTCCTTCCAACACAAAAAGAATTCGGCTTCCCGTTCCCGGTCTGCGGATAAACTTTTCCGTTTGCTGCCCCGAAGGAGAAGTGACGGAAACCGTTACCAGTTCCGACAGATCCGGCCATATTTCCAGTGTAAATCCCTCCTCCTGCTCTGCCACCTGTAGTTCCACCGTATCGGGAATATCCTGATACTCTGCCGTTCCGTAATAATGGTGCGCCCGGACAGCTTCATTTCCTGCCGCCGCTACAAGAGCCATTTTGTATTCTCTGGAAATCCGCTCCAGAATCAGCCCCAGCGGAGAACCGCCGTCATGTCCTCCCATATTGCTCCCAAGCGTAAAACAGACCACCATGGGACGGTTCAGCCGTTTCTGGAGTTCCCTGAAATACCGCAGGGCAAGCATAATATCATTTTCCTGAAAAACCTGCGCAGTCTCCGGCACCCGGTAAAATTCCTTCAGATACTTTTTGGCCGGCTTTAATTTCACCACAGCGATTTCCGAAAGAGGCGCAGCACCCTGATATACATTTCCTGAGGAAACGACCCTGCTTCCGGCTGCTACCCCCGCCACATACGTTCCATGACCATCTTCATCCCGCGAAGGCAGCATCTCAAAGGGGGTTTCCGACTCCAGCGCCCGATCGATCTCCATTCTTCCAAATTCCGTTCCGTAATCAAACCCTTCCGGCGGCATCCCCGACTGAATCGTCTGATCCCAGATTGCAGTGATCCTTGTTCTCCCGCTGCTGTCCCGAAAAGCCGGATGAGTATAATCTATTCCCGTATCGGCAAATGCCAGAATCACCCCCTGCCCCTGAAGCCCCAGTACAGGCTGATCGGCTGCCTGCAGAATGCCTGAATCGCTCAAAGCGGATGTGGACAGCGGAATATAAAGTGATGGAATATTCTGATAAAAATATTGATTTGATGAAATTTCAGGCGTAACAGTTCGATTCAGATATACAATACGCATATCTTTATCTGCCGTCTGGGAACAAAAACCGGAGATCCGGTCATCGGTATACCCCGGTGACCAGTACTCTCCGGTAATTACATCCATATATTCTTCTGACAGAATCTGCTCTCTGCATTCTCTGGAAAATGCCATATGCTTCTCCGTTTCACTGCACCTTTTTATAACTGTTCAAATCTATTCGTTTCTGAACAGTTACTCTTTTTTTATTATATGCCGCTCTGCCTGATCAGACACCTCTCAGTGCGATCACCGGTCCGCCTTTATTCTCCAGATAATCGGCAGTAATGGTAACCTGACCGATATTGGGATCCTTGGGAATCTCATACATAAGATCCTGCATGAATTCCTCGAGAACGGCACGAAGGGCTCTTGCTCCGGTCTTTTTTTCCAACGCCCGGCGGGCAACTACGCGCAGCGCATCCTCCTCAAATACCAGTTTTACCTCATCCATGGCAAACAGCTTCTGATACTGTTTGATGATGGCATTTTTCGGCTCCGTCAGAATCCGAACCAGGAAATCCTCCGACAGAGAATCCAGTGTAACAACAACGGGAAGTCTTCCGAGAAATTCCGGAATCATACCGAATGTCCGCAGGTCATCGATCGTTACTCTCGAAAGCACTTCTCCCTCTGTTTTGGAATCTGCATCATACAGCTCTGCTCCGAAACCAATGGAATTGTTTTTCGTAAGCCGCTCTCTGATAATACGGTCCAGTTCCGGGAATGCACCTCCGCAGATAAACAGAATATTGTTCGTATCCACGGTGGTGGTGGGGACCATCATGTTCTTGCTGCTTCCGCCGATGGGGACCTCGATCTTACTGCCCTCCAGCATCTTCAGCAGCTCCTGCTGTACCGATTCACCGCTTACGTCACGGCTGTTGGTATTCTTTTTCTTTGCAATCTTATCAATTTCATCAATAAATACAATGCCGTGCTCCGCTTTGTCTACATCATTGTCCGCAGCCGCAAGAAGCTTGGAAATCACACTCTCAATGTCGTCACCGATATAGCCTGCTTCCGTCAGTGAAGTGGCATCTGCAATGGCCAGCGGTACATCCAGAAGACGGGCCAGCGTTTTTACCAGATAAGTCTTGCCGCTGCCGGTAGGACCCAGCATCAGAAGATTGGACTTTTCAATTTCCACGCCATCCGAATTGTCGGCAAATACTCTTTTATAATGATTGTATACTGCCACGGAAATGGCTTTCTTGGCTTTTTCCTGACCAACCACATATTCATCCAGCTGCTGCTTGATCTGGTGGGGAGCCGGAATTGTGCGGATATCAAACTCTGCCCGTTCCCTTGCTTTCTCTTCTTCGCTCTTTTTCTTTACCTGATAGCGGCTCTGCTCCTGCATGGGATTCATGAACATCATGCTGATATTGGGACCTCTTTTTTTCTTTTCTTTACCATCCTTTTTATCGCTGTCGTCCTTTTCCTCATCCTGATCCGAAGTATTTTTTCCGGACTGCACACTCTCCTCCGTCTGATCATAACCGCTCATATCAAAGGGCGGCATCATGGCCGACATATTCATCAGATCGGAATATTGAAGCCCGCTGTTCTGAAAAGAGTCAAATGCATTCTGCATGCACCGGGAGCAAACGCAGATATTGCCCGGAAGATGAATCAGCTTTCCGGTCTGACTCTCCGGTCTTCTGCACATGATACAGAATTCTTCATAACCATCATTATGATGGTCCTCTGTATTCCGGTTCTTCTTTTCTCCCTGTGTATCGTCTTTATAGTTATCCATCTTATCAACTCCATACCTTTTTCTGTAACTGTTCAGAGCCAAGCAGATTTGTACGAAAAAGTGCGACGAATGCTTGCATTCATGAACACTTTTTCGTACAAATCTATTTGGCGGATACGCCACACCGAGGAAACACACAGTGTTTTCGAGGTTGGCTCTGAACAGTTACCTTTTTCTAAAGAAAAACTCCCGGTGAAAACTCTCACCGGGAGCTGCACACACTCGTATTATAGCGGATTCAAAGCTATCATACAAGATTTTTCTTACTGTTTTACCTGTTTTGCCAGAGTCACTTCGATTTCCATGGTTTCATATTCTGCGCCGTTTGCACGGGATACGGTTAACGTTACGGTATCACCCACAGAATAGTATTTCAATTCCTGCGTCAGATCATCCTGTGTAGTAACTTTCGTTCCATTCAGTTTGGTAATAATGTCCCTTGCCTGAAGGTCTGATTTGGACGCTGCCCCGCCTTCCAGAATCGAATAAACATAAACACCCTCAGGCATGTTATATGCCTCTGCATAAGCGGAATTTACAGTCTTGCATTCGATTCCCAGATAACCTCTCTGGCTTTCATTGACCTCCACCTTGGTAGTCTGATTCATCAGATCGTCGATAATATCATAAACCGCTGAAATCGGAATGGCGAATCCCATGCCTTCCACGTCAGTATCACTGTATTTGGCAGAATTGATACCGATGATCTCGCCTCTGCTGTTTACCAGAGCGCCGCCGCTGTTGCCGGGGTTGATGGCCGCATCTGTCTGCAGAAGGTTTTTCGTGGTTCCTTCCGATGTCTGTACTTCACGGTTCAGAGCACTGATATATCCAACTGTAATCGACTGACCGTATCCCAGTGCATTACCGATGGCAATAACACCCTGACCAACCTTGCAGTCGTCGGAAGTATCCATGGTTGCAATGGCGATGGCGTTTTTAGTGTCCGCTTCCAGATCTGAAAGAGTAACAGCTACAACCGCCAGATCGTTATCGGAATCGGTACCTTTTACGGAAGCCTTTGCTGTAGAATCATCAATAAATGTAATGGTCAGAGAATCTGCATCTTCAATTACATGATAATTCGTTACGATCAAAAGTTCGGTATCATTCTGACCGATAATAATACCGGAACCGCTGCCGGCCTCAATTTCCTGCTGTTCGCTGCTGTCGGAGCCGCTGCCGCTGCCGTAGCCGTAACCGTAACCGAACCATGAGGACCATCCGCCATTTCTGTAATTCTCATAAATCTGTGAATTGGTAATTGCCACAACAGAAGGAAGAACCTTATCCACAATATCGGAAACATCTCCCAGCGCTGTACTGCCGGAAGAACTGCTGCCTGAGGCAGATGATGTACCACTGGAAGTTTCTGCAATCTTGATGGATGCACCCTGTGTCTCGGAATCGGCGACAATGCCGGCCTTCTGTGCTGCATACTGTACACCCACCATGGCAGAGCCCGCCACACCTCCAAAAAGAACGGCTGACAGTGCAATCGCCGCTGCCTTACGAATCAGCCCGCCTTTTTTCTTCGGCTTTTTCCCTTCCGGTTTTTTACCGGAATCGAAATTATGTGCTCCGCTGCCGCCGGAGCCGCCATTGCCACCATTTCCGCCGGAGCCGGAAGCAGTGTCCCCGGAACTGCCGTAAGTACTTCCGGAAACTGTATTGTAATAACTTCCGTAGCTGTAGCTGTTTCCGTTGCCTGCACCGGCTGTATCACTGCTGCCGGACTGGCTGCTGCTGTAACTGTCACTGTTGCTGCTGATTAGAGAACCACTGTTTTCCGTATAATCATTATAATCTGTATATCCATTATTTTCGCTCATGTTTTCTGCCTCCTAAGTGAAATAAATACGCCTGTTCATATGAAGAACCCATCCGGCACTGCCGTCTTTTTTCTTCATGCCTATATATTATCAGCCCTTTGTGATGAAATTGTGTTTATTTCATTAAGAGAGTGTGACTCTGAACATCTTCTGTTCTGCACTTCACCCATCTGCAGACTTATTTCAGACATAAACCAGAATCCGCCTCCCGTCGCGGTACGCCAGCTCCCACTGGTCAAATTCCCGGTCTTTTTCCCTGCAGCCGCGAATGTCTGCTCCGCTGATGCTGTCACCCAGATTGATTTCCTCTATATTGTTGTCAGACGCCAGCTCATGAAGCTTTTCCACAGAAACAATTTTCCCGTTTAATTTCATCTTTTCCCTGCTGCTCATCCTGATCGCCTCCTGATCATCGTATTCACTGATAAAACGAAAAAGCACCTGCTAAATTTACATATGTCTCCCATATTTTCATTTCTTTACCAGATTATATACCCAAATCATGGAAATTTATTCGTTTTCAGGCAATCTTCGTTGAAATATGTCTCTATCCCACGTACTGTTCAGAGCTTCATTTCGCCTGAAAAAAGAGAACCTTTTGCCTCACAGCCTCTTCCCTCACAGGCAGAAGTCTGAACAGTCACAATCTCAATCTCTTCTGTCATCAATTTTATACAACAGTGCATTGACGATGCAGGCTGCGATGTTGCTGCCGCCTTTTCTTCCTGCTGCTACAATGTAGGGAACATTTTTCAGGGACATGATCAGTTCTTTAGACTGTACCACATTGACAAATCCTACCGGTACGCCGATGATCAACTCCGGATCCAGTTTTCCGTCCTCGATCAGTTCATAGATGCGGACAAGAGCTGTGGGTGCATTGCCGATTGCGAAAATAACCGGTTTATCCAGTTTTGCAGCCTTGTCGATGCAGGCCGTTGCACGGGTGGTTCCGTTTGCCTTTGCCTGCGCAGCCACATCCTCATCGGACATGAAACACAGCACTTCCCCGCCGTAACGGGCCAGCGCCCGTTTGTTGATGCCCGATTTTGCCATCTGAGTATCTGTCACGATCACTGCGCCTTTTTTGATGGCTTCCATTGCTTTCTGCACCGCATTTTCCGAAAATTTCAGATTGTCGGCATAATCAAAGTCTGCGCTGGTGTGAATGCAGCGTTTGATGATCAGCTCCTGCTCGGGATCCAGTTCCCGTCCAAGCTCCTGTCCGATGATTTCAAAACTTCTTTTTTCAATGTCTCTGGGAAGAACATTTTCAAGCTGTACTGTCATAGTCAGATTCCCTCCTCCATAATTTCATAAATTCGTTTCATGTCAAGATGCTTTCTGAGTGCATCCGCCAGAATATCATACTGTGTTTCCTTGAATTCCTGATAATCAACACCTGTGATCTGCTCCGTATCAAGACCTTTGGATCTGGCGATGGCTTTTACGATTGCCTCGGCCACGCCTTCTTTGTCAAAGCAGCTGTGAACATAAGTGCCGTAAACATTGCCGCTCTGGACGCCGTCTGTCTTGGTTTCGCTTTCCTGTCCGCCTTCCCCGGCAAAGTTGGAGATCCGTGTCAGGGTCCGGGCGTCGGTACCTTCCCGCAGCGTACTGATTCCCATATGGATCTCGTATCCCTCCAGATGAACACCGGTCAGCCCCGACAGCGCGCCTCCCACCTGTTCAAAAGTTCCAGTTACACGGGTTCTGGTTTTCTGACCGATGAAAACGGTATCCATGGGAAGCAGCCCCATGCCCTTGATCTCTCCGCCGGCTTCCACCCCTTCCGGATCCGACAGCGTTTCACCCAGCATCTGATATCCGCCGCAGACTCCGTAAATGATTTTTCCTGCCGCCGCCGCTTTGCAGATGGCCGCTTCCAGACCGTTCTGGCGCATCCACAGCAGATCCTCCATGGTATTTTTCGTGCCCGGAATGATGATCATGTCGGGATTTTTCAGTTCATTGACACTGTGGACATACCTGAGGGAAACGCCTTCAATGCTTTCAAAGGGATTGAAATCCGTAAAGTTTGAAATTCTCGGAATACGGATCACCGCAATATCGATCATTCCCACTTCCTGTTTTCCATTGAAACGCTCCGTCAGGCTGTCTTCATCCTCCACTTCGATCTGCAGATAGGGAGCAACGCCGACCACATCGATTCCCGTAATCTCCTCCAGCATTTTCACACCGGGGTCGAGAATGGTTTTGTCACCGCGGAATTTATTGATGATCAGCCCTTTCACCATGGCCTTTTCATCCTCCTCCAGCAGCATAACGGTACCTGCCAGCTGGGCAAAGACGCCGCCCCGGTCGATATCGCCCACCAGCAGAACCGGCGCATTTGCCATCTTGGCCATCCCCATATTGACGATATCCTCATCCTTCAGATTGATCTCGGCCGGACTGCCCGCACCCTCGATGACAATGATATCATTTTCCTCTGCCAGTTTATTAAATGCCGCCATAACATCCTTTTTCAGGTTGTGCTTGTAGGCAAAATATTCTCTCGCCGACATATTGCCCAGAACCTCACCGTTTACGATGACCTGTGAACCCGTATCGTTGGTAGGTTTTAAAAGAATGGGATTCATCAGCACGGACGGTTTGATGCCGGCCGCCTCCGCCTGCATCACCTGTGCCCGTCCCATTTCCAGCCCTTCTTCCGTAATAAAGGAATTCAGCGCCATATTCTGGGATTTAAACGGCGCCACCCTGTAGCCATCCTGTTTGAAGATGCGGCAGAGCCCCGCCGCCAGCAGACTTTTTCCTGCGTTGGACATGGTTCCCTGCACCATAATTACTTTAGCCATTTACGATTTCCTCCAGTACTCTGACCAGCTCCAGATTTTCCTCATGCTTTTTTACGCAGATCCGGAAATATCCGGGAGCAAGGCCTTTATAGTTGCTGCAGTCGCGGATAAGAATGCCCCTTTCCCCACAGGCCTGTTTCAGATCGGGCGCTGCTTTAAAAAATATATAATTTGCCCGGGAATCATACACCTGAAATCCCAGCCTTTTCAGCTCCTCTTTCAGGAAAATACTTTCCCTGCGCAGAAGTTTCATGCTTTCTGCCACATATTCCGTTTCCTTTAGCGCCGCCACGCCGGCAAACTGCGCCGGAATGGATACGGACCAGGGCTGACTGCATTCCGCCATTTTCTCCATAAAGGACCGGTTTGCGCACAGTCCGTAGCCCAGCCGCAGACCAGCCATGGCATAGGTTTTGGTAAATGCCTTCAGAATCATCAGATTGTCATACTGTTCCAGCTCCTCCAGCAGGCTGCAGGCCTTCGGATCCTCCAGAAATTCATTAAAGCATTCGTCCACCACCAGAAATATGCCGTTCTGCCTGCATCGCTCAAGTATGACAAGCAGATCCTTTTTTTCCACCACATGTCCGGTGGGATTATTGGGATTACACAGAAATACCATATCCACATCGGGAGTCAGCGCATCGAGAAATCCCTCATCCAGCCGGAAATCATTCTCTTCCTTCAGTATATAATATTCCATCCGGGCATCCACCACACCGGCTGCCTGCTCATATTCCGCAAATGTGGGGGCCGGTACCAGCACCTTTTTCGGTTTCTCTGCCAGAATAGCAGAAAAGATCACATCCGCCGCGCCGTTGCCGAATACGATCCAGTCTTCCTTTACATGTAAAAAAGAAGCCAGCACACTCCGCAGCTCCCTGCAGTTTACATCGGGATACTGTGCAGATAAAGCAGCACCCTTTGCCGCCGCTTCAATGACCGATGCCGGTGTTCCCATACAATTCACATTCACGGAATAATCCAGCCTGTAATGATGACCGTATATTTCCCCGCCATGATTATGCATATTTATTCTCCTTTTCCGATTCCCGTTATGGAACCGTTTTTATATCATAAACAGAATCAGTGCCTTCAGCCCCAGCAATACCAGAATGGACAGAACAGCCGTTGCATACAGCAGACGGTTTGCCGTCCTGATATCCTCCGGCACCACCGGACGGTAAGCATCCCCGATAAATTTCTTTTTATGAAGCTTTCCGAAATACCAGGCATCTCCCGCCAGCTGCACCCGAAGGGCACCGGCCATGACGGCTTCCGTATGGGCAGAATTGGGGCTTGCATGATTATAACGATCCCGCAGATAAATTTTCCGGGCGTTCTTCCGGTCCAGACCGATCAGCCCCGATGCGGCAATCATCAGCCATGCGGAAATACGTGCCGGTATGTAATTGAGCACATCATCAAACAGTGCGGCACATCTGCCGAAGTACAGATATCTGTCATTTTTATAGCCCACCATGGAATCCATGGTATTGACCGATTTATAGAAAAATCCGCCTGCAGCACCGCCGATTGCCATGAAGATCATGGGAGCGATGATACCGTCGGAGGTATTTTCCGCAACCGTTTCCACTGCTGCTTTGGCTACACCTTCCTCTGTCAGCCGCTCGGTATCCCGTCCCACGATCATGGACACGGCATAGCGTGCGCCCTTCAGATCGGGCTTTACCAGTTCTTTATAAACCTTCATACTCTCTGTTTTCAGAGATTTTGTTGCCAGCAGCTGATAGCACATGATGCTTTCCAGTATCAGACGGAGCCAGGGAGATATCTGATGTGCTGCCCAGAGCAGAATAACCGGTACAGCTGTAGAAAATCCCGTTACCAGAATCACCAGCAGTACGCCGCCTGCAAGCAGCCCTTTTTCCGTATCAGGGACAATTTTCCGGATTCCCTTTTCACAGACACTGATCCACCAGCCGATCACCCGGATGGGATGCCACATGCCCTGAGGATCTCCCAGAATCAGGTCAAGGACGAATCCAATCCCTAAAGCTAATAACGAAATTTTCATGTTCAATCTCCACTTCCGCTGCCAGACCGCAGCCGTTTTTTACCTGCCAGTAATAATAATCTTCCCTCGGAATTCCGTACATCTGCATGAATTCCATAATGACGCCGCCATGTACCACACAGGCCGCCGTCTCAATATGCTGTTCCTCGCAGGCCTGCATCATTTTCATAAATCCGATGCGCAGACGTCTGCTGAAAGTTTCCGAAGATTCCGCTCCGGGTACCGCCATGGTTCCATTACTGTCGATCCACTGCTGGTACACCGGTTCATGACACAGTTCCTCGTAATTTTTATACTCAAAAATCCCGAAATCGGTTTCTTCAATTCCTGTAATGATCTGGCTGTTCAATTCCGGATAAATCAGGGCTGCCGTCTGTTTGCAGCGTTTCATGGGACTGGTAAATACCGCCTGCACCTTGGGATAAAGCCCTGCCTGCGCATAGCTTCGGATCATCTCCCTGCCTTCTTCGCAGAGCGGTTCATCCGTTGTGCCCACGTAACGCTTTTCCAGATTTCCCTGTGTTTTTCCGTGACGGATCAGATACATCTGTATTTTCATAATTTCTCCCCTTTTATGCAGGTGCCGATTCCGCAGCAGACCCGCCATACCTCATCGGAAGCCTCTGCCAGCCCGCAGCAGAGGCGGCTCACATCCTCCCGGTACTGCCGGTCAAAAGCATCCACCGGTACCACGCCGTATCCCAGTTCATTGGTTACAATAACCAGTTCCGGGTTTCTGCGGATCAGTTCTCCGGCCAGCTCTTTGTACGGCAGCCCCTCTTTCATTCTTCTTTTGATATATTCATGAAAATGATAGATCATAGGCACCTGAAAAATGCTGTCGTATTCACAGGTCATGCCGTCTGCCGCCTGTTTCAGATCCAATCCCGTCAGTCGGCAGGCAAATTCTTTCTTTCCCTGAAATACTCCGCCGATGATCATTTTCATACGTTCACTCCCTTTCCCGACCGGGCCTTCGCGGACCCGGTCTTCCATGATTCAAAACCTCCCTGAGAGGTATCAGAGCAGCAATCCAGATATCACCACAGCGGCCAGCGCCATGACCAGTTCGGAAATCTGCGTAAAAAATCCGCACAGATCTCCGGTAATGCCGCCGAAATAATGCATGGACATCCAGCGGTAATAGCCAAATACCAAAGCGGCTCCCGCGAGAATCCCCAGTCCCGGCAGCGGATTGATCCATAAAACAGCTGCCGCGCAGACTGCGATGAACACGATCATGGTGATCTGAACCGCTTTTTTCTGAGCCGGATTGGCAAACGCCACTGCAAGTCCCGTATTTCTTGCTTTTTTGAAAGTCACCACCGAGTAGCCGCTCAGGCTTCTGGATAAAACAAAACTGATGCAGATTACACCGATGGAGCGGCCGTCGACCTCGGACATCACGCCAAAGTAAAGGATAAAATACACCAGTCCCGTAATAATAGCAAATGCGCCGGAGTTGGAATCTTTCAGGATCTCCAGTCTGCGCTCCATGGTCTGCCAGGAGCTTAACGCATCCGCCGTATCCAGCAGACCATCCATATGGATCCCTCCGCTGATGATCACCGGAATGATCAGGTATACCGCTGTCTGAAATGTATTTCCGAAGGGAAGCAGTCCGCACAGACAGTACCATCCGTACATAACTGCCCCGATCACAGCGCCCACCAGCGGAAAAAAGCACATGCTGTACTTCATGTTGTCATCTGTCCAGTCCGCTTCCGGAACGGGAATTCTGGAATACATGGCAAATGAAATTTTAAAACCGTTCCATAACTGTCGGATCATACCGGTACCTCCCCTTTGTGTATCAGCGGAATGCCGTAGACGACCTCCACTACCAGATCAGCCTTTTTGGCAATATACTGATTGATTTCTCCCAGATACTGCTGGTAGCGCACGGTCTCGGGATCATATTCGATTCCGTCGGAAAAGATTTCGTTGGAAACCACCACCACATCGGCTGACTGACGGATCAAATGATCAAGTCCCGCACAGATTTCCTCCACGGTACGGTTTCCCGCTCCTCCTTCCTGATACATTTCATTGGCAGTCAGATTGGACATGCACTCCAGAAGCACCGTCGTATCATGTTCCTTCAGCTGCACATTTTTCAATCCCGTAAAGCATTCAACTGTATCAAAATTTTTATTTTTACGAAGCTCTCTGTGGCGGTCTATTTTCCGCCAGGATTCCTCATCAAAAGGATACATGGTGGCAATATACACCATGGGCGTTTCCTGCCTTTCCTGCTGCAGCCTGACGCACAGAGCTTCCGCATAGGCGGATTTTCCGCTGCCGCTGCCGCCTGTAATCAATGCCAGCATTCCCGCCGCCTCCTTTTTCTATGCTTTTTTGTCATCGTCTTCTTCGTAAGGCTCATATGTCATAATATCCACATCGGTAAATGTACTCATGCGGTGATAGACCCCCAGAGCCAGATCCAGAACCGGCATCAGTGCCACTGCACCGGTTCCCTCTCCCAGATGCATGCCGCAGGTGAGACAGGGCTGCAGGTCAAGAGCATCCAGCAGAAGCTTTCCTGCCGGTTCTTTTGACAGATGAGAGGCAAATATGTAGTCCTTTGCAGCAGGAGCCAGCCTGCAGGCCAGCAGAGCTGCCACACAGGAAATGACGCCGTCCGCCACTACAGGTATCCGGTTGGCTGCTGCTCCCAGATAAAGACCCGCCATGCCGCCGATTTCAAAACCGCCCACCTTTGTGAGAACATCCAGAGGATCGTTCTCATCAAACGTATAAGAGGCCACAATTTTCTCCAGCACCTTTGTCTTATGTGCCAGTCCCTCCGCCTTCAGACCGGAGCCGCGTCCCGTTACCGAAGCAACAGGGACATGGAGAAACACAGAAGCCATGGCAGAGCTGGCTGTAGTATTGCCCACTCCCATCTCTCCCACACAGAGAATCTGATATCCTTTTTGCTTCAGCATTTCCACCATTTCGATGCCGACTTCAATGGATTTTACGGCCTGTTCCCGGGTCATGGCCGGTTCCTTCGCCATATTTTTCGTACCGTAGGCAATTTTCCGGTTGATGACCTCCGGGATCACATCTCTTGCCACTCCGATATCCACCGGAAACAGGTCCACTCCGGCCATATCGGCCATGACGCTGGCGCTGCATTCCATGCGGGTAAATCCTTCGGTCATCACCGCTGTGATCTCCGCATTGGACTGGCTGACGCCCTCTTCCAGCACGCCGTGATCGGCACACATGATCACCAGCGCTTTTTTATCTACAAGAATCTCCGGATTCTCTGTAATACCCGCCATACGGATCGTCATGGGTTCAAATTCTCCGAACGCATACAGCGGTTTGGCAATACTGTTCCATCTCGCCTCACTGGCTTTCATGGCTTCCTGATCCAGAGGACCGATTGCTTTGATTGTTTCCTGCAGATTCATAAATCAGTTCCGCCTCCTTCCATCACCGCAGCGCATGAGAAATTCTGCAGCTGCCTGTGGATTAGAATAATAATATAGATGTGGAAATCCTGCCTGAAGACTGCCGCTGCACTGCATGCAGTCCCAGCCGCGTTTTCCTGCAGGCTTTTCTGCATGAAAACCATCCCCACAGGCTGTACTTTCAAAATAATGGAATTCATGGGCGCGGAACGACGTTCCCGCTGCCCCGCACAGACATTCCTTTTGCGCAGTAACGGTTACGTACCCGAACCGTTTCAGCTTCGGTGTACGGAATACATCGCCGTCGATCACACCTGCCATGGAATGCATCTGTCCATTCATATCTTCCAGCCGATTGTGCAGATACATAAACCCGCCGCATTCGGCCAGACAGGGCATGCCGCCTTCGATGGCGGATTTCACGGACTGAAGCATCGTCTGATTGTTACTGAGCTGCTCTGCAAACAACTCCGGATATCCCCCTCCCAGAAGAAGACCGTTGATTCCCTCCGGAAGCGCACGGTCGTGAACCGGTGAAAATTCCACCAGCTCCGCTCCCAGTTCCTCCAGCAGTTCCAGATTGTCTTTATAATAGAAACAGAAAGCCTCATCCATGGCCACGCCGACTCTCGGTTTTTCCGCAAAGGAAACCTGAGGCAGGCAGGGTACCGTGTAAACAGGGTCCGACGCAGTGTGCGCAAGGGCAAGCAATCCATCCAGCTCCAGCGTATCCTCCAGAATACCGGCCAGACCGTTCAGTTTCCGCTCCAGTTCCTCCACTTCATGGGGAAGCACCAGCCCCAGATGCCGGCTTTCAATGACAAAATCACTGATTACCGGTACATATCCGTATACATGTACCCCGGTAAGCTTCTCTACCTGCTCCTTGATCTTCGGATAAAGCATGGGAGACATCCTGTTGAGAATCACGCCTTTTATATGGGACTGCGGTACAAACTCCGCAAATCCCTTTACCAGCGCCGCCACTGACAGGCTCATACCCTTGGTATCCACGATCAGAACAGCCGGTGTATCGGTCACTCTGGCCAGATCATAAGCGCCGGCCTGAAAGGTGGTTCCGCCCACTCCGTCATAATATCCCATGACGCCTTCCATCACAGAAATATCCATCCCGTCTGCTTCCTTTGCAAACAGATAACGGGTATCATTTTCCCCTGCAAAAAATGTATCCAGATTTTTGGAACGCGTTCCAATGACTTTTGCATGAAACATGGGGTCAATATAATCCGGTCCGCATTTAAAAGAAGCGGTTTTCAGTCCCCGGTTGACAAATGCCTGCAGGATGCCGCAGGTGATCATGGTTTTGCCGCTTCCGCTGGAAACGGCACCGATCAATATTCTTGGATAACTCATTGAACCGCCCCCTTTTCTCTTTTGATTTCGGTATCCGCCGCAGCTTTATTTTCCACTGCTTTGTTTTCCTCAGCTTTTGTTTCGGCTGCTCCGGTAAAAGAGACAATGTAAATGGGATTCATTCCGGTCATCATGTGGTATCTGCCCAGTTCTCTGGAACGGGCGCTGCTTACATGGATGATGTCCACATCACAAACCGGAAGGGATTTCACACAGTCCAGCGTTTCTGATACGGATTCCAGCGCAATACAGTTGATCACCACACGGATACGGGGATTTTTCCGAAGCAGAAGCTCCAGAATCTCCTTCATATTGCCGGAAGAACCTCCGATAAATGCATGGGTAGGCACCGGCAGATCCGTCAGCGCTTCCGGTGCCAGACCGGAAACCACCTCAATGTTGGCAGCATGGAATTTCCGCTTGTTTTCCTCGATCAGCGCACAGGCTTCTTCCTTTTTCTCAATGGCATAGACGTATCCTTCCGGCGACTGCAGCGCCGCCTCAATGGAAACAGAGCCGGTACCGGCCCCCACATCGTACATAACCGAATCGTCATGCAGCTGCAGCTTCGAAAGAGAAATACTGCGCACCTCGCTTTTTGTCATGGGAACCTTTGCCCGGATAAATGCGTCATCCTCAATACCGTGAGTTACCGGCATCTGTCCTGCTTCCGGATTCTCCACCAGGATCACACTGAGACCGCCCAGCGATTTCTCCGCCAGTTCCTGTGCCGTTCCCACCAGAATCTGTTCGTCCGGGTAGGACAGTCTGATTCCCACGGACACTTTTACATTGCCCAGTCCATATTCCGTCAGCATACGGCACGCTTCGGAAACGCCGTTTTTTCCTCCGATCAGAGAAAATACTTTTTTATAACGTGCAGCTGCCGCTGTCAGATTTCCGCTTTTGCCGTGAAGACTCATCAGCTTCACATCTTCCCATGAGGTTTTCAGCTTCCCGCAGAAATACACCACAGAGGAAATGCCGCTTCTGGTCTTCACCTCATAATCCGGCTCCAGCCTGCCGATCAGTTTTTTGGCACCGCTGTAAAAACCGATGTCGCCTGACAGCAGAATCACTGCTTTCCGGTACGCAGGATGCGCATCCAGCCAGGCTTTCAGTTCCTCATCCTTATACGCTGCAAATACAGGCTTATCCAGATGACTGCAGCACTCCAGCATACGGGAAGCGCCCAGAATCGCATCGGCTTCCTCGCAGTCCTTCATGGCTTCAATGGTCATATTGGAAGCACTGCCCATGCCGATGCCGATTAACGTCACCTGACGTTTCCCGGTAAATTCCCCTTCCGACTGAGGCATGTCATCTGTCTGCAGCATTCCATCTGTCTTCTGTCGAGGCGCTGTATCCGGCAGTTTTCCTGACTGCGGCGCCTCTTTCTCCTGCTCCGTGCAGACCTGCTCAATGCCGAAGCGTTCTGCCAGAAGTGCACAGACCTGCTCCCCGGACAGGCCGTTTTCCACAACGGGACGCCCGATGACCAGAAGCCTTGCACCGGCCTCCCGGGCTGCTTTTACCTTATCCACAAATCCGCCGGCTTTCCCCGATTCCTTTGTAACCATCCATGAAGCACCTGTCTGTTTCAGCATGGCCCTGTTCATTTCCACAGAAAAGGGACCCTGCATGCAGATCAGATTTTTCTGCCGGTAGCCAAGTTCCAGACATTTTTCCACCGCACCGGGTGCCGGGAGAAAGCGCGGATACAGTCTCTCTGCGAAATCCGGTATTTCCGTATAAGCTGCCAGATCTTTGCTTCCCGTGGTAATCAGCACCCTGCCTTCTGTCTGCTTCAGGTATTCTACTGCTTCCTGCACGGAATCCATGGCAATACAGCAGCTCTCCTGACCGCCCGAAACCAATGTTTCCTCCGAAGCCCGAAGAAGCCGGATATATTCTTTTCCCGTCTTTTCACAGGCCCTCCGGATATTGACGGAAACCTCTGCCGCATAAGGATGGGTGGCATCAATCACCAGTTCACAGCCGTCTGCCTGTATCAATCCAGCCATTTCCGCCTCATCCAGCCTCCTGCTGCTGATCTGCAGGCAATCCGATTCCTTCATCAGGGATGCGCCGTACTCCGTTGCCACGCTGACCAGTACGGGAACACCTGCCCCTGCCAGATATTCTGCCGTGGACCGCCCTTCGATGGTCCCTGCAAAAACAAGCACTTTATACATTCTTATATCCTCTGGGCGTTACCATTTTGCCGTTCACATTTTTTGTCTGGGAATTACCGATAAATACGGTAGTAAACATATCCACCTGCGTATCGCGCAGTTCCTTCAGCGTCATAACCGTACCGCTCTGACCTTCTCTGCCGATATTTACCACAGTACCGCATACCGTATCGGGAGATTTGAACTGCATCATCAGATCACAGGCCTTCTGCAGATAATCGTGGCGTTTTTTGCTGGAAGGATTGTAAAGTACAATGCTCAGATCCGCTTCCGATGCGCTTAAAAGACGTTTTTCAATCTTTTCCCAGGGAGTCAGCAGATCGCTCAGGCTGATCACGCAGAAATCATGGATCAGAGGAGCGCCCAGCACACCGGCACCGCCGATGGCAGCTGTAACACCGCATACCACTTCAATTTCCACATCCGGATAACGGGTTCCGATCTCATACATCAGACCGCTCATGCCGTACACGCCTGCATCTCCGCTGCAGATCATGGCCACTGTTTTTCCCTTCATGGCTTCCTCAAAAGCCAGCACACAGCGGTCCACTTCCTTTTTCATGGGCGTCGTCAGAAACTCTTTTCCGGGGAAGTATTCTTCCACCAGCTTTACATATACGGTATATCCGATAATGGTATCACAGCTTTTCAGCACATTGGCTGCTTTAATCGTCATCTGTTCATATTCACCGGGGCCAATGCCCACTACATATATTTTATTCAATTTCAACACTCCTGTCTTCCATGGCAATGGCCACGGTCACGCCGTCGCCTACCGTTTTTTTCTGAATCATCCGATAGCGGCCCGTCTCCATACAGTTTCTGGCAGCCGCCCGTTCACAAACATTATCAACGCCGGTTATACTTCCCACAAAACAGGAAGGAGTAAATTCCCCTTCCACTGCGTTTAATTCCTCTGCCGTATAAACCGTAAAGGGCAGTTCATGGTTCCGGCAGAACTGCTTCAGCCCGGCCTCTTCCTTTTTCAGGTCTATGCTGGCCACTCCTGACACCGCGTGCCAGTCCAGCCCGCATGCATCCATCACCTGACTCACCTTTTTTTCAATCAGCTCGCAGGGCGTATCCCTCCGACAGCCGATTCCCAGATACAGACAGGCAGGAATCAAACGAAGCGTTTCGGAAAAAGGATTCCCTTCCCTGCTGCCCGCCCGGTGAACTGTCACGCAGATTCCCAGATTCCCATCACTGCACTGCAGCGCAGAAGGTATCTTTCCCTTCACCGGCAGTTCACTGGCGAATGCCACCTGCTTTTTATCGATCAGGGCAGCCGCCATTTTCTTTGCCAGCTGCATATCCTCTATAAAAAGATGATTTTTAGCCGCAAAAACATCCACGGCAAATGTATGGTTCACATCCGTACCTGTGGTAATCACCGGTACCGCCCCCAGAACCCGGGCAACCTGCAGCGTCATTTCATTGGCCCCGCCTATATGGCCTGAAAGCAGTGAAATGACATAATTTCCCTGCTCATCGATCACCAGCACCGCCGGATCTGTTTTTTTATCCGCCACCCACGGAGCGATTCCCCGCACGGCAATTCCCGCCGCGCTGATAAAAATCAGTACATCAGAGCTGTGAAAACGGTCACGGCACCAGTCCCTGAAACTGCTCTCCAGCGGTCTGACACCTGCATCCTCTGCATACCGTGCCAGCGCCCGGCAGTCACATTCCTGTCCCTGTTCCTGAAACCACTGCTCCAGCCGCCGGTTGATCCGGCTTCCGTTGGCAGTAAAGCTGATACAGGAAATTTTCATGTTCTATTTACTCGCTTTCCTGAATTCCGTTGTAAAAGCGGGATTGTATAATTCCGAACGGCTGTAATGGCTGTGGGAAACCACGTCGCCGATGATCATCAGCGCAGTCTTTGTAATATTATTTTTCCGTGCAGACTCTGCCAGTGTTCCCACTGTGCAGACAACTGTTTTTTCATCCTCCCAGGTTGCCTTGTAAACGATTGCCGCAGGCGTATCAGCCGTATAACCGCCCTCGATCAGGCGTTCTGACAGTTTTTCCAGCATACCGGTACTTAAAAATACAACCATAGTCGCCTGATGTGCAGCAAGGGAAGCGATTTCTTCCTTTTCCGGAACCGGAGTTCTTCCTGCCATACGTGTGATGATCACACTCTGGGAAACATCCGGCAGCGTATACTCCAGATTCAGGGCAGAAGCAGCGCCGCAGAAGGAGCTGACTCCGGGTGTGGAATCATACTCGATTCCCTTCTTGTCCAGCTCATCCATCTGTTCACGGATCGCACCGTACAGGCAGGGATCACCGGTATGTAAACGGACTGTCAGCAGTCCCTTTTCTTCCGCGCGGTACATAACCTCCAGAACCTCTTCCAGCGTCATGTACGCACTGTTATACACCTGACATTCTTCTTTTTTGTACTCCAGCAGCTGTGGATTCACCAGAGAACCTGCATAAATGATCACATCCGCTTCCTGAAGCAGCTTCATACCTCTTACCGTAATCAGATCCGGCGCACCGGAACCAGCACCTACAAATTTAATCATCGTTCTTCTCCTTTATAATTACTAATGAATAATATCCTGCATTTTCATTGATTTCATCAATGCTGCGGTAAATCTTCTCACCGGGCATGCCGCAGTTTTCGATCATCATGCCCTCGCATCCCGTATTCCGAAGGACTTCCTTTACTTTGCCCATCTTTTTCCCTGCCTTCATCAGCACTTTGGTACCGGGAAGCTTCAGAGCATCTTCAATCTGATAGGAAGCGGGAATCACATGCAGCGGCTGCGCTTTCTCCACCAGACCCGTATTCAGTCTGGCGGAAACGGCACAGAAAGAAGTGATGCCGCTGATAATTTCCGCATCATATCCTCCTGCCAGAACCCTTTTATGCACATAAAGATAAGTGGAATATACTGTAGGATCTCCCAGCGTCAGGAAAGCCACATTGCGGCCGCTCTCCAGAATCCTGCATACCGCATCGGCACCTTCATCATGACTCTTTTCCAGCATGGCCTTATCCTTCGTCATGGGCATATCAACCGCCAGAAATTCCTTTTCATCCAGCTCCGGAATGGCCTGTTTCACAATTTTATAAGCCACCGTATCTTCCTTCACTTTGCCCGGCACCGCAATGACCGGACTTTCTTTTATAATGCGTACTGCCTTCAGGGTCAGCAGCTCCGGATCCCCGGGGCCGATTCCCACGCCATACAAAATTCCTTTCATCGTAAAAGTCTCCTTTTCTGCTATGTTGCTTTTATATGAAATGCTGCCTTTTTTGACAGCTTTCCTGTCATTCTGATCTGCTGCCTTTTTTGACAGCTTTCCTGCCACTCTGATCTGCTGTTTATTCTCAGCTTTCTGATCACTCTGATCTGCTGCTTATTTCCGGCTTTCTGATCACTCTGATCTGCCGCCTGTTTCCAGTTTTCCGATCATCTCCTGAACATTATCTGTCATGGCCAGAAGACCGTGCTCGTTGGAAAACAGCACCAGGCCGAACTCCAGCTTTCCGTATGCCCGATGATCCAGATAGTAAATGATCTTTTCTGCAATCAGAGGCATCACTGCTTCTTTCAGCCCGTACTGTTCCAGAAGCGTGACTGCTTCCTCCGTGGTCAGTGTGTCCAGAAGCGCCTTCGCCTGCTCAAGCGTTGCCCCTGCCCGCAAAGCAAATGCAGTCATCAGCTCTGCCCGGCTGTCCGCACAGCGGGAATGGGTATTCATAATTCCCCCCGCCACCTTGATAAATTTGCCGATATGAGCTACGAACAGAATTCCCTTAACACCGCTTTCCACTGCCATGTCAATGGTTTCTCCCACGAAATTACTGCATTTCATGGCCTGATCCAGATCAAGATGCATTTGTTCTCTCACAAAAGTCTGGCCGTAATTTCCCGGGGTGATCAGCAGATACTGTGCGCCGGCAGCCGTCAGCATATTCATCTCCACCTGAATGCTGCGGATCAGCGCCGCTTCGCTCATGGGCTCCACAATTCCGCTGGTTCCCAGCACGGAAATACCGCCGAGAATTCCCAGTCTGGGATTAAATGTCTTCTGTGCAATGGCTGCGCCCCCCGGTATGGAAATCACAACAGAAATCCCTCCTGTATATCCGGCCGCTTCACAGATCTCCTCGAGTCCCTGGCGGATCATCAAACGGGGGACCCGGTTAATAGCTGCGCTTCCCACCGGCTGTTCCAGCCCGGGCTTTGTCACCCGGCCCACTCCTTCTCCTCCGTCGATCAGAATTCCCGGCTCCGGAGATTTTTCAACTCTGGCATACACCAGGATTCCATTGGTGGCATCAGGGTCATCGCCTCCATCCTTACGTACCGCACAGGAAACACAGTTATCTTTCCTGTCAATATCAAACAGTTCCAGACTCAGCTCAATGCCTTTGGGCGTCACCAGTGAAACCGTGTCGATTTCCTGCCCGTTTAGAAGCATCCACGCGGCTGCCTTTGCCGCACCTGCTGCACAGGAACCGGTCGTATAGCCCATCCTCAGCTTCTTATTATTTTTAATCACATAACAATCTTCTATACCTGTTCTGTGCTCCACATCTGCTTCCTCCTGAACATATAGTAAACGGCAGCTGCGGCAACAGCGCCGCCATCCTGCTCTTTTTTTCTTCCGATAAAAACAAAAGGGATGCTGCATTCAGCATCCCCGTATCATTCACAACGCCATACATCCTGCTTCAGGCAGAAACAGATTCCCTGCCTTTTATCTTTCATGATGTACTTTTGAAATCGACCATGATGCTATGACTCGTAGATCATGTGTCATAAACGGATATTCTGACTTGAGCCTCATCATCAGAAAGCCCCTTCCCGGTTTCCCAGTGGTTCTTGCTCCCCGATTCTTCTCATACAGCAGCGGCACTGTGCAGGATTCTCACCTGCTTCCCCGTATTTGCACAAAAACATTATAACTACTTCTCAAAGCATTGTCAATCTTATGGTAAAAATACAAACAATCCAGTCTTTTTTTGTGCTATTTATTCATTCGACGCTACAAAACGTGCATGAAATGGATTACCTTCGATACTGTTCAGAGCCAACCTCGAAAACACTTTGTGTTTCCTCGGTGTGTCGTATCCGCCAAATAGATTCATCCAATAACAGGCTCGTGAATGCAGGCACTCGTAGCCTGCTATCGTATGAATCTGCTTGGCTCTGAACAGTTACAAAAAAACAGCCGCATTCCTGCGACTGTTTCTACGTGCCAGAAGGGATTCGAACCCCTGACCCACGGCTTAGAAGGCCGTTGCTCTATCCAGCTGAGCTACTGGCACATCTCTGACTTCCGGTTTTCACCTTCTGTCAATCGGGGCGACAGGATTCGAACCTGCGACCTCCCGGTCCCTAACCGGACGCTCTACCAAACTGAGCCACGCTCCGAGATGTAACTATTCAATTAAATCAGCCGTTGCTGACTAACGTGCCAGAAGGGATTCGAACCCCTGACCCACGGCTTAGAAGGCCGTTGCTCTATCCAGCTGAGCTACTGGCACATCCCTGACTTCCAGCTTTCGCTTTCTGTCAATCGGGGCGACAGGATTCGAACCTGCGACCTCCCGGTCCCTAACCGGACGCTCTACCAAACTGAGCCACGCTCCGAAACATGATGCTCTCGCATCGAACATCACACATTATACATGAAAGATGGTTCTCTGTCAAGCACTTTTTGTAAAAAGTTTTTTGAATTGTTGATATTATTGAAACAGTTCCGGAAGCAATGATATTTCACTGCTTCCGAAGTAAAAAATGCCTTTTACGATCCCAAATGATTGCTTATATACTCCGTCCGGTTAATGTACACCTTCACCAGACATTAAGCTAATTTGGATTTTGCTGTTTCTGCTAACTGTGCGAAACCTGCAGGATCATTCACTGCCATTTCAGCCAGCATCTTTCTGTTCATAGTGATGTTAGCCAGCTTCAGGCCGTACATGAATTTGCTGTAGCTTAAGCCGTTCAGACGTGCAGCAGCGTTGATACGTGCGATCCATAACTGTCTGAACTGTCTCTTTCTTTCTTTTCTGCCTGCATAAGAAGAAGTTAAAGCTCTCATTACAGACTGTTTAGCTACTCTATACTGTTTGGAGCGTGCTCCTCTATAACCTTTTGCAAGTTTTAATACTTTATTATGTTTCTGCTTAGCGTTCATTCCGCCTTTTACTCTTGCCATTTCGATATTCCTCCTGTTAAAATGTCAGTTCTGCCTTACTGTAAATTACAGATAAGGTAAGATTTTCTTCATTACTTTTGCATTTGTTGAATCAGTAACTGTAGATTTTCTAAGATTTCTCTTTCTCTTAGCTGACTTCTTGGTCAGGATATGGCTCTTGTAAGCTTTATTTCTCTTTAATTCACCGGATCCGGTCTTTTTAAAACGCTTTGCAGCTGCTCTGCTGGTTTTCATTTTAGGCATTGTTGTGTCCTCCTTAACTTTTTCTTACTAACGTTTTTCTGTCAGGAACATGACTAAGCTTCTGCCTTCCATCTTGGACGGCTTATCGACTACGGCGATATCCGTAAGTTTGGCAGCAAAATCGTCAAGAATATGTCTGGACTGAGCAACATGGCTCATCTCACGGCCGCGGAAACGTAAAGTTACCTTAACCTTATTTCCTTTGGTAATGAACTTTCTGGCAGCACTTGCCTTGGTGTTCAAATCGTTCTCATCAATATTGGGAGAAAGACGAACTTCCTTGATTTCGATGGTTCTCTGTTTCTTTTTTGCTTCCTTTTCTCTTCTTGCAAGCTCGTATCTGTATTTGCCGTAATCAATGATCTTGCATACAGGCGGCTGTGCACCGGGAGCAATCTTTACCAGATCAAGATCTGCTTCCATAGCCAGTTTCATAGCTTCCTTTGCTGACATAATGCCAAGCTGTTCACCATCTGTTCCGATCAGACGAACTTCTTTATCTCTGATCTGTTCATTAATCATTAATTCGCTAATGGTCAAGCACCTCCAAATTCCATACTTTTGACGATCTTCTCTGCTGCCCTTTTTCTACTGCATCAGAAGCTGCAATAAAAAAAGTGGACAGGCAGACTATCCACTTTATACTTCGTTAATATCAAAAGCATATAAACCCGAGTCACTTAAATCGTGCTAAGGTGAGAGTGGATACTCTACTTTGTTGTTTCACAGCGTTTATAACTATAGCACAGAGCAGGTCTTCTGTCAAGGGAAAATTTGAATTTTTCTGTAACTGTTCAGAGCCAACCTCGAAAACACTGTGTGTTTCCTCGGCGCAGCATATCTGCCCGGCTCGGAACAGCAACTACATGTCCTCCTCCAGCTGCCGCTTCAGATAAGTTCCCACCACATTGGAGAAGCTTCCGATATTCCGGATAAATGCAAAATCCTTGCCGAAGATCTTCTTTTCAGCTCCCAGATCCTCGTCCTCACCCGCAAATACGCCCAGCACCGAAATCCCCAGCGCTCTTGCCCAGCGTACTTCAAAGGCGGTATCTCTCACGGCAAATTCACCTTCATACAGGCGGGGATTTCTGCTGCCCGGACGGTTCACTTTCTGATCATTGGGTCTTCCATCGCTGAGTACGATCAGTACCTTATTGGGCTCTTCCCGTTTCATCAGCTTATCATAAGTCGCCCGGACAGCCAGTCCGTCCCGGTTATTGGACGATGCCATAAACTCAAAGATCCGCTGATTCATGCTTCTGTCATCATCATAATCCCGGAACCGACGCATGATCGTATAATCCCAGAACGTACAGAAGCCGACTACCCGGTGTGGGATTCCGATGTTGCTCAGCGCCTCACTGATCATATAGCCCTGAACAGCTACCTGCGCCTGTCTGGAGGACTGGGAACCGCTGGAATCGATCAGAATATCCACCACAAAATCCGAGGTGTCCTTTTTGATGACTTTATTAAAAAGCTTGGTATCCTCCGTCCGTCCCAGCTTCCAAAGTCTGGAAGGAACAAGAATACCGGAAGAACTTTTGCACAGATCATCCTCATTGCGCATGATCAGGGATTTTCGAAGCATCTCCGTCAGCATCTCAATATTTCTCTTGATGATCCGGTGATTCTCGTGATAAAACCGTTTATTCTTGGAAAGCTGCAGCTGCGCATATTTGTACTGATAATTGATCTTGGCCGGATGATGAAGAATTCCATCCGTGTAATACAGAGAGCAGTCTTCATGAGCGCCCCTGCACAGCTGATAATTCAGCTGTTCCTGCTCCCGGATGGACATATAGGAAATCCCGTGATTCAGCTCCACATAGTCATAAACCTTTTTCAGGGCCTCATCATCCAGAATCCGCACCCTCGGTCCGTTGCCGGAAGCCTCCCTTTTGGGACGGTCGCGCATATCCACCTTCTCAATATCGCTGCTGGTCATGGAGTTCATATACTGCTTCAGCACATCCTGCAAGCTCTCTTCATCCAGGTAATCCTGCCAGTTAAATTCCTGAAGTTCCTCCATGGAAACAGCCAGTACTTCCTCAAGAGTCCCGTGCTTTTCCTCGAAAGTCTGATCAATAATCCCATTATAAATCTGATCAATGGTTCGGATGATGTCCATGGTATTTTCCGCATGGCGCAGATTCATGATCCGGTTGATCACCGACTGGATGCGCTCTGTTGTGAGCGTACTTTCCCCGCTGAGAAACATCTTCAGAATATAAAATTTAACCTGTCCAAAGAAAGAGGCACTCATGCGGACCGACTGATGCTCCAGCATATCCTGAAAGGCCCGTCTGCGGATTTCTTCCACCCCGGAACGTTCTCTCGTAATCAGCGGATAAGAAGCTTCATCCACACACAGCTGCGCCAGCTCCATCAGAGGTGCCTGCTGGGCAGACAGATAGATTTTCTTCACAATGTACATGGAAAGCTCTTCCATGTCGAAAAACCTGGCAAATGCCCCCTGTTTTACCGCATCATAAATCGTAATATATTTTGACTTTTTATAGCTTTCCAGATCCAGCTTCACGTCAAGGGTATAATCTCCGCTGACCGTCCACATCAGGTTTTTCATGCGGTTCTGCAGCTCCAGAGAATATTCATCCTTCGCCTCATCCTCCAGATAAGGCGCTTTATAATTTCTTGCCACAGATACACCCCCTTATGACTGGAAAATATCCGCTCTTGTCCAGGTGGAAGGAACCCTCGTCATTACAATATCGTCAATGATTTCCCGTTCAAATACATCAAAACTCTTATTGGTAATACCCATCCTCACCGCCGCGGAAGGAGCCAGCCCCGAACGGATGGTCCGGATTGCAGACATCAGTCCGCGCAGATCCAGCGGCTTTGTGGAAATCTCACCATTGTATGCCTTTGTCTGCATATCCATAAAAAGGCCTGTAAACTGTTCTTTTGCATTGTCTGTCATATCGGGGAACATCTTTGTCAGCAGAAATTCCAGCGTGTCCTCCGTCAGCGCAGGCATATCGATCACCATAAACCGGGAAACAAGAGCCTCATTCAGTTCTCTGGTACCTGCATAACCGTAATTCATGGTACCGATAAAACGGGCTGCTTCATGAACCCTGATCTTATTGTACCCCGGTACGTCAATAATTCTCCGGTGATCCAGTGTAGCATGCAGCACGGAAACCGCATCATTCTTGGCCATATTGATCTCATCAAATACACCAAATCCACCCATATCAGCACACTGATAAACAGGCCCCTTACGGAGCACCACTTCATTATTCCGGAATGTATCCGTGCCGATCAAAGCAGCACTGTCTGTATTGACATGAAATGATATATTATAGGAAGGTCTTCCAAACATATAGGCCAGATTTTCACATAAAACATTCTTACCTGTAGCTTTCGCACCGGACAGCAGCAGATTTTCCCCCTGCAGCAAAGCCGAAATAGCCATCTCCAGAATCTCCCGCCCGTAAAAAGGAATCGTCGGCTCGATCACGCGGTCGCGAACCTCCTCCGCAACATCATATTTTGCCCGGAACTGTCTCAGATCCTCTATCAGCCCCGCATCCACATTCTGTTCTTTTAAATAATCATCAACTGAAAACATATTTCTCCCTCGCCTTTCTTCATATTGTATATTGCTGCCTGTTGCTGTATAAATCTATCCGGCTCTGAACAGGCAGCTGTCACATGTATTCTGCCCACAATCTGCCATCTGTTGTTAAATAAATATCATATAGGCATAGTATACCGAAAAAATCCACTTTTGTCTGTATTTTTTGCAACGAATACATAATTTTTTTCTTCCCGGGCATACTTTTCTCATGCCGGCTAAATGAAATCATTTTAATTTCTGGAGGTAATTATGACAAAATTAGTATGCAGTGTTGACACCTGTGTCCACAACTCTGACCATTACTGCTGTAAAGGAAAAATTCAGGTAGACGGTGAAAATGCAGACATGCCTTCATCCACCTGCTGTGCAAGCTTCGATGAAAAAAAAGGCGGCCGCTGCTGCAATTCCTATGAATCTCCCGACGAATCACTGGAAGTAGCCTGCGACGCAGCAAAATGTATGTACAATAAAGCAAATATGTGTACCGCCAGCAAAATCGGCATTGCCGGCAGCGGTGCGAAAAAAATGGAACAGACCGAATGTGCAACGTTCCGCAAAGCATAAAAAATCTGGCTGCAGATTTCTGCGGCAGTAATTGAAAACCAGCAGAGTCCCCGCCCCCGGAAACTGCTGCTGGTTTTCAAACTTCTGCAATATTAACTGTTCAGAGCCGGACAAAATCCCATAAAACAGACGTAAAAAGCCTGCATTTTATAATATCTGCATTTTTAAGACTGTTTTTGAAATTTTATCCGGCTCTGAACGGACAAAATCAGTAGGAATTACGTTTCAGCATTCTGCGTACATACCGAAAAGCTGCATTCTCCCCATGATCAGCAAGAATCGTCAGAATTTTCTTCAGTTCTCTGTAGGTTTCCGGATGCATCAGTTCCTGATCCTTCCCCTGCAGAAGATACTCCAAAGCTGTCCGGTCTGTATAAGCATCTCCTTTATAGGTTTTCGATGCAGCGATCCGGTCCATCACCATCTCGGCCAGATATCTGGGCGGCATCTTTTTGCCCTCCAGACAGTGCTTTCTATCACCGGAAACATCCGTCCAGTACTCAAAATGATGTTTATTGCGGCCTTTATGGTGGAGCCATGCCCGGGAATATCCATACAGTTCGCGTTCCATGGCATTGGGGCTGCGGGTTCCCTGAAAATACCGGATTCCTGCACTGAATTCCGTCGGAGAAAACTTTGACAGATCATGAAAAATACCCTGCCGGTAAAGCCCTACTCTGAAACATCCCTTCAGCACTTCCCATTTGTGATGCAGAACCACACGAAGGTGACCTTTTGCATTATTCAGATACTTTTGAAACACGCACTTGCTCTCCATAATTCTGATCTCCTGCCATATCTGTCCATTATTTCATGGAATCTACTGCGGTTCTGGCTACCGCCTCCGCAACCTTCTCTGCAACTTTCTTATTCAGCGCATTGGGAATAATGTATTCCGGCGACAATTCCTCTTCTGATACAATGCCTGCCAGCGCATAAGCTGCGCTGATCTTCATCTCTTCTGTAATCTGTCTGGCGCGTACTGAAAGAACACCTTTAAACAGTCCGGGGAAAATCAGAACGTTATTGATCTGATTGGGGAAATCACTTCTTCCGGTACCAACTACTTTGGCACCGCCCTTTTTCGCTTCATCGGGCATGATTTCCGGTACGGGATTGGCCATAGCCAGCACAATGGAATCCTTTGCCATAGTGCTTACCATCTCTGTTGTCAGCATTCCGGGACGTGATACGCCGACAAAAATATCAGCACCTTTTACCGCGTCTGCCAGAAGTCCCTTTTGATGTTCCAGATTGGTAACCTGAGCAAGTTCTTCCTGTGCATCAGTCAGCCAGTCTTCACCTGAGCATACAATGCCATAACGGTCGCACATGGTAATGGAACCGAAATTCATCTGAAGCAGCAGTTTTGCAATCGCTGTTCCGGCTGCACCTGCGCCATTGATCACAATTTTGGCTGTTCCCATCTTTCTGCCGGTCACTTTCATGGCATTTAACAGCGCAGCAGCTACAACAATAGCCGTACCATGCTGATCATCATGAAAAACAGGGATGTCACAGCGCTGTTTCAGTTTTTCCTCAATTTCAAAACATCTGGGAGCCGCAATATCTTCCAGATTGATACCGCCAAAACTCTTGGAAATCAGTGCAACCGTATCCACAATTGTATCTACATCCTGCGAATCAATGCAAATAGGGAAGGCATCTACATCCGCAAATTCCTTAAACAGTACACATTTTCCTTCCATAACCGGCATACCGGCTTCCGGACCGATATTACCGAGCCCAAGTACAGCAGATCCATCTGTAACCACTGCGACCAGATTGCTTCTCCTGGTCAGTTTCCATGACAGTTCCTTATCATCCGCAATGGCCAGACAGGGCTGTGCAACACCGGGAGTATATGCTACGGCAAGATCTTCCATGGACTCCACCTTACAGCGGGAAACCACTTCAATCTTTCCATTCCATTCGTAGTGCTTTTTTAATGATAATTCTTTTGCATCCATATTTAATTTCCTTTCAGATTACACATTTTACACATTCTTTATACATTGTACTGCAATCCCCCAAAAGTTGCAATCATCACCTTAGGGCCTGGTTGCTCTTTTTAACATCCCTTTCAGATCTTCCACTGAAAATTCATACTTTTTCCCGCAGAAATGGCAGTTGACCTCAATCGTTTTCCCCTCATCAATCATATCCTGCATCTCTGCGGCACCGGTGCTGATCACAGCCTTTTCCACCCGTTCTCTTGAACAATTGCAGGAAAATTCCAGAGGCATTTTATCCATGATCTCCAGTCCCAGATCACCCAGCACGAATTCCAGAATCTGCTCCGGTGTCATGCCCTGATCAAGAAGTGATGTCAGTGAAGTAATCTGTGCAATTTTCTGCTCCAGCTTATCCACCAGTTCATCCGGTGCGAAAGGCATCAGCTGAATGATAAGTCCTCCCGCCTGTTTTACATAATTGGCACGATCCATCAGAACCCCCAGAGCCACTGCCGAAGGAATCTGCTCTGAAGCTGCAAAATAATAGGTAATATCTTCTGCAATTTCACCGCTTACCAGTTCAATGGTTCCCACATAAGGATCTTTCAGACCCGTATCACGGATTACTCTCAGTTCACCCTTTCCCACAGCTCCGGCCACATCCAGTTTACCCTTTGCATTTGCGTGAATTAATACTTCAGGATTGTATACATATCCTTTCACACCGCCATGGCTGTCCGCCGTTACTACAATTCCTTCTATTGGACCATCACCTTTTATCTGGAGTGTAATGAGATCATCATCCCCCTTCATCATACTTCCCATCATGACACCTGCTGTCATCAATCTGCCCAAAGCTGCAGTTGCCACCGGACTTGTATTATGAACCTGCCTTGCATGTTCCACCAGATCTTTTGTTGTTGCTGCAAAAGCCCGGATACTGTTATCCGCAGCTGTTGCTCTTACCAGATAATCACTCATAATTCTGCCTCCCTGTATCTGTCCTGTCATTTCTTTCCCTGTTCCTGTACAACCATATACAGCCGTTCACTGTCTGTTTTCGGGGTATCATGCGTAAAAGCATCATATACAGCAAGAACTTTCATCCCGGCACTTTCAGCAGCCCGGATCATATCTTCCGTTTTCCATGCTTTCTGATAATGTGTTTCCTGATAACGGCGAAACAGCTTGCCATCTTCCTGATCCTGAATAAATATGGTCAGATCATAAATATTCACCTGTGCCTCTTCATCAAAAGTATTTTCCCATATAAAACTGCAGTCTTCTCTGTTCTCGGCAATCACCTGATTGCCGATGATTTCCTGATATTTATACGGCGTATTAAAATCAAATATAAAGACACCCTGCGGATCAAGATAATTGTTCACCAGACGAAAAACCTGCTCCAGATCTTCTGATTCCAGAATATAATTCATGGAATCGCAGATACTGACCGCTGCCGCCACTGTCCCATACAGTTCAAAGGAACGCATGTCCTGCAGCAGGTATAAAATATCCTGACCGGATTCCAGCATTTTATCTCTGGCTTCCATCAGCATTTCTTCTGAATTATCAATACCAATCATATCATACCCGCGCAAAGCAAGACGTTCCGTAACGCTTCCCGTTCCGCAGCCCATATCCAGCAGCAGCCCCTGCGAAACACCATATTCTTTCAGAAGGCCTGCCAGATATTCTGTCCATTCATCATAGGGGATATTATCCATGAAGGTGTCATAAACCCAGGCAAAACTGTAATAAGGCTCATCAACGGAATTTTCTTCATATTCCTCTTCATACACATCTACATCTTTATATTGCTCAGCCATACAATTAAAATCTCCTGTAAAAACCGTAAATATAAAAGTAACTGTTCAGAGCCAGATAGATTTGAACAGTTACATATAAAAAATGATACAGTCTGACTTCCAAA
The DNA here is from genome assembly GCA_028724245.1 of Lachnospiraceae bacterium. GTDB lineage: Bacteria > Bacillota > Clostridia > Lachnospirales > Lachnospiraceae > TWA4. The sequence continues at coordinate 97,238 of JAQYDI010000161.1, forward strand.
CTGTATCCTATAAGCCGATAAACGGACTCGAACCGTTAACCTGCTGATTACAAATCAGCTGCTCTGCCAATTGAGCCATATCGGCATTATTCAATTGAAGTTCCATACTGCTTCTTCAACAGTGTCTATACCTTCAAAACTGCACATTGCCTTTCGATCTCTTTCCATGAGTCCCAACCTTTTCTCTTTCACCAGACCATCCACCAGACATTGGTCAAGCTGATGACCGATTAGTAGCAGTCAGCTCCATACGTTACCGTACTTCC
>JAQYDI010000162.1 GCA_028724245.1 Lachnospiraceae bacterium
AGAGACTGAACTGTTGTGATAAATTTTCTCGGAATGACATAGTATAAACTCCTTTATTAAATCTGACTCCATTATACTACATCTGAAGGCAATATGTTAAATTTTCAAGGTACAAAATAGCCCATTTGTCGGGCAACTCATGAAATGTAATCCCGATACCCAGAATCCCGCTGATGATTCCCAGAGGAATCCCCACAATACTGACATCAAATGCCTCCTCCAGAACCATCTGACGGATCTGCCTTCTGGTGGCTCCCACTGATGACAGCAGGCCGAACTGCTTCGTCCTCTCACTGACAGAAATGGAAAATGCATTGTAGATCAAGGAGACGGATCCAAACATAATCAGCGAAATCAGAACAGCTCCCATCAGGTAAAGTACCGTCTGCATCGATTCCGAACCAAAAGCTCCTTCATAGCGAAGCAGAGAAGTATTCAAAGAAGTTGTGCCCTCCAGCGTACTGGCAAACAGCCGGGCAGTCTGAGGATGCGTTAAACGGAAATAGGCCGCCGCCGTTTCGGTTGGTCTGCTGCTGTCCCACAGAGTAATGGCCGTATAGCCGGGGGATTCATGATATTCAAAATCAGGCCGTTTATAAAAACCGGTTACCGTATAGGTCCGGGTTTCCCTGATTTCCAGTGTCTCACCGGGAGATTCCTCTTCCTCCGGCCAGTATCCGCTGCTCTGATCCAGTTTTTCATCCCCGTAATACCGGTCGCCCAGCTGCAGTGTCAGCGTATCGCCGATATGGTATTCCACGCATCCGTTACTGAACAGGTGATCCGGCAGAATGATCTCATTGCTGTTGTCCGGCAGACGCCCGGATGTCAGATGAACCGGCATCCGGTCCAGAAACAGTTCATCGGCACCCATGACAAAAAGATAGGGCTTGTATGCATTCTGACTGCCGATAGCCGCATAGCCGATATTCTGCGCAAACGCCGCACTTTCCACCTCTTCATCCTGTACAAAATCATTCATTTCATCCGCAGGAAGATTGAGATATGCCCCATGATAATCCCCCTTCTGATACATACAGGATTCGATCATGTAAGCCCGAATACTGGAAATACTGGTGGTAACCGCTGTAAACATGGATGTGGACAGAATGATTCCGATGATGGTAACAATCGTCCGGACACGGTTCTTTTTCAGTGTTTCCCATGTAACTTTTCTGAAAATATTCATCTGCGGATCACCTCATCTCTGGTAATCCGTCCATCCTCGATGGCAATGATCCGGTCTGCCTGAAGCGCCACCTGTTCATCGTGGGTGATCACGATCAGCGTCTGGTGGTATTTCTTATTGGAATACTTTAACAGCTCAACGATTTCACGACTGTTCTTCGAATCCAGATTACCGGTTGGCTCATCTGCGAGAACCACAGCCGGAGCGTTCATCAGCGCTCTGCCGATGGAAACCCGCTGCTGCTGACCGCCGGAAAGCTGGTTTGGCAGATGATTTTCCCTGCCTTTCAGCTTCAGAACCGCAAGCAGTTCTTCCAGCCGCTCTTCATTGACCTTCCGCCCGTCCATCAGCACCGGCAGCGTAATATTTTCCGTTACATTCAGTACGGGAATCAGGTTGTAAAACTGGTAGATCAGCCCCACCTGCCTGCGCCGGAAAACAGCCAGCTGCTCCTCATTCTGTGCATACACATCCTGCCCGTCCATATAGACTTTGCCGGATGTAGGGACATCCACACCCCCAAGGATATGAAGCAGGGTTGATTTTCCGGAACCGGAAGGACCGATAATAGCAATGAATTCTCCCTGTTCCACAGAAAAAGATACATGATCCAGCGCACGGACTTCATTTTCCTCTTTGCCGTATATCTTCGTCAGATCTTCTACTTTTAAAATTTCCATCTCATAAACTCCTTTATACCGCTGCACAAAAGCAATTCCTGCATCATATCTGCAAAATACTTCTGAACCGCTGCTGTTTTTCATTTATGAGCCTATCATAACAGACTGCAGTGACACCCCGGTGACATGAAAATAACAAAAATGTCATATTAAACCGTTGTTTTATAAAACCGGATCGTAAATTCCGCACCGCCATCCCTGCCGTTTGAAGCCTGAATGGTACCATTCTGGGCCCGTATAATGGTGCGCGCCAGAGCAAGACCGATTCCAAAACTGTTTTCATCGGAATTTTTCCCTTTGTAGAACCGTTCAAAAAGATGGGGGATGTCCTCTTTTGCAAATCCTTCTCCGGTATCGGAAATCACAAGCTCCGTAAACAGTGCATTGTCCTGGATCACAACGGTAACCCTGCCGCCCGCCGGTGTGTGTTCCATACAGTTTTTCAGGATATTGCCCACAGCTTCCGCACACCAGGCAGGATCCCCTGTAAACGTACCTTCCTGCATGGGCCGGATTTCCAGCTTCTGGCTGCGCAGCTCCATGGGAATCACAATCGCATCGGCAGCTTTTTTCACCAGTTCCAGCGCGGAAACCGGTTCTGCCGCCATGGAAACAGCACCGGCATCCAGTCTGGACAACTTTAACAGCGCCGTAATCAGCCCGTCAATACGGGAAAGCTGCACCATCAGTTCCCGTGTCAGCGAAAGACGCCGTTCCCTGCTCAGTTCATCCTCCGATAAAAGATCGGCAATCAGATTAATAGATGTCAGAGGTGTCCTGATCTGATGGGAGATGTCAGCCAGAGAATCCGCCAGATGCATTTTATCTTTCATCAGCGCATCTGCCTGTTCCCGGAGCCGGACTGTCATTTTATAAATCTCACCGGAAAGAATCTCCAGTTCCCCTTCTTCAAAACAGTTCAGGTCAAAGTGGCTGCTGCCGTGGAGAACCCTGTCGATCTCCAGACTCATTTCCTGCAGCCGCTCATATCTCCTGCAGGTAAAAGAGTAAAAACCGCCAAGCAGACAGAAAGCAAAAACAGCAAAAGCCACGGCAAAACGGATATCAAACCACGCGGAAACCACTGTAAAACATACGGTAAACAGGCTCCATACTGTAAAACTCCTGCGAACCTCCGGATTTCGCCATATTTTCATGATCATCGCTCACCTGCCTCTTTCAGTCTCCCAGCCGGTATCCCAGTCCCCGAACGGTTTTGATCATTTCCGGCTTCTGGGGATCCTTTTCAATCTTTTCCCGAAGTCTTTTTATGTATACGGTCAGTGTATTGTCATTGACAAATTCCCCCGCAATATTCCAAATTTCCTCCAGCAGCTTGTTCCGTGACAGCACAATCCCCCTGTTGTTGAAAAATACCAGAAGCAGCCGGTACTCCAGTGCAGACAGCACAATCTCCTCTCCGTCCCGGCTCACGACTCCCTTTACCGTATCGACCGCAATGCCTCCGTATTCCAGCGTACTGCCATGGCGATGGTACCGCCGCAGTACATTTTTGATCCGGGAAATCAGTTCCCGGGGGCGGAATGGTTTGGCAATATAATCATCCGCACCCAGATCAAAGCCTGTCACCACACTGAATTCATCTCCCGAAGCAGTCAGAAAAATCACAGGCACATCATAATAAGCTTTCACCGCTGTACATACCGCATAACCGCTTCCATCCGGCAGAGAGATGTCCAGCAGAAGCAGATCATAAGGCGAACCTGCCGCCATATTCAACGCATCCGCCTGACACATGGCCGTATCCACTTCAAATCCCTCCTGCTTTAAAAATATATTCAGATGATCCACAATACTCCTGTCATCCTCAACCAGCAGAATCTTCGCCATCACATCAACCTCCTTATCAACGCCTATCATATCATAAAATCGGCTCAAGAGGAAACAAAACTGTTCAGGGCCGGACAGATGAAATTTGTAAAAAATGGTCTTGACGTATGACTGAAGATACGGTATAGTTACGTTTGCGACAGCAACTACGAAATGAAGTCTGCAGGAAAGAGGCTGATGCCCGCCGAAGGAGTAACACTCTCAGGTATCCCGCCGGGATGAAAACTGTAGATCGATCGTATCTCTGGAGACACCCGCCATGGCGGGGGCCGAAGGTGCAACAGACGCAAAGCGTCTGAATCTCTCAGGCAAAAGGACAGAGAATGCTTATTCCTGCATTCTTTTTTTGCACAGAGAGCCCCCAGCGGCTCTTTTTTTTGCGCAGAATCCTCTTCTCCTGCTGCTGGCGCATAACTTATACTATGTTATATGTGAGGAGAAAATTATGTGGAAAGTAATGAATGATCTGTTGACAACCGTGGACGATCTGGTGTGGGGCGTACCTCTGATGGTACTGATCATCACCGGCGGCGTTCTGCTGACCTGCCGTGTGCGTCTGCTTCAGGTACGGCGCCTGCCGCTTGCACTGAAATGGATGTTTCACAACGAATCGGACGGAAAGGGAGAAATCTCCAGCTTTGCCGCACTTTGTACAGCCTTAAGCGCCACCATCGGCACCGGCAATATCGTCGGAGTTGCCACTGCAGTCTGCGCCGGAGGCCCCGGTGCACTGTTCTGGATGATCGTGGCAGCATTTTTCGGTATGGCAACCAAATATGCAGAAGGACTTCTTGCTGTAAAGTACCGTGTCATTGACGAAAACAATCACAGTCTGGGCGGCCCCTTCTACTACATTGAACTGGGTATGGGCAAAAAGTGGAAATGGCTTGCGAAGCTGTTTGCCTTTTTCGGAGTCTGCGTCGGTCTGTTCGGTATCGGTACCTTCAGTCAGGTAAATGGTATTGCCAGCGCTGTTCAGAATTTTTTCGATCCGCAGAAAGCTAACTGTGTTGATATTCCTTTTCTGGGAGAATATTCCTGGGCAGTTGTGATTTCATCCCTGATCCTGTCATTCTGCGTGGCAGCTGTTCTGATCGGCGGCATCAAACGGATCGCAAATGTCAGCCAGATCGTAGTGCCTTTTATGGCGGTGATTTATTTCGTATTCAGCGTCAGTCTGATCCTTTTTAATATTACCAGTGTTCCTGCTGCTGCTGCAACCATCGTTAAGGCAGCTTTTCATCCGGCTGCTATTACAGGCGGTATGGTTGGAAGCATGCTGACAGCCATGCAGAAGGGAGTAGCCCGCGGTATCTTTTCCAATGAAGCCGGTCTGGGAAGCGCCCCCATTGCCGCTGCAGCCGCTCAGACAAAAGAGCCGGTACGTCAGGGTCTGGTCAGCATGACAGGTACATTTATCGATACCATCATCATCTGTACACTCACCGGTCTTTCCATCGTACTGACAGGTGCATGGCAGGTGGAAGGCCTGGAAGGTGTACAGGTCACCACCTGGGCATTTCAGAATGGTCTTCCCCTTCCTCCCCGGGTTACCAGCTTTATCCTGATGATGTGTCTTGTATTCTTTGCTTTTACAACGATTCTGGGGTGGGATTATTACAGCGAACGCTGTCTGGAATACCTGACAGGCGGAAACCGGAAAACCGTTCTTACATACCGCTGGATTTATATTCTGGCCATTTTCATCGGACCCTATATGACTGTAAGCGCTGTATGGACTATCGCTGATATCTTCAACGGACTGATGGCAATCCCCAACATGATTGCCCTGTTTGCCCTCAGCGGCGTCGTCGCGAAGGAAACCAGAGACTTTTTCCAGTCCGGAAAGCACCGGCTGTAATCTGTTAACTGTTCAGAGCCAAGCAGCTTTGTACAAAAAGTGCTCATGAATGCAAGCATTCATGAGCACTTTTTCGTACGAAGCTATTTGGCTCTAATTATTTCTGATACGGAAATCTTAATTTTCTTCCTTTTTGTCCGACAGCCGTTTCAGCAGCTGCAATCCCTGTATCACAACGCCGCCGATGATAAAGAAAAGCAGATGGAATGTCTGCAGCGTCATGGCAGGCTGGGGATTTGTCTTCAGGCTTGTAGGGCCCATGACAATTGCGTAAATGGAGCCCAGCATCATGCCGAGAATCGTGTACATGGTGGCGGAACGCTTTTGGGTAAGAGCTAATTTAAGTCCCTTTACCACAGTCAGAATACCAAGCAGAATACCGCAGCCGAAAATCACCAGTCCGGGGATGTATTCAAACTGCAGATGCAGCACTCCGCGGATTGCTTCCATAACAGCCTGATAAAAGCCGAAAACAAGCAGCAGAGAAGATCCTGAAATTCCGGGAAGCACCATTGCTGAAATCGCACACATACCGCAGATAAACAGAAATACACCGGTTCCGAAAGAGAAATCCCCCCAGGCAATACTGCCGCTGGCGGATGAACCTGAAAAATAAGTAATGCCGATTACGATTGCCGCTCCAAACACGGAAAAAATCAAATTGTAATATTTCCCTTTAAAGGAATCCTTTTCTTCCATAATAATGACAGGAATCGCACAAAGTACAAATCCCATGAACAGAGAGCTGACATTGTAAATATATGTCTCAAAAACAGATGTAATCACCAGTGCGGCCAATGCCATGCCGACGATCCATCCGCCGCCCATTTTCACCAGAAAACGAATTGCCTTTTTCTGTTTTTCCTTATCCTTCGATACAATATCATTAAGCGATGAAATAAAATCATCATAAAATCCCATCAGAAAAGCTACGGTTCCACCGGAAACTCCCGGAACACTATCTGCCAGAGCCATCAGAAAACCGCCTAAAACTATCAGTAACATAAAAACCTCCTGTTTATAACGAACGATCTGCAACTGCATCAAATCTTCGGGAACCGTCAGAAACGATCACCCAAAGACAAAAAGCATTCTACCAGAAACCTTCTGCTGCGTCAAGGAGCTTTTGGGAACCGCCCGGCCCGTATCGGAACAGATAGAGCGTCTCCCTCTGTTTCCCCTGCACACAGGTTGGTAAATCAACCCTGCTTTCCCTTGCATGCGGCCTGCTTAAACCGGAATCCGGTTCCATCCATCTGACCGGCTGTTCGGCAATCGGATATATGTTTCAGCGTGATCATCTTTTTGAATGGCGGACTCTGTACCAGAACGTGATGCTGGGACCGGAGCTTCACCATCAACAGACACCTCAGACCATATCCCGCGTAAAACAGATGATTGATTTTTATGGTTTAAAGGATTTCAGCGACAGCACACCATCGGCCCTTTCAGGAGGTATGCGGCAGCGGGCAGCACTGATCCGCACGCTTGCCATGGAGCCTTCTCTGCTGCTGCTTGACGAGCCTTTTTCGGCTCTGGATTATCAGACCCGGCTGGATGTAACTGATGATATTGCCACATTGATCCGCAGAACCGGAAAAACGGTTCTGATGGTAACCCACGATCTTTCCGAAGCTGTCAGCGTGGCAGACCGGATTCTCGTGCTGTCCGGGCGTCCCTGCTGTCTGAAAGCGGATATACCCATTACATTTCCCGGGCAGATTACCAGTCCTGTAAAACGCAGAGAGCATCCTCATTTTTCTGTTTTATTCAATCGTGTATGGAAGGAGCTGAAAAAAGATCATGAATGTGAGTAAAAAGAACCCTCTGACGAAAAGGAATCCGGAAAAAGAAGCAGTCAGCGCCAATCAGAAAGCATTTATGCAGAAATACAGAAGATGGATCCGGCTGATCCGTTTCCTGCGTTTCTTTCTTCTGGCAGGTTTTCTGCTTCTTTGGGAAGTGTGCGCACGTGCAGGTTTGATCAATGATTTTATTTTCAGTTCCCCCTGCCGCATGTTTGACTGTTTTCTGAAAGCTGCGGGCGAGCAGCGTCTTTTTCTCCATATCTTCATCACAATCGGTGAAACACTGCTCAGCTTTTTCATCGTATCCGTCGTCAGCCTGCTTCTGGCGGCGCTGCTGTGGTCCTGTAAAGGTCTCTATGAGGTTCTGGAACCGGCGCTTGTCATGCTGAACAGTCTTCCCAAATCAGCGCTTGCGCCCGTTCTGATCGTGTGGCTGGGGAACAATATAAAAACCGTTATTGTAACCGGTATTTTACTGGCTGTTTTCGCCTCCACCATTACTCTGACCAGCGGTTTTTATAAAACAGATGTGGATAAAATACGGCTGATGCAGACGCTGGGAGCCGGGAAAAGAGATATTCTGTTCAAGCTGCTGATCCCCTCTTCCATCCCGCTGATCCTGAGTACCATGAAAGTCAATATCGGACTGTGTCTGGTAGGCGTCATCATCGGCGAATTCATGGCAGCCAGAGCCGGTCTGGGTTATCTGATCATTTACAGTTCACAGGTATTCCAGATGGATATGGTTATGCTTTCGATTCTGATTCTCTGTGTCATTGCAGTTGCCATGTACCAGAGCATTGCCCTGATCAGCAGAAAAATCACCGGATAATCCTCAGATGGCCTGCTGTTTTCGGCTTCGTGATCCTGCCCTTTCTACTCCCAGCTGTCATCCCAGTCATCCCGGTCATCCTGAGGCTTCCGCAGGCCTGCCAGCTGGCTTACCGGCACCTGCATCAGGTCCATGATCCGGTTCAGCTGCACAAAAGGAATATATCCGTTTTCAAAATTGCTCAGAAGATGTTCCACATATGTATGGGGCAGCTGTACTCTGTTCCACGGCCTGTGCAGATATTCCAGAGAAAAACCAAGCATGCCTGCAAGCCGCTCTTCGGTGTAATACCGTCTGCCTTTGTGGATCTTTTTCACCTGTTCATCGGATATGAAGCGTTCCTTCAAAAGCGCTTTTTCCGCCGTTTCGTAAGATACCTGAAAATAATTCTGGATCTGAACAACATGAACAGCACGCAATCCCGAAGGCGGAATCTGCAGTTCATAGCGAATATAGTAATCCAACGCATACCCCGGAACCAGCAGTTCCATGGCAAAATCCGCGGCATCCTTTTCTTTAGCAGCCATTTCCCCGGCATTATCCCGCGTTAGAACGTAGAGAAGCTGCCGACATCTGGCTGTTTTTGTAAAAAATACTCCCGCAAGAAAGGCAGCTGTCCGCATTTCTTCTTCAAACGGGCTGGAAGAACCGGTAATCAACGTATAGCTCTGTCCGTTATATACCAGAATACCAAGAAGCTCTCCGTCAAAAGGATAACGCATGATTTCCAGACCGGAACGTTCCAGAATGGACAGCAGATTTTCTTTATAGCTGCTGACAGCAGCAGGACGCTGAACCGGTCTCAGCATCCCGTACAACTCCGAACGATCCATCCCGGAAAATGCCCCTTCAGCAGTTTCCCTGCCCTTTTCTCCTGATTTGCCGGCATAAATGGTTTCCTGCTCTTCCAGCAGATCCAGCAGAGAGAGAAACAGCTCCATACCTTCAACCCTGAGAAGCTCCGGCTTCTGATGCAGAATCACGCTCCTGATCCGTTCCTTTTGATCTTCAGCAGTCAGTTCGGAAGTGGAAATTCCGAAAATGTCCGCCAGCATACGAATGTCCTGATACGGAATATCCGCCTGTCCATTCTCCATACGGGCATAACGCTGCCGCGTTGTATGCAGAATCTTTGCAACCATATCCTGTGTCATTCCCTGCGCAGTCCGCAGCTTTTTTAACTTTTTTCCTAAACCCTCGTCCATACGGATCCCCCTGTTTTCCCGGTAAATCAACCGGCTGACTTTCTTCTGAACAGTAACGTTTTCTGTATTATAACCGTAATATCCTATTTGCGCAAGAATTGCACAGGATTCTGTTTCATATTGAAAAATTTTTTTTCTTATGTTATCCTTTATACAGATAATAAGAGTACAAAAAGCTGCTGGACGGATCTTTTCCCGGAACAGCAATGCAAAGATGGAATATTGCAGCAGACTGCAATCAGAAAGGAGGTTGGCACATTTTTCATACTACGGTCATTCATGATACCGTCAGATTTATGAAAATCTGTGCCGGATTTTAATGAAAATTCTTGAATCTGCAGAAAATTATCTGGAAACGATTCTTATGCTTCAGGAGGCAAACGGATATGTCAGATCAATTGATGTAGCAAACAAACTGAATTTTTCCAAACCCAGCGTCAGCGTTGCCATGAAAAATCTCAGGGAGAACGGTTACATAACAGTGGAAAATGAAGGACATCTTGTTCTGACGGATAAAGGGCGGGAAATTGCCGAAAAGATGTATGAGCGTCATAAACTTTTGTCCCGCTGGCTTATTTTCATGGGAGTCAGTGAAGAAACAGCAATGGAAGACGCATGTCGGATGGAACATGTCATCAGCGTAGAAACATTTGATGCCATGAAGAAACATTTTGCCCTGTTTCACGGCATTCTTCCGGAGTCAGAAGAACCGGAAAGGCCGGAATCTGACAGCGGCGAATCTGATCATACCAGATAAAGATTACGCAAAGCGTTTTTTTGCACAGCATAACAGGAAAGCTGTTCCTGCCATCTAAAAAAGCTGCATACCGATTTCTGCAGTCGGTACGCAGCTAAATCTTTCTGTTCCCCAACATTTACCTCCGCTTCCGGCTATCTGCGGTACAGAATCCGCATGGAATTCAGCAGACAAAGCATGGATACTCCTGTATCTGCAAATACTGCCAGCCACATGTTGGCATAACCGAACAGTCCAAGCAGCATCACAACCGCTTTTACGCCCAGTGCAAAATATACATTCTGCCAGGAGATCCGGCTGGTTGCACGGGCAATATCAATTGCCTGAGGAATCGCATCCATGCTGGAAGTCATAAATACCACATCGGCCGCTTCAATGGCAGCATCCGCACCGCTTCCCATAGCTGCGCCCACATCGGCTCCTGCAAGAACAGGAGCATCATTGATACCATCTCCAACAAACATAACCTGTCCATGCTTTTCCCGGATTTTCTTAAGGTGCTCCAGCTTTTCCTGAGGCAGCAGTCTGGCATGAACCTCATCGATCCCTGTTTCTGCAGCAACGGCTTCTGCACTTTCCGATGCATCGCCTGTCAGCATGGCTGTCACAACGCCAAACGTTTTTGTTCTGGCAATGGCGCTCTTTGCTTCCTTTTTAATGGTGTCCGAAATAATGATACTTCCTGCATATATTCCATTTACAGCCACCAGAACTTCTGTGCCGGCAGTTTCACAGTTATTTTCCGCCAGATCTACATGAAAAGCTTCCATCAGTTTACGGTTGCCGCAGAGGATCTCACCTGCTTCTGTCACTGCCTGAATTCCTTTTCCCGCAAATTCCTGTATCTGAAGAGGGCTTTCCATCTGCAGCGCTTTTTCACCGGCTGCCGCCACAATACTTGTTCCGATAGGATGGGTAGAGGAAAGCTCACAGGAAGCTGCAAGAGCCAGAATCCGGTCTGATTCCAATCCGCTTTCAGGAGAGGGAATTACTTTCTGTACTGCAAAATTTCCCTCTGTAATCGTACCTGTCTTATCCATAACAACGGCTCCTACTCTGGTCAGACTTTCAATGGTCACGCCGCCTTTAAACAGGATTCCTTTTTTGGAACCGGCACCGATACCGGAAAAAAATGCCAGCGGTACCGAAAGAACCAGTGCGCAGGGGCAGCTGATCACAAGGAAAGTCAAGGCCGTTGTCACCCAGTAAACAGGTTCTTTTCCCATAATAGGAGCTGTCAGAAACAAATTGACGATATTGGGCAAAATGGCAGCTGCCAGAGCCATCAATACAACAAAGGGAGTATAAACCCGTGAAAAACGTGTGATAAATTTATCAATCTGCGGTTTATTTGCAGCTGCATTTTCCACCGAATCAAGAATCCGGGATACCATGGATTCCTCCAGAACCTTTTCCACACGGATTTTCAGAACACCGGAAGTATTGACGCAGCCTGAAACCACCTGAGCGCCCACACCGGCTTTGACAGGTACAGGCTCACCGGTTACAGGTGAAGTGTCAATGCGGCTTTCTCCTTCCACTACTTTACCATCCAGCGGAATCCGGTCACCGGGGCGAACCAGAAGAATATCACCAACCTCAGCTTCCTCAGCTTCCACCACGCGGATCCCATCACCCTCTACCAGATTCACCACTTCAGGTCTCATATCCACTGCATCCATAATCTGACTGCGGCTCTGGTTCGTGGCACGCTGTTCAAAATATTCCCCAATCCGGTAAAACAGCATAACACCGACTGCTTCATCAAACTGACCGGTAGCAAATGCCCCCAGTGTTGCAATGCTCATCAGGAAATTTTCATCAAATATCTGCCCTTTTTTCATGTTGCGAAAAGCCGTCAGCAGCACCCTGCCTCCCAGAATCAGATAAGATACCGCCAGCAGTATGTTCAGCGCCGCTTCAGATGCTCCGGGAACCAGTCTGTGAATGATTTCAGCTCCAAGAAACAGAAGAGCACCTGTGAAAATCTGAATCAGAGAAACCTTCATGGGATCCATCTTTTCCTTCTTTGTATTCTCTGTTTGATTTTCCACATTTACTGATTTACCGGAAACAGAAACCAGCTTTCTGTTTCTCTCCACAACAGTTACGCCATCCTCCACGGAATCCACCGCCGCCTGAAGCAGTTCCCGGAGTCCTTCCTCACTTTCCGCAGAAATACGAAGCTGCTTATTGGCATAAGTAACCGATGCATCCTCGATCTCCTGCAGACTACGGATTTTCGCCTCGATCTTCGCTGCGCAGTTGGGACAATCCAAACCTTCCAGAATATATACCCTGTGGATCAAAGAGCCGTGATGACCATGACTGTGCTCTTCATGACCGTGGTCATGGTCCTCATGGCTGTGACCGCAGCAGCAATCCTCTTCACCGTGTTCATGGTGATGTACATGGCCATGGTCTTCGTGACTGTGGCAGCAGCCGCTTTCCTCTTCATGGGAATGTGCATCCCGTCTGCGCCGTTCTTTTTTAATAATCTGCACATCCGGTTCCAATTTATGAACCACTTCTTCCACTTTATCCATTAAAGCATCCGGATCTTCCGCTGTCAGCCGCATCTGACCGGTAGCAAAAGTAATGCTGACCTGCTCAACACCATCCAAAGCACCGATTTTCTGTTCAATCTTAGCCGCACAATTCGCACAATCCAGACCTTTCAAAATGTATACATTTGTCTTCATACATCTGCTCCTTTTGTACTGTATTCAATCCGCCCGCCCGTTTCAGCTTTCAAGCCAAAATCAGGAAACGGAAAAATCTATCGTCATTAACATTTACGCACTCATCTTAACATTATACGAGACTAACTTCAATACTTTTCAGACATGCGAAACAAAAAACACTATAACAAAATGGAATAGGGAGGTTGCTGTTCAGACTTCGCAGCTGAAAAGGATGGTGGTGTGAGGCAGACTGACCATATATCCTGTACGGGGCGCACTCTCGCTCGGGCGAATACGCAGCGGCCTCCTTAACAGGATATATGGTCAGTCTGCCTCAAAAAACTCCCCCCGCAGAAAGTCTGAACAGTATGTTTTCCCCTTGTTTTTTGTTGCTTTTTTCGATATGATGTAGATAAAGATTGTAATTTGGGAGAGATTTCTATGGATTTAATTTACCATAACGGTAATTCAGATATTACTTTAAATCAGATTTATACGTTCATTGTTGTTGCGGAATACGGTAATTTTACCAAAGCTTCTGCGGAGCTGCATATTTCACAGCCTTCCATCAGCAAGATCATTTCCAAACTGGAAGAGGCTACAGGCTTAAGTTTATTCATCCGCAATCCCAGAGGGGCGATTCTTACCAACTCGGGCAGAATTCTGTATCAGGAATGGAAGAAGGCTTTGAATGTAACGCAGGCAGGTTTTGAAAAGGCCTGTTCTGTTTTGAGTCAGAATAAATATATTAAGCTGGGATTTCCCGGAAGTTTTTCTGCTTCTCCGCAGATTTTCCCGGTCATTCAGGAATTTGCCCAGACATATCCTGACATTGAAATCAACATGGAAGAAGCTGTTTCGCTGGAATTAAGACGCGGAATTGCCGGTGAAAAATATGATGTGGTTTTTGCTCCGTCTTATGAATATGAATATTACAATTCCAATGGATATCTTTCACGCCTGTTCTGTGCTTCACCTATTGAACTATGTATCGGAAGATCACACGCCGCGGCAGGAAATGAATTTTTCTCCAAAGATCTGATGAGAAATGAAACGCTGATTCTTCTTTCGGAAGAGATTGCTCCGGATTATAATCATTTTGTTCAGGAACTTTGCCGGAAGCATCAGATTCCCTACCGTTCTGTTGCCATTGCCGAAAACCTGCAGTCCGCTTATATTTCTCTGATTCGCGGACAGGGCTTTTTCCTGACTTCGGCTTCATGGTTCCCCGGAATCAATACGGATGGGTTCTGCCGCTATCAGCTTTCTGCTGAAAAAGGCGGCATCCTTATGGTATGGGATAAAAACTCTGCCAATCCGGCCGTATCGGAAATCAAAAAATGCATACATTATTAGGATGACAGATTACATCTTGTTTTTCAGGCAGATAAGTATGTTATGAGGCGTAATGACCCACAGGTCATTACGCCTCCTGAAACACAGACCGCAATTTTCATCCTTCATGATTTACCGGGTTTACATGTACCATGCAGTGTTTTACCAGCGGAAAGGTTTTCTCCATGGTATCATGTACCCGTTCTGCAATCTGGTGCGCCTGATTCAGGGACAGTTCACCGTCACATCCGATTTCAATATCCATATAGATTTTGGAACCGAACAGCCTGGTTCTGATTTCATCTACCTGGTCTACACCTTCCTGCTCCATGGCAGCTTCCGTCATGGCTTTCACGGTTTCCTGATCACAGGATTTATCTACCATCTTGTCAACTGCATCTTTGAAAATGTCATAAGCTGCTTTGGCGATGAAGATACAGATAATCAGGCTGGCCACAGAATCCAGCACCGGATATCCCATCCGTGCGCCCAGAATACCGATAAACGCACCGATGGAAGACAGGGCATCTGAACGGTGATGCCATGCATCTGCCATCAGAGCACCGGAATTGATCTTTTTTGCCGCAGCGCGGGTATACCAGTACATCCATTCTTTTACTGCAATAGATATTACTGCCATAATCAGCGCAAATAAACCGGGCACCGTCAGATCCGCATAATTCCCGGCCAGAATATTGCCGAGTCCTTCCTTTCCGATTCCCAAACCGGTCAGAAATAAAACGACCGCCAGTATCAGGGAAGCAACACACTCCATCCGTTCGTGCCCGTACTGATGGTTCGCATCCGACTTCCGTCCGGATATTCTGACACCGATGATCACGATAATCGTACTGAACACATCGGAAGCAGAATGGATCCCATCGGAAATCATGGCACCTGAATGGGCAACAATTCCTGCCAGCAGCTTAAAAGCTGATAAAAGCAGGTTAATCAGAATACTGACTGTTGATACTCTCATGGCGATGGACTGTTCATCGACCGCCCCACGCTTATCGGACGAATGTTTTAATATAGCTGTCATATTGTCTGCATATCCCCTTTATTATGGTTTTTGCACAGCTTTCAGACGTCTGCAGCACCCTCTGTGTCCTTTGACACATTCCGCATTGCGGTGACTGCAAAGAGCAATATCCCCTCCCGTAATTTTGAGTACTTTTCCATCGACCAGCATCTGAGCCAGCTTTTTGCGTGCTTCTGTATAGATTCCGGTGACTGTTGTCCTGGATATATCCATCTGTACAGCGCACTCTTCCTGTGTATATCCCTGCAGGTCGATCAGACGGATCACTTCATATTCATCAATACTCATCTCGACAGATTCCATTATATGTTTTTCTCTGCCCAGAGGTGCAAATACTCCGCAGTCGGGCATGGAACAGACTTTTCTGCACTTTTTGGGTCTTGGCATAATTCCCTCCTTTATTATATGCAAAAATTGCCCGGAAGCTCTGCTTCCGTCAAGTATATCCGATAGCTTCCCATATAGTCAACACTAACATGTGAATAGTTAACGCTAACATCTTGTAGTTAAGACTAACATCTTATAGTCATAACTAACATTCTATAACTGTGGCTGGCCCTGTCTCAAAATCACAACCTGTTATATAAAAAAGAGCCTTCCGCAAGCAGAAGGCTCCAAATGCAACACAGGATCAGGAAATCTGTCGGGCATTACACAGCTCCTGATCAGCAGTCAGCCATAAATGGACACATCCATTCATGCTGTGCTGTTTCATCTCTCAGCAAAACCGGACGGTCCTATTTGGATTTGCGTAAATATACAAACCAGTAGCTCAGACCAACAAGAACAGCACCGCCGATGATATTACCGATTGTAACCGGCAGCAGGTTTGCAATAAACATATTGCCCCATGTCAGATTGGTAAGATCTTTGCCGGCATCAGCAGCTGCCTGAACATATACAGGATTCATCTTTGCAAACAGACCAACAGTTATGTAGTACATGTTAGCGATACTATGTTCAAATCCGGCAACAACGAAGATCAGGATCGGAAGATATAATGCAAAGAACTTTCCGGCAATGTCCTTTGCTGCAAAGGACATCCATACAGCGATACATACCAGGAAGTTACATCCGATACCTTTAATCAGTGCCTGCATAAAAGGCATGGAACATTTTGCTGTTGCGGTAGCCATAGCAGATACAGCCAGACCATTGCTGAACAGACCAACCTGTCCGCCCCATACGCAGATAGCGGAAACGATCATACTGCCGACCAGATTGCCGATATAAACTACAACCCAGTTTTTCAGAACGCCTGCAAGGCTTACTTCTTTTTCCATCAGCGGAATAATAAGCAGTGTATTACCGGTAAACAGTTCACTGCCGGCAATCAATACCATGGCAAGACCACCAGGGAATACTGCTGCGCCCACCAGCTTGCCCAGTGAAGCGTTCTCTACTGTACAGGAAGCTGTGCTGGCACCAACACCAGCCATAGCGATAAACATACCGGCCATCATGGCCAGAATAAACATCTTGGGAACCGGTGTATTAACCTTTCCCTTTCCTATGTTCACATAATTTTTTGCAACTTCTGCAGGTGAATTCATAGTATAACTCCTTTCTTTACTCCCTTTTCCGTACAGACCCTTAAAATTCTCCTGTTACATCCGAAAAAATTCCTTGAGTCTGTCCGGTTGAAAATACCGGATCCTATCCCCGTCATAAGGCCGGTATCTTTTTCGGGCGTTTCCGGGAATGCCCAACCCGGTTTTGTTAATATTGTACACTATTTTTTTGATTTTGTAAACAAATAATGCGAAATTAACAACAAATTAGTTCCGGATTGGGTACGATACACCAATATTCGCTGCATTTTCCTGTAAAAAGAGTGTAACTGTTCAGAGCCAACCTCGAAAACACTATAAATTCACAGAAATCAGGGCTCATTTGAGCTCATTGTTAATTAAAATTGTATTCTGTTACAATTTTCTCTCTGCCGGTTACCTGATCCATGTAGTATTCATAACAGCAGATTCCCAGATAGGAACCGGAAATATTGTACAGGTTGTCATATCCCATCCCCTGCAGTGCCATGATCGCATTATAGCTTCGCTGACTGGAACGGCAGTGCAGATAGACAGGCACATCCTTCGGAATCTCTGCTGTACGTTCACGCAGCTGGCTCAAAGGAATGTTGATGGAGCCGATCAGATGGCCCGCAGCATATTCACCGGGTTCCCGCACATCCACAATAAATGCCTTCTGTTTCACCAGTTCCCGGACTTTTGAAACAGGGACCTGACGGAAACGTCCGTACAGCAGATTGAGCGCAACCAGTGCAGCGTAATTTACCACATCCTTTGCCGTACCGAATACCGGTGAATAGCAAAGTTCCAGCTCCTTCAGATCTTCCAGAGTACCCTTCATGGTGATCATGGCAGCGATAACATCAATCCGCTTATCCACGGCTCCTTTGCCGATAGCCTGCGCGCCCAGAATCCGTCCGGTAGGTACCTCATACACCAGTTTAAAATGCATGGGATGGCTTCCCGGAATCAGGCCCACATGGTCAGCCGGAAGGACATAAACAAAATCACAGGGAATTCCAGCCTGCTTTGCCGCTTTCACACTCAGTCCGGTGGAAGCCGCATTCTGCTCAAATACACGAATGCATGAGGAACCGATAACCCCTTTATTCTGATGAGGAATTCCATACATATGGTCGGCTGCTGCTCTTGCCTGACGCTGTGCAGGTCCTGCCAGAGCAAGGCGGGACGGACGGCATGTCAGCTGATTGTACACCTCAATGGCATCGCCCACCGCATAGATGGAAGGATCTGTGGTCTGATAATTGTGATTGACCAGAATACCACCTGTTTCACCAATCTCCAGACCTGCTGCCTTTGCCAGCGTGGTCTCCGGTCTGACACCGATTGCCATTACAACGCATCCGCTGGCGATCTGTCTGCCTGACTGTAAAATAACCTGTGAATCTGTAATTTCTGCAATTCCATCGGAAGTGATCAGGTCCACACCCTGATCGAGCAGTTCTTTATGCAGAACCTGCGCCATATCATAATCAAAAGGAGCCATCACCTGATCGGCAGCCTCCACCAGTGTTACGTGGATACCTGCCTGTGTCAGATTCTCAGCCACTTCGATACCGATAAAGCCGCCGCCGGCCACAGTAACTTCCTTAATCTGATTTGCATCAATATAATCTTTCAGATATTTGATGTCAACCACATTGCGGATGGTAAATACATTGTCTCCATGGACGCCTTTGATGCTTCCCGGTACCACCGGCACTGCTCCGGGAGACAATACCAGAACATCATAGGATTCTTCCATTTCCTCACCGCTTACCAGATTTTTGACGGTAATCGTCTTATCTGCCCGGTTTACGGCTGTTACCTCATGGTTGACTCTTGCCTCGATGGCATACTGTTTTTTAAACCGTTCCGGTGTCATCAGCACCAGTTTTTCACTGGAAGAAACCGTTCCGCTCAGGTAAAAAGGCAGGGCACAGTTGGAAAAGGACACATGAGGTCCCCGTTCAAACATGATAATTTCAGCAGATTCATCCAGTCTTCTGGCCCTCGCTGCAGTAGAAGCACCGCCGGCCACTCCGCCGACGATCAGAATTCTTTTACCCATATCAAAACCTCCTGTCTGCGTCCGCCTAGCAGGTTGCTCCGCCAACCAGATGAAGTTCTGCGCCGATGATTTCATCCTTACGTGCCAGAATATCGTCGTTTAACAGCTGTTCCTGAACATTTTCAAAGCCGAGTCTTGCAATGGTATCAGCAAAACGTTCTCCTGTCTTACCCTGTTCGCGGAACAGAAGGATTGCCTTTTCTACTACGCTCAAAACTTCTTCTTCGGAAGTAAAGATTTTATTCAGAGGCTGGCCGGTAGCAGTCTTCTTGCCCCAGCGTCCGCCGATTACCACACGATAGCCGTAAGCTCCGGGAGTAACTGCCTTGAAAGGACATTTGCCAAGACAGCGTCCGCAGTGGTTGCAGTCGGCACTTACATCCAGTTTTCCATCCTTAACAGATGCCACATTGATGGGACATGCCTTTTCAACCGCACATTTCTTACATCCCCTGCAGAGTTCGGGATCATATTCCATCATACGCTGACCGATGATACCGATATCGTTCAGATTGGGTTTCACACAGTTATTGGGACATCCGCCCACCGCAATTTTAAACTTGTGAGGCAGCTTCACATCGGTATAGCCTTTGTAGAAACGCTGATGGATCTTCTCGGAAAGATCATAAGTATCGCACAGACCATACTGGCAGGTCGTACCCTTGCAGGCAACAACAGGACGTACCTTGGAGCCGGTACCGCCTGTCTCCAGACCTTCTTCTGCCAGAAATGCACGGAAGGGTTCGATATTCTCATAAGGAATACCCTTGACTTCCATGGTCAGACGGGTTGTCATAACGACTTCGCCGGAACCGAATTTATCTGCGGCTTCGGAAACCTTCTGCAGTTCTTTTCCTGTAACCTTGCCGTTTCGGGTAATGATACGTCCGTTGAAGCAGTTGGTTCCTTTATTCTGAAGGAAGCCCAGCGCCTTTACTCTCTTGATATCCTCAGGAGTCAGCTCGCAGGCAGGTTCTTCTTTCTTTTCGCCCTTCAGCTCGGCAATATATTCTTCCAGCGCTTCTGCTGCTGTCTCAACTGTCAGCACGCAGCGGACATCCGGTTTCTTGTTTTTAGCTTCCAGAACGCTGCAGAGCGTGTCGCCGAGCTTTTCTTCGAATTTCTTAACAAATCCACCGCTGATCTTCATGATTTCGGGATTTTCATGCGCTTTTCCCTGTAAAAACATGCAGCTCAGCGCTGCGATAGAGCCGCTTAATGCGCCGCAGGTGGTCTTGCAGCCCATACCGCCGCCGAAACCGCCCATGATTTTTAAAGTTTCTTCTGACAGCCCCAGATTATAATATTCGTTGGCCGCATATAAAAGAGATTCCGAACAGTTACATCCTTTTTCCAGATAATATTTACCTGCAACTTCTTTTAACATGATTACTTACCTCCACATGTAAAAAAAGATTCCCACGACATCGGAAAATGCCGGGGGAATCCATTTCAAGTATCAAATAAATCAATATGAAAGAGATATATCCGTCATATGTCAAAAACAATATATCACATATTATTACAGATTGCAACAAGCGGAAATATATTCCAGACGGATTTTTCGTGTCACGCTGCCGCACTCATAATCATGATCTTCAAACCGGGATACAGGCATGATCCCCAGAAGCGCATTGGTCACAAATACCTCCTCACACTGTTTAAACAGCTCCGGCGTAATCTGCATCCGGCGGACCGGATATTTCTCCAGCAGATACCTCCTGAGCGTCCCCGGAAGAAGCCCGCAGGAATCATCCGGCGTAATCAGCTGTCCATCCAGCACACCGAACAGATTGGTCGTCGCACCCTCCGTCAGAAAGCCCTTTCCATTCAGAAAAACCGGTTCATCAAAACCTTCCCGGTGCGCGCGCCGTTTTTCCAGAATATTGTCACCGTAATTCAGCGATTTGATTGCGGTAAAAGGAGAGGTTTCATTGCGCATGATAGGGCTGATGCGCAGTTCAAATCCCTTTTCATAATCCTGCTCCGTATAGGTATTGCGCCGTGCGGTAATCTTCAGATTGGAAGCAGTGACGCATACTTTCAGCACATATCCGGCTTTTGCATCAGGATTCTCCTTCTCAAATGCAGTCATAACCGCCTGCATCTGCTGCCTGAGCGCCGTACTGCTGCCGCAGGGAAGAGAAATACCCAGCACATCCAGCCCGGAAAGAAGCCTGTCCATATGGTACTGTTCCAGCACAGGAGCTCCATTCCGGACAAAAATCGTTTCAAACACACCCAGACCAAAATAAAAGCCATCATCGGCCACAGCCATAGAACCGGAAATCAGCTCCGGATCGTCTGTTTTCTGCTTATTCATTTTCCAGCCCTCCTGCGCGGGAAGCCTCTTCGGCAGCACGTATCAGCGCATACGCTTTCTGTCTGGTTTCCTCATACTCAAATTCCGTATCGGACTCACAGGTAATTCCGCCTCCGGCACCGATATGGTAACATCCGTCCTGATAAACCATGGTACGGATCACAATATTGAAATCACAGTTGCCATCAAACCCTATATACCCCATTGAGCCCGTGTAAAGCATACGCCTGCTGTGTTCCAGTTCATCAATAATCTCCATGGAGCGGTATTTCGGTGCACCGGTAATGGAGCCGCCGGGGAACATGGCCTCCAGCACATCCACCACGTCCTTATCGCTCTGCAGCTTTCCGCAGATGGTGGAAACCAGATGGAACACCGTCGCATAAGCTTCCGTAACGAAAAGCTCCTCCACCTTCACACTGTTCGGTTCGCAGACACGGCTCAGGTCATTCCGCTCCAGATCCACGATCATAAGCAGCTCACTCTTATCCTTTTCCGAATTCTGCAGTTCCAGACGCAGCGCTTCATCCTCCTGCGGCGTCGCCCCTCTCTTTCTGGTTCCCTTAATCGGCCTGGTACGGATCACGCCATCCCTGATCTCAAAGAAACGCTCCGGCGAAGCACTGATGATCTCCACATCATTATAATGGAAATAACCGCCGAAAGGAGAAGGATTATTCTTCCGAAGCAGACGGAAAATCTCATAGGGATCTGCCTGCGATCTGATCTGGATCTGCCTTGTCATGTTGGTAATATAAATATCCCCGGCCACAATATAATCCACCATTTTCTGAATGGCATCCTTGTAATCTTCCTTTGTAAAATCGGAGGTTACCACATTCTGCTGAACAGTCTTCGGCTCCAGCTTCTCCGGATGCTGCCATCCTCCGGTTTCGGCTTCCTTTTCCTCCAGCCACTGAATTGCCTCCCGGTCTCTGGCCGCCAGCGTAAGCTTCCCGCTCTGCACCTCTTCGATCACGTAAAGACGGTAAAAAACGAAACAGCACTCCGGCATGTCAATATATTTTTCATGCACATGAGGAAGTCCCATAAAACGCTTGCCGTAATCATAGGTCAGATAGCCAATCCCCCCGGAAATAAAGGGGAGGTCGGTAGGATTTTCTTCTTTATGTTCCGCCAGATACTGCTTCATCCAGCTCATGCAGTCGCCCTGACAGGGCTGCTCATTCAGATAAAAAACACCGTTTTTCTCCTCCGCCTTCATCTCGGGAAGAAAACCTGCAACGGAATACTGACCATACTGATTCTTCAGAGAAGAATCCAGAAAAACCGCATCCGGCTCCTGATAAAGACAACTGAAAATATCGTAAAGTGAACTGCTGGTATCGTAGGTTTCTAAAATCATGCGATGCGGCTTCCTTTCTCCTGCTGATATTTTTCACAGATTTCGCAGAAATTCTGCAGAATCTCATGACCGTATTCGGTCAGAACGGCCTCCGGATGGAACTGAACGCCGTAAACCGGCTCTGTACGATGGCTGACAGCCATCACCACGCCATCTTCTGTCTCGGCATCCACCTGCAGTTCCCCGGGAATGGAATCTGCCGTAACCACCAGTGAATGGTAACGGGTGACCTGAAAGCTGCCGGGCAGATTTGCAAACAGATTTCTCCGACTCGTACGGATCTCCGTCACCTTGCCATGCATGGGACGGATTCCCTTCTCCACGCTGGCCCCAAACACATACCCGATGATCTGATGGCCAAGACAAACGCCCAGAATCGGTACCTTACCCGTATAGCGGCGCACAATATCCGCCGACTTGCCGCAATCCCAGGGTCCCTTGGGACCGGGAGAAATGATAATTCCCTCCAGCTCGCCCCGTTCCTCCAGCTCATCCAGATACGCCGTCTCGATTTCATCATTGCGGATCACTTCCACATCCCGACCGATTTCCTGAAAATAAATCGCCAGATTGTATACGAATGAATCATAATTGTCAATCATTACATACATAGATAATAAACTCCTTTTTAATACTGCCGGTTAATGATAGCGATACCGGCAGCTGTAATGATACAAATACCGGTAACTGCAGCGGAGCAGGCCGGAAAACAATGTCCATCAACTGCTGCCCCTGACACGAAAAAAGATGCGCCGCCTGACTGCAGAGAAAAAGAAAAGCCGGAAACACGATATCACATGGATATCTGTCTCCGGCAGTCTTCTGAAGTATCTTATCAGGCACACCTTTGTAACCTGCAACTGTACAGAACTGGGCTGACCGATGCTGTACAATTACCTTTTCTTATGTATGGCTATATATTACACTAAAATGAATAAAAAATCAACAGGAAATTTGGGCAGTTTGTTTTTTGGGGAACGGATAGGAGGATGCGTAAGGCTTCAGAGGCATGATATTCTGCACGGGGACACGCTTTCGCTCGGGTGAAAACGCAGCGGATGCTAACCTCGCAGACCTTACTCCGTAAGGCCCGCTCGCTAAGCACCGGCGTTTTCAACGGTCCCCTTAGCAGGATACCATGCCTCTGAAGCCGCCGAAAGTTATCTCCTGTATCCGGTTCAGAAAACAAACTGCGGGGGATGAAACAGCATTTACTGCGTTCGCTGCGGTTTAAAATTAATTACTTCCACAAATCATCCAACGTTTTGGCAGTCAAAATGGTCTTATGTGAAGAATATCTTGGAGACTGGGGCGCCATTCCTTTCTTTTTTCCCAGAGATATTTTATTGATTTTCTTTGTTGTTCCCACTTTGAAGAAGACAATATATTTGTTTGTATCTCTGTATTTTTCGATTTTCTCAACTTCTGCGATATGCGTTATTCCGGAAACAGGTGCGACCTGATATGCTGCAATATATTTAATTTTGTCAACCATGGCACTGGATATTCTGATTGCAAACCAGCGATTGTTATTCAAAAATTCTTCAATAAATCCGTCTTCTCTCGCCGGTACAATAATAGTATCCAATTCATCTGCATCAATATCGGGAGATAAATCCGTTATAACTTCATCCTTAAAAGGAGAAAAACGATGAAGTTTTTTATCACCGCACACATATGTTTGCGCTTCTATAACTTCTGTGGACATTGTTAATTGATCCATAACATTGTATAACTCATCGGTTGCTTCATCAATCACGATAATTGCAGCAGGTTTGTTATCAAATATGACTTTATCTAATAATTCATTAATATTATCATATTTGGATTTTGAAAAATATGCAGCAAGTTTTTGTTTCTTGCTGTCATCTTTATTTATTTCAGAAAGAAGATTATTTTTGATTTTATATTTATCCGTCTCGGTAGAGATACCAAATCTCAGAATCTGCTCACCTATATGCCCATATACATCGTGACTATTCAATTCGACCTCAACCAGATAAAGACGAGGATCATTATGAAATGTCAGATCCAAATAATATCCATCTGGTATAGCAGCTCCTTTCCTGGGCGTACCAATCAGCTTCTTCACATTAAAGTAAATACCGGCTGCCCCGAATATTTTGTCTGCATTAGCAACAATCATATTCTCAAAATCTGCTTCTTTGGAATATGTATACTGCGAATAAACAGTACCTGATTCATCAATAATTTTATACATGCTTTGCTCCTTGATTCGGCCTACGTCTTACAGCTGATCGTATTTGTCAGCTTTTCCTTTTGCTTTATCCACTGGGTATTTTGCTTCGTTCTGAGACATTTTCATGTTAATGATTTCATCTGCGTCAAGACCAAGCTTGTCCAGTAGATTCTGGCTGTATACCAGCACATCGGCCAGTTCTTCTTTGATGTGCTGCAGGTCATAGTCTTCATCCGACCACTGGAAGCATTCCAGTAGTTCTGCTACCTCGATTACAATTGATTTTGCGAGATTGGCCGGTGAGTGGACCTGATCCCAATCGCGGTCTTCTGTGAATTTTCTGATTCGTTCTATTGTTTCCGGTTTCATATGTCTCTCCTTTATTTCAGGCATTCTCTCAGATGATCCGCCAGTTTTTTATCAGTGCAATACACATAGCAGCCCTTCATACCTCTTGTCATCAGCGTGCGATATGTATTTTTAATTATTTCATCTGCCTCTTTCAAAGCCAGATTGGGATTTTCTTTATATAATTTCTTTATTCCCTTTAATGACTGATCCGTTCTGGCACGTTTGGTAAAATCAGTAACAATATGACCGTCATCATATCGCATATCATCACCGATAATGACACCTGCGTAATCAAATTCAAGTCCCTGTGAAGTATGAATACATCCAACTTCATTAACCGAATTTTCGTCTATCGCAAAAGTCGTAGTATTGCCCAGATTCCAACTCATTTCAAAATCTCCAATTTTGATGTCATGAACATCTGTATTATTTTTACCTTCTTTCAGCCATGCCCAGCAGTATCCAGCCAGAATTCTCGATTGATTATGTGCTTTATTACGTTCAACAATAAGATTTCTCATCTCATTTGGTAAATCCACAATTCTTATATCGTAATCCACATCCTTTAAATCAAAATTAGCAGTTCTGCGGATTTCAAGAACATTATCAAGCCATGCCAGATATCCGTCAGAACCATTGCACCTGAACTGAGAAACCAATTCCATTTCCGTCACTTCTGAATCAAGTTCCTTTGTCCATTTCTGAATTTCTGCAACCGTTCCTATATCACTTAAAGTGACTCTCTGACTCTCATCAATAAAAAATATACTGCATAAACCTGCATTAATAATTTCTTTTATCTGATTTTCTCCCTTATGGTACATGCCGGACTTACTGTTCAATCTATGAGCCTCATCGCAGATTATTACATCAACAATATTTGCTTCAGCATCCACATAAGAACCTGAACCCTTAAACATATTATTAATGCTGCTCTTTTTGTGACCGGTCAGTTTTTTAGCATAAACATCTCTGGGAGCACGGTTTTTTGAAGTATATTGTGCAAATACACCTTCATTTGTAAGTTTTGCAAGAAGATTGATCGCAACTACTGTTTTTCCCGTTCCCGGTCCGCCTTTTACGATAACAGTTCTCTTTTTTTGATCTGTGATGCACATCAAAGATGTCTTTAGGATTTCCTCGTAAACAACCTTTTGTTCATCAAGCATTATGAATTCCCGATTACCTTCAATCATACTTTTAACAGAATCCTGCAGGCTTTTGGAAGGCTTGATTTTCCCGTTATCAATTTCATATAAAAACTGTTTATTGTCACCAATTTTCACTGAATTTTTTATAAAATCACGAAGCTTTGATACTTCTCCTCTTGCAAAAATCGGTGCGTCCTCTACGTATTCTTTATATTGGTTCTGTTCTAATTTTTCAGGATTACCTTTTCTGTAATTGTGCATATATGCGCATGGATGAAGCACAATATTTCCTGTCTGCACATTCTGATTGTAGTCATAAATCATAGCTGCATAAGACCAGGCCTGGTACGATGGATGTACAACCCTGCGCACTGCTCCGCCGGTATAAGTTTCAACCAGTGCATCCTGTCCTTCTACCACCTCGACCTTATCCCACTGCTTCAATTCTATAATGACAACATTGGGGTCCCGCTTCTTTCCGAAACCGGAAATAATGAAATCGATTCTTTTGGAGGTCCGTGGAATGTTATATTCGATAGCAATTCCGGCATTATCAGGAATTGCATTGTCATTCAAAACTTTATACATATATTCCAAAGAATTTTCCCACGACCGAAACTCATTTTGAGCTGTTCGTCTATGCATTTTACTGTATATTTTTTCTTCTATTTCTGCAGCAATCGAATCCTGTTCTACCGCAGATAGAAAATCACTTTTAAGTCCAGAATATACTATCATATTACTTTTTCCTTTTTGTTTTACGTAGATTTTCAGAGCGGCATTCGTCCACGTTTTCAATCCGCATAAGCCTCAGATAGTGTGACCAGCTCAGATAAAACTTTCTTCCGGTGCTGACAGCAGGAAGGTTTTCAAATTGGCTAAACACTGTTTACCCAATCTGATTCTGCAAATAAACAATGTGAAAACGGCGCATAAGTTTCAGATTGTCGCCTTCAATATCTTTCCGCATCATTTCCTCGTTAACTGATAACTCAATTCTATCAGATTTTTGATTTCTTTGACCGGTACAGTACCATCCATGCCGACAATCGTAATCCATTCTCCGTTTACAAGAATTTTGTAATAAAAATCGCCTTTTTCATGCCCCTGACAGATGATGCCCCGGTCTGTTTTGTCTCCGCAGTATCCCACTTCAATCTGCTGGATTTCACTGCAGGGTACTGCAGTTCCAGTGGGATGGAAAGTATCGGCGATGTAGATTGCATCCTTTCCGGCGTATATCACATTGGCTGCCGACAGATACACAAGCACCAGAGCGGCAAGCAGCGCCGGAATCCAGTATCTGACCAGAAAAAGATCCTTCCAGTATTCTCCAAACGACTGGTCAATTTCATCCATGGAGCAGATATACTGAAAAACCGGTACCAGCAAAAGAAAAGCCACCAGAAGTGAAATCCAGCCGCACGCATTCCCCCAAACTGCATCCTGCTGCCAGAAATAATACTGATCCGGTGTAAAGAGCATCTCTCTGAGCTGGAAAATCAGTTTCTGAATCCCCAACATCAGAACCATCGAAACAAGCACCAGCCCCAGAAAACCAAACCTCGACTGCAGCCATCACTTCTTATCCGGTCTGTCTTCCACGATTTTTTTGCCCTGCATGGACAGCAGTTTATCCAGATAGATGGATTTCATCTGTTTGCTGGCAAGGGCCTGTTTTAACGGCGGCAGCTTCAGGATAGTTCCGAATACAGCTGCCATGGCACGGTGATTCGAGAATGCCTGATTGTCAAAGATCAGGTTCTGCAGCGTGCCTTTTTCAATGGCCTGAAGGACGAAACGATGCGTGCTGTTGACCGGTGTGATGATCTGTACCGGGCGACGTTTCAGTTCAATGGCGCCTTTGGCGCAGTTTCTGGCGCAGACACCGCAGCCCAGACAGATTTCCGTATCGACAACAGCTTTTTTCTTCTTTTTGCCGCTGCCTTCCGGTCCCGCTTCTGTTTCTTCCATGGAAATGGCCAGAATCGGACATACTTTTGCACATTTGCCGCAGCCCACACATTTATCTGCGGAGATCTCCGGAATATAGTTGGTGGTTGCCACCGGCTGCATGGGGCTGAACCGTCTTGCGGCCTGCAGCGCTTCGCAGCAGCATCCGCAGCAGTTGCAGATAAATGCCGGCTGTTCCCGGACATTCTCGCCGATCTGTACCAGATTGCTGTCGTAGGAGCGTTCCAGTACATCCATGGCCTCTTCTTTGGAAATCAGCCGCGTATATTCTCCATGTTCTGCCAGAGAGCGGGCCACATTGTCGAAGGTAAGACAGACATCCCAGGGTGCGTTGATCTCACAGGGATGGCCTGCATGGTACGCCTTATGACGGCAGTAACAGGTTCCCACGCCGATAAACTGGGCTTCGTCAATGATATGGCTGGCGCGCTCATAGTCCAGAATATGATTGGTTTTATCGTTGGTCAGCACCGGTTCCTGAACATAAACCCGGCCCAGTCTTGTTTCTGTGGCGAAGAAGAGATCCTTTACAAAATCCTCCTCCACATTCATATACTGATAATACAGTTCGCTCAGATATTTCTGATCGATATCGCCTCTGGTGCGCATCAGCGCAAATTCGATAAAACCTGCCATGGGCGGCGGCATGACAAAATGACGTTCTCCATTGTGCCAGGAGTCCACCAGCAGCGCTTTCTCGCAGAGATGATCCAGAACCTTCTCGGCTCTGGCTTCTGTTGTCCCCCAGATTTTTGCCGCTTTCTTCAGGGTAAATGACCGCACCGGCAGCTTTGCCACCCATTTGGCCTCTTTCTCCGTATAAAGCACCTGAAGAATCTTGTAAAGCGTATCGGAAGGCGGTGCACCCTGCGTAAACCAGTTGATCCGTTCTTCCAGGCTCTTATAGGCATCCTTTGTTGTCAAATGTCCCATATTCTTTCCTCTTTTCTTTCCGGAGGCTGCAGGAAATTGTCCCGCAGCCTCCGTTTATATTATTACATCACCCTATCGTCCGCAGCATTTTTTATACTTCCTGCCGGAACCGCAGGGACAGGGATCATTCCGTCCCACTTTCTTTTCGGTCTTGACAACCGGTTTCATCTTCGGTTCCTCCCAGGCAGCCGCAGGTTTTCCTTTTTTAGCTACCTCACGAAGCATCTTCTGAAGCTTCGGATACAGATAAGGATACTGATCCTTTAAATAACTTTTCAGAGCCGCATGGTCTTCAACATCCCGGTACAATTCATATTTTTCCGAATAGGGCATAAATTCATCCGCCTGTCCGTCGCTGTAAAGAGACAGACACAGGAAACGGGTATCTCTGGGAATCTTCTCGTCTTCGTTCAGGCGGTAAGATTCCAGTGCACGGTAGCCCGATTCAAATGACTCCTGATACCAGCTGTTTTTCAGTGCCGGCCTGTCCTTCAGAGTGTCCAGCAGCAGGTCAAATGCTTTGCGGAATGCGGGATTGCCCAGTTTTTCCGACATCTCCACCACATAGGTTGTGACGATATTGCGGTACGGTTCCGCATCCAGATCCACATCGGCCCGTTCCATGGCCTGTTCAAACAGGCAGAACTGTACAGCAGCCAGAGAAATATTCTCCTCCAGAAGTTTCGAAGGGAGATGCAGCATATTGACAAATGCAGTGGCCACATACATACAGCCCTCTTCTTCTCTCAGGCTCAGCCGACTCCAGTCGTTGACCAGATGCTGATAGGATAGAAGCGCTCCCTCCGGATCACCGTGCTCCGCCTGAAGATTGGCCGCATAGCTTAAAGTTACCCAGCCGCTGTATGTATTATTCTTTTTCTGGTACTCCAGCATATCTGCCGCTGCCTGATGAATCTCCTCTTTATTTCCCACATGGCTGTAGATGGTCAGACGCCGTTTCAAAAGCTCAAAATCATCGGCATACTTGCTCTCAAACCTCTTGACGGCACGGCAGGCTTCATGGTAACGTTCTCTGTCAAGACAGGCAGCCATATAGACCATGGGAATCTCTTCCAGATTGGGGTAGCACCGGCAGACCTTTCTGTAAAATTCTGTCAGAATACTGTTCTTTTCCGATTCCGTTCCTGTTTTAATTCCCGCATACAGAGCTGCCTGTTCCTCAAAGGAAAGATCCTCCGCGCAGGATACCTCACTTTTACTCTCTCCTTCTGCCGGATCAGGAGTCTGCATAAATGTATCCAGGTACTCCTGCAGCTTCTCATCCGGCTTCTCCCATACGGTGATTGCCTTCATACAGAAAATACTCTGCCAGATCACCGCACGGTTTTCCAGTATCTCCAGAGGATACTCTTCTCTGAAATATGTCATCAGTTCCTTTACAGATTTCTCAGAAGCCATCCCCATCATGTCTTCGACCACTTTCTCTGCTTTGTCCCTTACGGTAAACCAGTTTTCGCCGATAAAACGTACCAGTCTTTTTTTCAATTCAGTTGTTGTAACCATATAAAATACCCTTTCCTCTCCATGTTAAAACTGTATTTATCTTATCACTGTTCAAGACAAAACGCAATAGAAAAAGGTGCCGGAAAACCGACACCTTTTCTATAAAAAATAATCTGAACCCAATTGTTCTTAAAAGAACTTTTTTGCTTAAGTAAAAAGAAAAACAGAACTATGCGGAAATCTCGCCAAACAGACTTCCCAGTGTTTCAACGGCCTGCTGTTCATCAGCGCCGTCTGACATGATATGTAACTGCATACCTTCATGCACATTCAGAGAAAGCATACCCATCAGACTTTTACCGTTGATGTACTTCTTGTGATCAATTTCAATCATAACATTGCTCTTGAATTCACATGCCTTCTGTACAAACTGTGCACTGATCATGGAAACGTCTGTAACCTTACCGCCTACGCAAACTGTTCTTGTTGTCATTCCAATACCCTTTCTTTCCCTCAGATTAAACTTATTTACTCATTTTTTACGACCTGCAAAAAAGCCGCAACGATGGATAGCATATCCTAATTTGACATTTTGAGGAAGTTTTCGTAAATATTATTAACCTTTGGTAAATAAAAAAAATATTTTACTAAAACTACGTTCCTTTAAAAATCTTTGCTGCTGTTCAAAACGGATGCCTTCTGACCGGAATCCGCCAGAACTTCTTTCAGAGGGAAGCGTACGATACAGGTCGTTCCCTGTCCGGGATGACTGTCCATCTCAAATCTTCCTCTGCTGTTGATAATGGCTTTCCGTACATTGTAAAGCCCCAGACCGGAAGTTTCATCCTGTTTTTTACTTTTTGTTGAAAAACGAGGAGTAAAAATAAACGGTTTGTGCTCCGGGCTGATTCCTTTGCCGTCATCAGAAACCGTGATCACCAGTTCATCACCGCTTACTTCTGTCAGCACTTTGATTTCCCCGGCCTCTGCCTGAATCGCATTGTTCAGCAGGTTTTTCATAATAATTACCATATCATAGTAATTCTTCACACGCAGTCCCTGCTCATGCTCATGGATGAATGTAATACTCCTGCAGTTACCAACTCCTTTCTTCACAATGTCTTCTCTGACTACCTGAAAAATCCGGTCGAGCATCATGCTCTCATTTACCTGAGAAACCAGATCAAAATCTTCTCCCGAAATATTCGATTCGGGATCTACATTCTCGTACAATCTGTAACTTCTCATAATTGTCCCCTTTCCCTGCATTTATAGTAACTTATCCGCCGGAAACCGATTCGGAAACATGGCCGGTTCCGGACGGCTGCGCACGGATTATTTCATATGCACATCCAGCTGAGAAAATGGAATTTCAATGCCTTCCGCATCGAAAATTTCCTTGATTCTTTCTGTAAAATACCAGGTTGCCGGCCAGTAATTCTCTGTTGCCACAGTGCACCTGCCCTCCAGATCAACGCTGCTTGCGCCCAGATTGGATACAAAAACCTTGATCTCGGTATCGGGAAGGATATATTCAGAATTTCGCATCATGTCTTCGATCAGCTCTTTTGCCTTTTTGATATCGGCATTGTACGAGATGCCGACCTTCACGCTGGCAAGCCGGGTAGGATTGATCGATACATTGGTAATATTACTTCCGGACAGCGTTCCGTTGGGAATGTGAATCTCCCTGTTGTCCACTGTCGTCAGTGTGGTATAGATCAGTCCGATCACCTTAACGGTTCCTTCTCCGGCCGGAGTCACAATGTAGTCTCCTACATGAAACGGTTTCATCGCCAGAATAATTACACTTCCTGCAAAATTGGACAAACTTCCCTGCAAAGCCATACCGATCGCCAGACCTGCCGAACCAAGAACAGCGATCAGAGAGGCAGTGCCGATGTTCAGATAATTCAGAATCATGCAGGCAATAATGAAATACATGAGCCAGCGGATGAGAATCATCAGAAACTTCGTAACACTGATATCAAATTTGTTATAATCCGCTGTCTTTTCAAAAAAGCGAAGCACCAGAACCGTCAGTTTTTTCCCGATGAACCAGATCAGAAAAACAACCAGCAGTTTAACGCCGAAATTGATCAGGCCGGGAATCATGGAAGAAAGATCGAATTCAATCAGCTTTTTACCCGCATTTTCTGCAGCGCTGGCTACTTCCCCCAGAGCCGGAACCTGTTCTGCCAGATCAGCGGCAGTTTCCGCAGCATTATAATATATCATTGAACACGGCCTCCTCTTTATGCATATACACGAATCACACTGGAAATTTCATAAACCATATCCATGGTTCTGAGTGCGTCCAGAGTCTTCGCAAAATCTTTTTCTTTTACAAAATCAGTTACAACGACCAGTTCACTTCCGTGCTTTTTAGCCGGCTTCTGAATCACCTGCTTGATGCTTACATTGTGCTTGGAGAACACGCTGGAGATAGAAGCCAGCGTTCCCGGCTTATCCTCTACCTGAAGACGGAAGAAATAACAGTTTTTCACATCGCCCAGAGGCTTGATGGGCAGATTTCGATAGCAGGTGCTGCCCACTCTTCCGGTACAGTTCTGCAGCAGGTTTCTGGAAATATCGATCACATCGCCCATGACCGCACTGGCAGTCGGCAGTTCCCCGGCGCCTCTTCCGTAAAACATGGCATCATCCACCGCATCTCCGTGAACAAATACGGCATTGAATGAGTCATTGACGCTGGCAAGGGGATGATTTTTCGGCACCAGCATGGGATAAACATTGGCGGAAACCTGTCCTTCCTCCTGTTTGCCCACTGCCAGCAGCTTGATCACACAGTCCATGGCATCCGCATAGCGAATATCCGTAGAAGTGATCTGTGTAATACCTTCCGTATGTACATCCTTAAAGGTAATTACGGAGTTAAACGCAATGGATGCCATAATTGCCAGCTTGCGTCCTGCATCATATCCTTCGATATCCGATGTGGGGTCTGCTTCCGCATAGCCAAGATCGGTGGCTTTGGCCAGCGCTTCATCAAACTCCATGCCGTCTTCCGTCATGCGTGTAAGAATATAGTTGGTTGTGCCGTTGACAATACCAAGCACCATGTCAATATTGTTGCCTGTCAGGCACTGCTTCAGAGGACGGAGAACCGGAATTCCTCCTCCCACAGATGCTTCGTACAACAGATCGCATCGCTTCTCTTCTGCCATAACCAGAAGTTCATGCCCCTGTTCCGCAATCAGATCTTTATTGGCCGTAACCACATTTTTACCGGCTTCCAGAGCCTGTCTGATATAGGTTCCCGCCGGTTCCAGACCGCCCATAACTTCCACAATGATATCAATACTGTCATCTGACAGAATCTCATCCCAATTATCTGTAATCAGATCATTGTCCACACCGTCTCTGATCTTGTATGCGTTTCGAACCAGAATCTTCTTCACCTTTACACGGCATCCGATCTTTCTGGGAAGTTCATTCTTTCTGCGCTGAACAAGCTTATATACGCCCATTCCCACTGTGCCGAGGCCCAGCAGCGCAATATTGATTTCCTTGATTTCCTTTACTGTCTTTTCTTCACTCATCAATAGACTGCTCCTTGCTGTTTTTTTCCCGTAAATACTGCTCTACGATTTCTTCAATTTTTTCACGCGGCAGACTTACTTCTCCGGACCGGATGATCCGATCCACGGTATAACCGCGGTCGACCATGTGGCGGATCGCACCGCCATACTGAAAATCCTGCACAAAATTCCGCAAAGCATCTTCGAAATAACCCATTTCAGTATTTTCTCCTTCCGTATGTAACACTATCTTATATCCGAATAGATAATAATGCAAGTTTTTTGTAAAGCAAGTTTCCGGTATGTATAGATATAGATGAAAAATCCTCCGGAAGTTCTGCCATTCTTCCAGAGGATTTTAAAACAGCTTTCGCTGCGATATGGGGGCTGATTCAATAAACAACAAAATGTGATAAATAGAAACGGGGAAGCAGAAACGCGTATCTTAAGCGGCCGGACAATGACTGGTTATAATGTCCAGATACGAAAACCGCTTCCCTCTCTCTATTTCCAAACAGACGGCCCCTGTAAAACCACCTGTTTGATTACAAATCAATACGGGTGAAAACATCACCCTTCTGTCCGGCAAAAGGGTTCCAGTGCTTTAAAGAAACCGCCTGCTTCCAGACCAATCACAATCTGATAGCTTCCCGGACGTTTCAGGACTCCCTGTATACCTTCCAGTTTACGAAGCTCTTCCGTTTTTGCAGATTCCGGATTTTTCAATACAAATCTGAGCCTTGTAAAACAGTGTGTGAGCGAAATGACATTGTCCTTTCCTCCTACCAGTTCCAGAATCTGCCGTGCCTGTACACTATAATCTATCATATCAATCTTCCCTTCTCTCATATGAATCACATGAATGATGTGAATGCATGCATAAAAAAGAATATCGTTCCACTCCTATTATATAAAAGACCTGAGAACATAATGGAGCCAGTACTCCCTCATGTACTCAGGTCTTGCCTTCTTCAGTCACAATCCTGTTTCAGCTTTATAAAATTTATATACAATATAAATTATACTGTTCCATATCATCCTTTACTGATGCGCCTGCGCGTCCCTGATCAGTCTTGAGACATGAAGCAGCAGATACAGCTGCTCCTCATTACACAGATCATAGCGGTACTTTTCCGCCATCAGCTTCCTGATTCTTTTAATGCATCCATATGCTTCCGGGTTCTTCATACACATGGTAAAAAACAATTCATCATCGTCATTATCTCCGCCGCACTTCTCACCTGCCACAACCCTCTGGGCCAGATTCTTCAGATGGGTCACAAAACGTTCATAATTATAACTGTCCTCCTGAAGCGTACAGGGCAGTCCTTCGTCTGTCGTGTCGATAATATCCTGAATGATCCGGGTCACCTCCACCATATCGGTCATGGTGCTCTGCTCATTCAGTTCGGAATTCACAATATGAAACGCAATGAAAGCGGCTTCATCCGGAAGCAGATCCATCTGAAATGTCCTGTTCAACAGTGCAACCGCCCGCTCGCCTACGGCAAACTCCGGTTTATACAGCCTCTTGATTTCAAAATACAGGTCGTTCTTCAGGCGGATCCCCTCTTTATAGCGTTCACATACACTGTAAATATGGTCTGTAAGAGTCAGATAAATTGTATCAAAAATTTTTTTATTGCAGGTCCGTCTGGCGTCCTCTGCAATCTGTTCACTGATATCGATGTACTCAACCGGTATCTCCTCGATCAGCTGCTGATACCGCTGGGAAATCTCCCCTGATTCCGGTACAAATACCCTGCAGGTACTGTTAAAAATGATTTCATCGCCTGTCTTTTTCTGGAAAGCAATGCCCTTGCCGGTTACAATTACTTCTCTGTTATCCTCAGATCTTGATAAAACTGCATTATTATTCAAAATTTTATAAATCTTCATAGATGCTACAGCTCACTTTTCACAGGGGTAACTAAAAAAAGACAATCCCAATCATCCAATTATCAATATCAGATATAGGTCTTGCCTGTCTTAACAGTTACAATTCTATTCTCTGGAGTTGTTATAACATATATTCCAATTTTTTGCAATACTTTTTTAATAAAATATACAAAAATTTTCCATTTTCCTGTGTAACATCATAAAAATGCCGTACAGAATGATCAATTATGATGAATTTCTGTACGGCATGGACAAGTTAATTTGAAAAATCAGCATTTCGATATGCTGAATCACACATTGCCAAAGCAGTTTTGCTAAAAACTCACAACGATACCGCCGTCATTGGCATACATGGTGCCGACACCAGCCGTATTGGTTACATAAATCTCCTTAAACGGCACTCTTTTGCTGATTTCATTCTTCACAAATTCTGCTCTTTCGGGGCAGTTGCAGTGACTGATTCCCAGTACTTTATCTTCCGGCTGCACCACAGTCTCTTCCACCTTGTCGATCAGTTTTTTCAATGCCTTATTGATGCCTCTGGCCTGATCCAGCTTGATAATGACACCATGATCAGCGCCCATAAGAGGTTTAATGTTCAGTGCAGTAGCCAGAATCGCTGCCAGACCGGTCAAACGGCCGTTTTTCTTCAGCGTATCCAGTGTTTCCAGAACAAATAAGGTGTTCATATTATAAATGAATTCTTCCGTCCGGGTACAGATTTCTTCAAAAGAAAGTCCTTTTTCTTCCAGTTCCATGATTTTTTTGGCCACAAGCGTTTCCCCGCAGCAGGCGGAATCAGAACTGAATACAGCAATCTTTTTCCCGTCTTCTTCATACTCCTCATAGTACAGATCTTTACCGAGAGACGCACTGTTGAAAGAACCGCTCAGATGCTTTGACAGGGTGATACAGTATACCCGTTCCTCCGGTCCGGCATATGTTTTCATAAACGTATCGGGAGAAGGACAGGCAGAACGGGGACATTCATCCGATTCCTGAACCGCTTTAATAAAAGCCTTCTGATCAAATGTTTCGTCATCTACAACCGTCAGATCACCAACTTCCAGTGTCAGCGGAACCAGCTGGATCTTTCCGGTTTTCTTTATCTCATCATTACAGTCAAGGCAACTGTCTCCTATTATTTTATAACTCATATGAACCCTCCGAACATCATGTAGTTTTTATTACTACTAATAATAGCATACAACATTATGTTTGAAAAGGGGGGATTACAATTTTTATTCCATCATCACCCCG
The DNA here is from genome assembly GCA_028724245.1 of Lachnospiraceae bacterium. Lineage (GTDB taxonomy): Bacteria > Bacillota > Clostridia > Lachnospirales > Lachnospiraceae > TWA4. The sequence continues at coordinate 37,311 of JAQYDI010000162.1, forward strand.
GCAATGAAATCCGTAAGTGCTTTCTGATCCGCCGTAGCCATCAGCTCTCTTGAAGAATGCATGGAGAGGATCGGTACGCCAAGATCAATGGTTCTGATACAAAGCTGTGCACTGAGCATGGAACCAAGGGTGCTGCCTCCGCGGATATCCGCCCGGTTGCAGAATGATTTATGAGGAATTCCATCCTTTCTGCAGACGCCTTCTGCCAGCGCCGCCGCCTGTATATCGGTAGCATAGCGCTGAGAGCTGTTCAGCTTGAAGGTGACTCCATCGCCGGGAAATACCCGGTTGGTCAGATCATTTTGATCAGGCCGGTTGGGATGGATGGCATGGGATACATCACAGGATAACAGGATGCCGTTCATGGTGCTGTTCATGAAATCTTCATGGCTTCCTCCCAGTGAAAGTACCGCTTTCTCCAGCAGTCGGACAAGCAGGAGAGAATCTGCTCCCTGCTTTGTGTTGCTTCCGATTTCTTCATTATCAAACAGCATGACAACAGAAAATGTATCCGCCTCTGCGGCACGTATCAGCGCAGACACACAGCCCTGCACAGAAGTCAGATTATCCAGACGGGGCGAGGAAAGCATCTCCGTATGTTCTCCGTAAAGCACCGGTTCATCCAGATTATAAAAGCCCAGATCCCAGGAAAGAACATCCTCCGGATCCGCCTGCAGTTCTTCCGCCAGAAGACGGTGAAAATATCCATCCTGCTTCCATTCCGGCGGCAGTACATCCAGTACAGGCAGCAGATCCTTCTGCGCATTCAGCTCCAGCCTGGTATTCGCATCCCGGTTATAATGAATGGCAAGACTGGGAATCACAGCCATGGGGCGTCTGAAATCCACCAGACGTGTTTCCGGATGCATGGGATCCTGCCCCTTCAGACATACCGCACCGGCAATGGACAGCGGGCGGTCCAGCCAGGAATAAAAAAGCGGGCCTCCGTAGACTTCAATATTCAGTTTTTCATACCGCCCCTCCGCAAGCTCCGGACAGGGCTTGATCCGCAGACCCGGCCAGTCCGTATGGGCTGCCGCCGTACGTACCGGCATGCCATTTTCATAGGAAGCAGGGATATGAAAAGCAAACAGGGAACTGCCGAATACATCCATACAGTATCCCTTTCCTTTTTCCAATGTCCACGGCGTACCTGCCTCCAGCCGGATGAAACCGGCTTTTTCCAGCTGAGCAGATGCCTGTTCCACCGCATGATATGCGGAAACGCCATTTTTCAGGCAATTCAAAAGTTTCTCGGTTTCATTATAATATAATTCCATATATTCCTCCCTACGTAAACAAAAATATATTAATACATTCAATAGGATGATTCAAAAACGTTTTCACATCAAAACAGATTGACTTTTTCAGGCGGTTTGATTAGAGTATTAGTAGCTGCCTGAAGGCAGATATTGCCCGATAGAGTATAGTATATTTACAGATAAATTTCAACCGGAGGAATCAATGATCGCACTAACACTGCCCGAATTGAAAACAGCTGCCAGCTGTATTTTTGCAAAAGAAACATTTGATTATTTTCTTGTAAAGGAAATCACCATCAGCACCAGCAATACCTTCCATGTGGACGGAAGACTGCATTCTGATTATTATACTGACGAAGAAAAAGAACTTCTCCGTGATCCGGTTTATTCCGACTGGAAATCGCTGCGTCCCTTCTGCTATCAGCTGATCCGCGGGAAAAAGCTGCCCGGCAGCTTCCGTCTCGTTTTCCAGCTGTCCGGACCCAATGTGGAAAAATTCATCAATCAGTACCATCTTCCCTGCCAGACTTCCGATATCGGCGGGCTGTATCTTCATTTTCGCTATGAGAATCAGGTTCTGTCAGCCATTTCCGGTACTTCCCTGAATTTTTTCACCATGGATAAAACCGTTGATACCGCCTGGGATGAGATGGTCAGACGGATACTGAAACTGGCCGGGATTTTTTTTACAGAAGCCTGAGCAGGCCCCCTGCAGCCTCAGAAAATCTGTATTTACAGAAAATCCACCATTATAAAAATCCATAACCGCCAAAAAGCGTATGGCAGATCACAGTGGAAACTGCCATACGCTTTTTGCAACTGTCCAGAGCCACGAAGTATTTTCAAGACTGGTTCTGAACAGTTACTGCTTTTATATGCTGTCTTCAATCAGAATTGATCAGCTGTTCTCAGACGATTATTCAGCGTCTTTTGCTCTGGCTTCGATCTCGCGCTTCTGAACATCAGCAGGAGCCTGTTCGTAACGTGCAAATTCATATTTGAAAGTGCCGATACCGCCGGTCATGGAGCGAAGATCTGTATTGTATCCGTATAATTCGGATAAGGGAACTTCTGCAGTGATGATCTGCTGCCCGCCTGAAACATGATCCATACCAAGCACACGGCCTCTTCTCTTGTTCATGTCACCCATAACATCGCCTGCAAAGCTGTTGGGAACGGTAACAGCCAGAGTAACGATGGGCTCAAGCAGTACAGGAGATGCTTTCATAAAACCGTCCTTGAATGCAAGGATCGTTGCCGTCTTGAATGCCATTTCGGAAGAGTCAACAGGATGGTACTTGCCATCGGTCAGTGTTGCCTTCACGCCTACAACCGGATATCCCGCCAGCGGTCCTTTCAGAACGGATTCCTGAAGGCCTTTTTCAACTGCAGGGAAGTAGTTCTTGGGTACAGCACCACCTACAACTCTTTCTGCAAATTCGTAAGGCTTCTCCAGATCACCTGAAGGTTCGAAGTCCATGACAACCACACCGTACTGACCATGTCCGCCGGACTGTTTCTTATGTGTTCCTGTAACCGTTGCTTTTTTGCGGATGGTTTCACGGAACGCAACCTTCGGTCTGCTGAGTTCTACTTCTACTTTATAGCGCTCTGCCATCTTGCTGACAGCCACTTCAATCTGCTGTTCGCCGATACCGTAGAGCAGGGTCTGTCTGTTCTCGGAATCATTGACAGCTTTCAAAGTCTTGTCTTCATCCATCAGTTTGGACAGGGCAGCGGCAACCTTGTCGTCATCGCCCTTCTTTACTGCCTTGTAGCGCATGAATGTATAAGGTTCTGAAAGTTCAGGCTTAGCATAAACGACCTGTGCGCCCTTCAGTGCAAATGTATCGCCGGTAGCCAGAGTGGTCTTTGCAACAGCACCGATATCACCTGCGGAAAGCTCAGGCACTTCAATAGCTTCCTTACCGCGAAGAATATAGAGACGTGAAATCTTTTCTTCTTTTTCCTGATTTACATTGTAAATAGCGCTGTCTGCTTTCAGTGTACCGGTAACAACCTTAAACAGAGAATATTTGCCGATAAAAGGGTCTACCAGAGTCTTGAATACACGGGCACTCATATGCTTTGCACTGTCGTATTCTACAGGAACCATCTCTCCGGTTTCAATATCGTTGCCGTAGATGAATCTGTTGACCGGTGAAGGCAGATACTTTCTGATTACATACATCAGCATCTTCATACCCTGTGCATTGGTGCCTGAGCCCATCAGTACAGGAACGATGGAACCGTCAACCACATTGCTCTTTAATGCATCCTGAATCTCTTCGTATGTAAATTCATCACCTTCGAAATAACGTTCCATCAGTTCTTCACTGGTTTCCGCAACTGCTTCCAGCAGAGAATCACGGCTGACAGATACGTGATGTTCCAGATAATCAGGAATATCGCACTCTTCAAATTCACTGGTATTGCCGATGAACCGACGTCCTTTCATCTTAACCAGATTTACAAAACCTACAAACTTTTCGTTCTCGCGCATGGGTACGTAGAACGGAGCAACCTTTCTGCCGAAGGTTTCATTCAGCTGCAGCATCACGTTCTTGAAGCTGGCCTGATCGTCATCCATACCGGTTACGAAAAACAGACGGGGCAATTCATGTTTTTCGCAGATCTCCCATGCCTTTTTCGTACCGACTTCCACACCTGCTTTGCCGTTGACAACGATAATTGCCGCATCAGCAGCGCTGACTGCCTCTTCCACTTCGCCGACAAAATCGAAATAGCCGGGAGTATCCAGAACATTGATCTTGATGCCTTCCCATTCAATAGGAACCACACTGGTGCTGATTGAAAACTGACGTTTGATCTCCTCTTTATCAAAATCGCTGATGGTATTGCCATCTGCTACCTTGCCCATCCTTGCAGTTATACCGGCTACAAATGCCATAGCCTCAACCATGGTTGTCTTACCGGCACCACCGTGTCCCAATACTACAACGTTACGAATTTTCTCGGTTTCATAAACGTTCATTCTATTACCTCCAATACGTGCAAAATCTGAATCTGCCTGAAAATGGTTCCGGCGATTCGCATGTTTATATTCTACTAAAATTTTCAGAATAATACAAGTAATTTATGAAATTATACCACTTTTTTTCTCAGAAAAATTACAACAGTTCAGACTTCTGCTTCAAAAACTGCATTTTTTCGATAGAAATTCTAAATGTCGGTCTGAACTGTTGCAATTTTAAGTTTTAAAGCATAAAAGTATTGACAAACAATCTCCTTTCAACTAAAATGAGGATTGCGAATTAGGGGGAATTCTGCACATCCCCGTTTTAATTGAAAGGATTTTTATTATGTTTACAGTTGGTTTTGTAGGACTTGGACTGATCGGCGGTTCCATCGCCAGATGTCTGCGGGAATTACATCCCGACTTTCATATGATTGCGTGCGGTGCTTCCATGAAGACACTGGAAAAAGCTCTCAGTGACCATACAGTCGATGAAATCTTCCCTCATGTGGATTCTCATCTGGCTGCATGCAATCTGATTTTTTTATGTGCACCGGTTGAATACAATATCGGATACCTTTCTGTATTAAAGGAGGTGACCGGCGACAGCTGCCTGATCACCGATGTGGGAAGTACCAAAGCGGAAATTCACGAGGCAGTGGAACAGCTGGGACTTTCACACCGGTTCATCGGCGGACATCCCATGGCCGGTTCCGAAAAGAGCGGATACGACCATTCCAACACCCATCTTCTGGAGAATGCCTGGTATGTGCTGACTCCCACAGATGACACGGATCCGGATTCTCTGGATCTGATGCTGGACTGCGTTCATGACTGCAGAGCACAGCATATTGTTCTCGATTACAAGGAACATGACCGGATCGTTGCTGCCATCAGCCATGTTCCCCATCTGATTGCGGCCGGACTGGTCAATCTGGTACAGGACAATGACAATCAGCTGCATCAGATGAAACAGCTGGCTGCCGGCGGTTTTAAGGATATCACCCGGATCGCATCCTCTTCTCCCGTCATGTGGGAGCAGATCTGCACCAGCAACACGGAACCCATTGCCGATATCCTGCGTAAATATATTTCCATTATGGAAGATATTCTGGCAGATGTGGAACATCAGGACGGTCAGGCAATCAACCATTTTTTTGAGAAGTCAAGAGATTACCGCAACAGTATATCCGATAAGCCCAAGGCAATCGGATATATCAAACCGGAATATTCCATTTACTGCGATATCGTGGACCGCGCCGGTGCCATTGCCACACTCGCAACGACACTGTCGACCCACCAGATCAGTATTAAAAATATCGGTATCATCCACAACCGCAGTTTTGAGGACGGTGCTTTGAAGATCGAGTTCTATACGGAAGATGCCATGGAAGAAGCCATCGAAATTCTGAGCAAATGGAATTATAAGATCACCCGCAGAAAGTAAGGAGTTTATTTATGAAATTTTACCAGTCAGGTCCCTTAAAGGGAGAAACTACGGTTCCGGGCGATAAATCCATCTCCCACCGCAGCGTCATGTTTGGTTCCATTGCAAAAGGCACCACTGAAATCACAGGTTTTCTGCAGGGCGCAGACTGCCTTTCCACCATTTCCTGTTTTCGGAAAATGGGAGTCGAAATTGAAAATACACCGGATACTGTGCTGGTTCACGGCCGCGGCCTTCACGGACTGACTGCTCCGGCATCGGTTCTTGACTGCGGCAACAGCGGAACAACCACAAGACTGATTTCCGGTATTCTGGCAGGGCAGAACTTTTCCTGCACGCTGACCGGCGATGCTTCCATTCAGAAACGTCCCATGAAGCGGATCATGGAGCCTCTCAGTATGATGGGCGCACGGATTCAAAGTGTGAACGGAAACGGATGTGCACCTCTTGCCATTGACGGCAGCCCCCTCCACGGAATCCACTATCACTCAAAGGTAGCTTCCGCACAGGTCAAATCCTCCATTCTGCTGGCCGGTCTTTACGCAGAAGGAAAAATACAGGTGACCGAACCGGCGCTTTCCAGAAATCACACGGAAATCATGCTTCGGTTCTTCGGCGCCGACGTAACCTCGGAGGGCTGTACTGCCTCCATTCTCCCTGCAAAGGAACTTTACGGACAGAAAATCACCGTTCCCGGCGATATTTCTTCAGCCGCCTATTTTATTGCAGCAGCACTTCTGGTTCCCGGCTCCGAACTGCTCATCAGAAATGTGGGCATAAACCCCACCAGAGACGGCATTCTCCGTGTCTGCAAAGCCATGGGGGCAGATATCACGCTGCTGAACGCCGTATATGACAGCGGTGAGCCGGTTGCCGATCTGCTGGTTCGCCACAGCAGCCTGAAAGCTGCCGAAATCGGCGGTGATCTGATTCCCACTCTGATCGACGAAATCCCTGTCATTGCAGTCATGGCCTGCGCCGCCTCCGGCACCACAATTATCCGGGATGCCGCAGAACTGAAGGTCAAAGAATCCAACCGCATCCGTACCGTTGTAGACAATCTGAGGGTCATGGGAGCCCATGTAGAAGAAACGGAAGACGGTATGATCATTGAAGGCGGATATCCCCTTCACGGAGGTCTGATCGAAAGCCATCTGGATCACCGGATCGCCATGAGCTTTGCCATTGCTTCTCTGATTGCCGAAGGGGAAACCGTGATTCAGAACGCGGACTGTGTCAATATTTCCTATCCCTCATTCTATGAAGATCTGGAAAGATTAAAACACTGATCTGATGCAGCAGAACTGATCTACAGATGATTCGCGGACAAATATTTGAAACGCAGTTTATTATTATACAAAAAACCGGGCAGATGGTTTCTCCGAATAAAAGAACCGCATATCTGTCCGGTTTTTATGCTTATTTCATTTTATGCAGTATGTCAGTCAATTCCGAAAAGATACAGAATCTTCTCAAAGAAAGTCTTCGGTTTTTCTTCTGTTGCTTCGTCAGTTTCTTTCTCCGGTATTTTGATGGATTCTGTCTGAATGACGAACTGAACCGATTTTACATCGTTGTTCTTCTCTGAGACGAATGACTCCGGTTCGTAATCTCCTCCGGTAATCGTTTCCAGCATCTCATCAATTTTATCCGTAATTTCCTGATCCATTCCATCGGTTTCACTCCGCAGTTTGGATGTTCCGTCTTTTAATTCTCCGCTTCCGTCATACAGCTCGACAATACCCGCCAACAGATCAACTACCCCCTCATCCAGCTCGCCTGTACCATCTTTTAACGTGCCGGTCGCATCATAAAATGATACAATTCCGGAGAGGAGTTCTTCCATACCATCATACAGGCCGATGCTGCCGTCCAGAACAGCTTCGCTGCCGTTTTTCAAAGCCTCCGTGCCGTTCCACAGCGTTTCACTTCCTTCTGCCAGTGCCGCGGTGCCATCCACCAGATCAGAAGAGCCTTCTGCGATTTGTGTATATCCGCTTATGATCTGAGCTACACCGTCTGTATAGTCATTAATACCGGTATGCAGCTTTCCATATTCTTCTGTCAGTGTATTAACAGCATCCTGAAGCTCTGAAACCTGTCCCAGCAGTCCTGCCAGAATATCTGTCAGCTGCACGATGGCACCATGAAAAACTTTGTAATTTGTCTGCAGTTCTTCTGCACCATCAGACAGTTCCTGCATTTTGGATTTCAGCTCATTCAGATATGTCTCCGTTCCTGAAATATTGGCATTATTTCCCTGAAGCAGGAGAATGAGACTGTCCAGTTCCCCAGTCAGGTTCTGCAGTTTTCCCAGCTGTTCTTTCTGTTCAGATAACGTATCCATCTGAGACAGCAGCAGTTTCAGTTCTGCAGTGTCCATTCCTGCTGCCTGTAGCTGTCCCAGCAGTTCAGGTGTGACCTTTCCCTGTAATCCTTCCATTGTATCTATTGTGGAACCAAATGTTTCCGATACCTCTGCTAAAGTATTTCTGATTGTTGAAAGCTGCTCAATCGCCTGACTGTTGCCCTTTTTCAGTTCATCAATATCAAGCCCATTTTCTTTCATGATACTTTTATAGACTTCAAAACCGGTATTTTCTTCCAGCGTATTGGCCCCGTTAACCAGTTTATCAATCCCTTCCTGAATCTGAGCAGAAGCTGAAACCAGCTGTTTAATTTCTTCCGAAGAAGCAGAAACGCTGTTCAGGGCACTCTGGATCTGCTGAAGCGCTTTGTACACGCCTGCGGAGCCTTCCTTCAGAGAAGATGACTGACCGTTTAACTGATTCAAGCCGTTTTGAATCTCCAGAATTCCAGCATTCAGAGCCTTTGATCCCTTGCCCAGATCCGAAGTACCCGATTTCAGTCCGGCTGCCCCTTCGCTCAAAGCCGAAGTACCAGACACCAGGTCCGCAATTCCCGAAGTCAGATCTGATGCGCCCTTATTCAAATCCTCTGCTCCCGATTTCAGCCCGGCTGCTCCTTCATCCACATCCTCCGCTCCGCTGTTCAGTCCAAAAGCACCATCCTTCAGGTCTGCAATTCCGTCTTTCAGATCCGATGCGCCATCCTTCAGTTCACCGGTACCATCATCGATCTGTTCGATTGCATCCAGCAGATCCGTTACCTGGTCCATGAGTTCTTCATCATCCACATCCACATCAAGAGAAAGGGGAATGCCGTTAATGGAAACAGCGCTCATTTCAAAATCCGTTACATCTGCCGTGATAGATGCATCAATCCCTTTACCGGGAAGGATGGTATAGGAAATCTGCTTGTCGCTGCCCGCATTGGCCATAGTTGCACCTGACGCTTCAATACCGGTGCATTTCTCCGTATCCAGTGTAAAAGACGCCTGCAGCGCATAATGGTCGAAAAAACCGCCTTTATACGCTTTATTTTCCGTAACCTGAAACCTGATCTGCAGTTTACCGCTTTTTCCTGCCAGATCTTCCGATTCATATTCTCTGCCATCCAGCATATAACAGATGGAAATTTTCCAGGGAATCTCCGTGCTGTTCATTTTCCCCTTGTAATATACCCTGTCGGAATCCGTGGTAAACGAAATCTCCTCACCGTTCCGGTTCATCTCATCCGTAGTATTCAGCATTTCCACGGATGAATAATCTCCGTAATCCACAACACTGCCTTTTCCGAAAATATTTACTGCATAAATATCTTTAACGCTTCCTGCAGCATCAAGATTGATGTAGATGACCTCTTCTTTCTCTTTTTTTCCAGAAGCCTCCGCTGAAAATCCCGGAACCACTGCGGAAGATACCATGACACCGGCCATAAGCCCGGCAAATACTCTGTTTTTATTCATATGGATATGACTCCTTTCCAGCACTCATTATACAGAAAACATCTGTTCTGTATATTTTATAAAAAGTTTGAATTCATCGTTGTTTTCCTGATCAGGCCGTCGCAGAGATATAAAAGCCCGGGCAGCACAAAGAAAACGATAATGAGAGACAGCAGTGTCCCTCTCCCCAGAAACAGACCCAGCTGTGACAGGATTCCATGACTTGAAAACCGGTTCAGCAGAAATCCCACCGCCGCCAGCGCAGTCCCGGATGTAAGCAAAGAAGTGGTAACAGTTGGAATAACGGTCAGAACCGCCTCTTTTTTCTTCATGGTCTGACGCAGCTCCAGATAACGGCTGGTCAGGAGAATCGCATAGTCAACCGTAGCACCCAGCTGGATGGAACTGATGATCAGGTAAGCTATATAAAAGATGATAGAGTCGCAGAAATAGGGAATCGCCATATTGATCCAGATCGCCGTTTCGATGGACAGCACCAGTATGACCGGAAGCACCAGCGATTTCATGGACAGCATCAATACCACAAATACAGCACCGATGGCTATAATATTCACCTTTGCCGTGTCAGCCGTAATCGTATCCATCAGGTCATAGGAACTGACTCCGTCGCCGGCCAGATACCCGCTGCCCGGATAATACCGGTCTATCGTCTCCCGGATCCGTTCCACCAGATCAAATGTTTTCTCCCCTTCACGATCCGTATCCACGGACAGAACCATGCGGCTGTAATGATCGGAAACCAGCTGCGACAGCGTATCTTCATCCAGATATTCTTTTGGAATTTCCGCCCCTGCCGTATCGACGTAGGAAATGATGTCGGTTACTTCGGGAATTTCCTTCAGCGCATCTGACAGCTGACGCTCCGCTGCGGAATTTCCCTTGGGGACAAGCACCACATAGGTGTCGCTTTTGCCGAATACCGCCTCAACAGCTTCCGTATCTTTACCCAGCTGTGTGTTTTTTCCGAAAATATGGGACGAACCATAATAATAGCTGTTCTGATCGGAAGCCAGCCGCGCCGGTACCATCATGACCGCAAAAACGCAGACCAACGGAATCATGATCCGATAAACTGCTTTTCCCAGGGCTTTAAATTCAGGCAGAAGCCTTTTGTGACGCGATTTTAGAATTATGGGATATGTTTTCAGAATTAACACAGGCATAAAAACAAAAACAGTGATCAGACTGACTGCAACACCTTTTGCCAGCGCCAGACCAAGATCCGGCCCGATGCCGAAACGCATGAACAAAAGAGCCATAAAGCCGATTACCGTTGTCAGACCGCTGGACAGGATGGAAGAGGTAGATTTGCAGAGTGCTTCCACCATGGCCTCTTTCCGATCCGGGCATTCCGACAGACATTCCTCATACCTGTGAAGCAGAAAGATGGAGTAATCCAGAGAAACCGCCAGCTGCAGAACCGGGCCGGCTGCATTGGGTACGAAAGAAATTTCGCCGAAAATCAGGTTTGAGCCCAGATTGATCATAATGGCGATACCCAGACCAAGAAGTACGATCAGCGGTTCCACCCAGGAGGTGGTGGTAAAAACCAGTACCAGCAATACTATGACAATCGCCAGAATAGTAATTATGCTGATTTCTTTGATCGTACTCGTAGTCGCCAGCGCTGTGGATACCGCTTCCCCGGTCATGGCGTTTTCCTCACCGATCACGGATCGGATGGCGTCAACTGCTTCCATTCGTTTCTCTTCATCAATCGTTACCGTATACAAAGCAGCAGAGTCCTTATAATAGGTCTCCACCGTTTCATTGTCCGAAAACTCCAGAGGCTGATAGACATTAACTGCATCATCCAGCCACATCACATCCGTAACCCCTTCGCAGCATTCCAGCTTTTCTTTATATTCCAGCGCCTCCGCCAGACTCAGGTTCTTTACCATAACCCGTGCGTTGGGAATTCCACCGTCAAATTCCCTTCCCATGAGATCCAGTGAGACGGTGGAATTGCTGTCTTCCGGCAGATACGCTTTCATATCATAATTGACTCCCACAAACCCCCGGAGAACCGCGCCGACAACTGCCATCGCCAGAAAGAACACCAGAATCTTTACAGGATTATTCACAACTTTAGAGTAAAATTTTCGCATAAGTCATACCTTCCATTATCTGATACTATTTTTTTCTCTTTTTTCACTTAAATCAATCTCTCTGTTTTCCTGCCGCCTGATACCAGCAATACTTTATCGGAAAACACAGGAAAATCATACAGACAATCTTCAGGCAAGTGTCCTTTATCAGACAAAACAACCGGTTTGACCAATAAATTTCTTTTGACACTTGAGTATTTTTCTGCACAAATGTATAATATGCTTGACTCTGAAAAGTTACACATGATGATAAAAAGGCATCAGATCATGAACAATATGCCTTTAGCATTAATTAAGGAAGGCTTTATGAAAAACGAAGAAATTTCCCTGCTGACAAAACAAAAGCTCGCCCTGTCCCTGAAAAAGGCCATGGAAAAGAAGCCGCTTTCAAAAGTAACAGTCAGCGAACTGATTAAAGACTGTAATATTAACCGCAATACATTTTATTATCATTTTTCGGATATTTACGACCTGCTGAAATGGATGCTGGAGCAGGAAGCCATTGACGTGGTAAAAAAGATCGATCTGCTTATTGATACAGAAGAAGCCATCCGTTTCGTCATGGACTACATAGATACCAACCGGCATATGATCAACTGTGCCTATGATTCCATGGGCCGTGACGAAATGAAGCGCTTTTTTTATGCTGATTTTATCGGTGTCATGAAAAATGTTATTGACAGCGGAGAACGGCAGCTCCAGCTGACCATCTCCGCCGAATTTAAAAACTTCATCGCTGAATTTTATACAGAAGCACTGGCCGGGCTGATCATCTCATGGCTGAAAAATGATCACACGCCCGACAGAGAACAGTTTATACAGAACATCCTCTTTGTCTGCCGGACTTCCATTCCGCATATGCTTCGGAAAGAAGCAGAAAAAGAAAATAATATTACACAGCATCTCCCCGGTCTGTGACAAGACAGTATCCCGCTCTCTGCACCCGTCCTGCCAAACAGCCCCGGCACTGGGCTGCTTCTTCCCCGGTACAGATCTTATTATCATAAAGTTCATACTGCTTCCTGTTTTTCACCGGTGAGAGGTTGGGCATCACCACATTGGCTCCGGCTTTCAGCCCTTTTTCCCTTCCCTGCGGGTCCATGGTTCCCAGCGCAGTTGTTGCGGGAAGCAGAACCTTCGGCAGCATAATGCGGATGACAGAAAGAAGAAACAATGTCATCTCCACACTTCCTGCCTTTTCTTCTGCGAAAATGGTATCATGATGCGGGATAAACGGGCCGATTCCCACCATCTGCGGCTGCAGTTCCTGCAGGAAAACCAGATCTTCCGCCATATGTTCCACAGTCTGACCCGGGGAGCCAACCATAAAACCGGCACCTGCCTGATATCCAAGCTCTTTCAGATCGTACAGGCACTGTTTTCTGTCAGAAAGACTCATAGCCGCAGGATGCAGACTTCCATAATGTTCCGCGTTGGCTGTTTCATGGCGAAGCAGATACCGGTCTGCTCCCGCCTCCCGGAACAGCCGGTAACTCTCCCGGGATTTCTCGCCAATGGAAAGAGTCAGTGCACAGTCAGGAAATTCCGCCTTGATCGCACGAATCAACTCCACCATAATTTCATCGGTATAATAAGGATCCTCACCTCCCTGCAAAACAAAAGTATGAAACCCCAGCCGATATCCTTCCCGGCAGCAGTCAAGGATTTCTTCTTCTGTCAGCCGGTATCTGACCACATTGCGGTTGCCTGCACGGATTCCACAGTAATAACAGTTGTTTTTGCAGTAATTGGTAAACTCAATTAATCCCCTTGTATATACCTTATCCCCGTAATAGATTTTCCGCAGCCTCACCGCCTCATCTGTCAGCACCTTTTTCACATCCCGATCCGATGCACATTCCAGCAGCGTCACGTACTCTTCCTTTTTCAGTACATGATTTTGAATCAATTTTTGAGCCGCACCCATTCCATCCATAATATATCCCTTCTCCTTCCAAATATCCCCCTGAACCGGATCTGCGTTCGTCATAACTGCACATTCCTGTTGGAAATGGCAGCATATTTATACAATATATTTCCTATGGTTTTAATATGATTATATCATGACGAAAATAACA
>JAQYDI010000163.1 GCA_028724245.1 Lachnospiraceae bacterium
TTTTAAAACTGACCAAAAACATTTACAGAGTAACTATCAGCGATGATTCGGAATTCAAAATTTCTGCTATCCAGAAGAAAACTCAGGAGATTCTGCATACTCTTGGAATAGACCTATTACGTAAAAAATGAGGTTTCAGTGATAAAAAAGTACGCGCCCAGCAGGAACGTCTGAAGCGGATCGAGCAGGTGATCCGGACAAAGCTGGATCTGGTGAAACTGAGCGGACAACCGGAGGTTTCACAGTCAGGCGGAGAAGTCCGTCTGGAAGAATCTCCGGAGGAATATCTTGTCATCAGTCCCCGGCTGGATACGGACGATCACGACATCATTATACATGCCATCTGCGAACATATCGGATACTGCAATCACAATCAGCTGAATGCAGGCCATCCCTACGGAGCAATGGTCAGCACAAAGTCACTTCTGGATGGAAAATGGGATACCTATGCCCACTTTTTTACAAAAGTGCCGCAGCGCCCGGAAGGTCACCCATACCACGTAAAACCTGCGGGAAGCTATGCTGTTACCTATCTGAAAGGGAATTATTATGATGCTGCGGATGCATACGGTGCGCTTCTTGACTGGATTCGGGATAACCGGCTCATCCCCGGAGAGTTTTCCTATAAAGAAGCAGTACTGGATGAAATTGCAGCAGCCAGTGAGGAAGACTATATTACGAAAATATCCATACCGGTTGAAAAATAAAAATTTTGCTGCTGCTCAGAACTAATGTCATGATACCGGGGGCAAAAGCCCGGTTACGAAAATTTAATATTCTTATGAGGTAAGAAAAAGAAAGTGAGTGGCGTATGACCTGCACTTGCCCGGTATATTAATTTGACATGGCTGTTATTCGAAAATAATATTTCCGGTATAAAAAAATCTCCGTATAATTAATAAGGATCTGCCGGCTGTCTGAAGCCGGATGAAACTTTGATGGGAGTGATTGGATGTCGAAAAAAAGATGGAAAACCCGGGGACAGATGTCAGAATCCATGCTGACGATTGCATTTCTCACACTGTCAGGAGGGCTGCAGGATGCTTACAGCTACTGTGTACGGGGAAAAGTATTTGCCAATGCACAGACCGGAAATATTGTTCTGATGAGCGGGCATTTTTTTGAAGGGGAGTGGGCCGCAGGATTACAGTATCTGATTCCCATTCTGTTCTTTGCCTTCGGAGTTTTTGCTGCGGAGCAGGTTCGGGACCGGTTTCGGAAAGTACAGAGGGTACACTGGAGGCAGCTTATCGTAATCGGCGAGATTCTTCTGCTTTTTCTGGTGGGATTTCTTCCGGAAAGGATGGATCTGATGGCCAATTCCATTACTTCTTTTGCATGTGCCATGCAGGTGCAGACCTTTCGGAAGGTGAATGGCTGCGCATTTGCCAGTACCATGTGTATCGGGAATCTGCGAAGCGGCGTAGAAGCATTCTGCAGGTATGAACAGGAAGGGGACCGCAGCATGCTGGTGAAAGGGCTGGAATATTTTGGCGTGATTGGACTTTTCGCGGTTGGAGCCGGAGCAGGAAGCAGGCTGGCGGGCAGTCTGGGAGCCCGTACCATATGGGTGTGCTGTGCGCTGCTGCTGGTCAGTTTTACACTCATGTTTATCCGGGAAGACATAGAAAACAGATGAGAATTTGAAACTGTTCAGACTTCGGCCTGAAAAGGCGGGGGATTGTGAGGCAGAATGACCATGATATCCTGTACGGGGGCGCGCTCCCGCTCGGGCCGATACGCAGCGGTACTAAGCTTTTTCGGCGCTGTCGCTTGAAAAAGCAAGTGCCGGCGTATCTGCAACGTCCCCCTTTACAGGATACCATGGTCCTTCTGCCGCGAAAGTTTTCGCTTTTCAGTCGGAATGAAGTTCTAAACAGTATATGAGATGGCAAACATAAGAGCAAGAGGTTGGCTCTGAACAGTTACTAACATATGTTAAAAAAATTTCAAATAATATTTATAAAACCTTAACTGTTTCTTTATCCGGCCTTAATTGTATTTTTTCTTTCGCCATGTTATTCTGAAAATGATGTATGATTATGAGCAACACTTGGTAGTAAGAACCTCATGGGTTTACCCGTGGGAGTAGTCGGAACGTACACAGCAACAGGAAAAGAGGTATTTTTACATGAAGAAAACAGTTTTAATGCTTACAGTTATTTTATCCATAGCATTGTTTGCCGGATGCGGCTCTCAGAAAGCACCTGCGTCAGAACCGGTCACTTCGGAGGCTTCAGGTAATGTGCAGACAGATGCTCCGGACGCAGATACATCAGCAGAGGAAAAACAGACTGCGGATGCATCTTCAGAAGATGTACAGGCAGACAGCAGCGCAGAGGCACAGTCCGCTGCGGAGGATTCCGGTGATGAGGAAGAGAAGACGGTGACCGGTACGCTGGATGAGGTCAAGGACTTTATGTTTGTAATCAGGATGGAGGATGACACCTGTTATGCCTTTGCTTTTGATGAGAAACCGGAAGGACTGGACGAACTGAAGGTGGGAGATCCGGTTACAGTGACGTATACCGGTGAAGTGACGGAGATCGATCCGTTTACCGGAGAGATTATTTCCGTTGAGAAAGCAGAGTAGGCTGCCGGAATTGGCAGTGTGCATGGAAAAAGATTGTGCCTGCAGGAATTGATATGACAGACAGATGGGAGGTATCTGAAAGATGAACAGCAATAGCATAAAAAAGATTTTTCTCGGATTGACTGTTCTGACAATACTGGGATGCACCGGATGCACAGGGCTTTCAGGGAGTCAGAAGAAGTCAGATGCTGCCCTTGATACTGCGGCTGCTGATACAGCAGCAGATACGGAGACTTCAGAGGAAGCAGCATCAGAATCAGAAAACAGCGGCGCTGTGTCTTTTACCTGCGAATATACCAATCTTGCAGATGATTCTTCCTGCAATACAGTGGAGCAGCTGCTGGCAGATGCCGGGATTTCAAAAGAACGTCGGGATGTTTTTCTGGAACATGTGGAGCAGTTTAATTCCAGTGTGGACCGTTCTCTGCTGAAGGACGGCTTTGGGAAAGCGGATATTTTATCGCCGGATTATGATCCCTATGATCTGCAGGAGCAGTGGATGGAGAAACAGTCGGATTTTGATGGTTACAACTGCCGGATTACGGCATTCGGGCTGTTTGGAGATTACCTTGATATCGATTCCGGCGGAGAAATCCGTGATGAAGAACTTTTTATGGATAAGGAAGCTCTGGATGAGGACAATTCTGTACTTCTTCGTGAAGGAGACCTGGATGCCTTCTGTCGTCTGTTTTCCACCATACCTGCAGAGAATACGAAAGATATCTCAATGCATGTGAAGACGATACAGGAAGACTGGAAGAACAGAGGCATCCATTTTGCAGACAATGATAAAGTCAGCCTGATTACGGTCTGGTTCCACGACCGGCTTTCGGAAGATGAGAACGAGCTTTTCATTGGACACACAGGTGTACTGTTAACCGCAGAAGAGGGGTTATATTTCATTGAAAAACTGGCCTTTCAGGAACCGTATCAGGTTATCCGTTTTGAATCAAAAACGGACCTGGATACGTATCTGATGAAAAAGTACGATACATCGTGGGGACAGGAAACGGCACCGCCCTTTGTTATGGAGAATGACCGGATGATGCAGTAATCCCGGTGTATTAAGATTTCTTTATTTTTTTATCGTCTCATTGTAAATATCCCTTATTTATGCTATGCTGATTTCAGCAGATCAGAATGAGAGGTGAAAACAGATGCACGGAAAAAAGATGATTGCACCGATTATCATAACCATTCTTTTTGTGTTGTATTATGTGGGATTTGCCTGTGTATGTTTCTATATCGATGACATTTCCCTGATCCTGAAGATTGTGTTTGGCGCGGTTCCACTGATTCTGGCAGCGATCTGTGTTTATGTGCTGATTGAGCGAATTGAAGAGATAAGGAGCGGTGAAGAAGATGATCTTAGTGAATACTGATTACATTGCAGGAAAAGAACTGGAGATGCTGGGTCTGGTAAAAGGCAGCACCATTCAGTCCAAAAATCTGGGAAAGGATATCACACAGAGTTTTAAAACTCTGGTGGGAGGTGAACTGAAAGCCTACAACGAGATGATGAACGAGGCCAGAGCGCTGGCGACCAAGCGTATGGTGGAGGAAGCAGAAGCTCTGGGAGCAGATGCCATCGTCAATGTTCGTTATGCTTCTGCAGCTGTTATGCAGGGCGCAGCGGAAGTGATGGCTTACGGAACTGCAGTAAAAATCAGATAATACAGCAAACAGGAAATTGAAATCTGTATATACAGATTTTGGAACGGTTACGATATTTTATAAAAAAGACTTTGCAGAAGGAAGCGTATATCCTGCTTTCTTTCTGTGAAGTCTTTTTTGTTTTGATTTCTGAGAAATTTTTAATGGCACAGCGGTATATTTAAAGGATTTCTCCAAAGTCCGGCTGCGGTTTGTTGTTTTCGGCGGTTACAGCAGCCCCGCTGTGCGGAAGATAACAATCTGTACAAAGACGCTTGCCATGCTGAGCAGTGTGGTCCAGACCACCAGCTGTCCGGCCAGGATATCATCGGCGTTCATTTCGGAGGCCATGACGACGCTGGCTACGGCCATGGGGGAACCGAAAAGGGCAATCAGTACGGCGATGGTGGTGGCATCCAGTGTGATGATCCCCATGGAAGCAGCGGCAAATGCCAGCGCAAAGCCAATGACCGGTGCACCGATCAGACGGGCTGTGACACCTGCAATCAGTTCCTTTTTCATGCCCCGTACAGCAGTAAAATTAAACTGTGTTCCAAGGACGATCAGAGCAAGGGGCGTTGCCATGCGCGCCAGATAACTGATGGTGGTATACAGCCAGGACAGGTCCCGTTCCAGAGAAAAGACGGGAGAACCATCGGCATTGCAGGGGAGGATTGCCCGGACTGCCAGTGAGATCAGTCCTGTAACAAGACCGAAGATCAGAGGATTGGAGGCAATGCTGCGCAGGACACGCTTCAGGCTGAATGCTCCTTTTACATCGGAATACAGCGTCAGGCACAAAATGGCGGCAAAATTGTAGTAAATAACGGTGGGTGCCTGCAGGGCACTTGCCAGTGCACTTCCTGCGCTGCCGGCCAGTGCGGTGGCCACAGGAAGACCGATGATGGCGAAATTGGACCGGAAAACAGCCTGGATCAGAACACCCCGTCTGGCACGGACACCGGTGCAGGTATGTGCGATCAGAAAACCCGCAGCAGTCAGAACCATCACAGTAAAAAGTACAAAAAACACAATGTTAAGCGGAATTTCTCCAATTCCCTCCAGCTTGTAGATGTTGGTAAACATCAGGCAGGAAAGACCGAAACGGAAATTGAACCGATTGGCCGGCTTGATAAATTCCTGCGTCAGCATTCCCTTCTGCCTTGCACAGTAACCAAGAAGAATCAGGGCAAGGATCGGGAAAACCGCGTTGAAAGCAAAGTATAGTGTGGATAAAATCGTATTCATATGTAAGAGGCCTCCAAAAATTTATTGCAGCATATAAAGTACGGGGAGCATGTCGCGGAAAAGCTGAAGAAGGTGACGCAGAGGAAGCGGCTGATAAACATTTTTCCGGTAGACCAGGCAGATCTGCCGGGTACCGGTAAAATGTTCTATGAAAAAATACTGCACCTGAGGTTCATACAGGTGTTTTTTTGCATAAATCTCCGGTACAAAGGCTGCTCCCAGCTGGCTGGAAACGAGAGCCAGCGCCATATCCAGTTTCCTGCAGGTCAGGCGAACATCCGGATGGAATGAAGCTGTTTCACAGATTTTCCGGCTGATGCTTCCAATAACATGATCCGGCGGAAGGAGGATGAAAGGATAGTCGGACAGCTCGGCCAGATTGATTGTTTTTATACTGGAGCTGTGCTTAAAGGAAGCGGGCACTGCAAGCAGTATTTTTTCCTCGATCAGTACGTCATTCTGGTAGTTCAGTGTGTCCGGGTTGGGTATATCCATCATGAAATCCAGTTCATTGTTTTCCAGCATTTTTTTCAGCTGGAAGGTAGGGCTTTCTGTAAGTTGGATTTCGCAGTCCGGGAAATCCTGATAAAACTGTTTCAGTATTTCGGGAAGCAGCAGGAGGCTGCGGTGAGGGCTGATTCCGAAACGAATGAGATGGCGTCGGTCCTCGGCAAGATCATTCAGCTTGGTGGTGAGCTGCCGGTGAGAATGAAGTGTGGAAACCGCCCATTCATAAAACAGGCTGCCCGCATAGGTCAGTGTGATCTCACCGTGGTTCCGTTCAAAAAGTGTGATACCGGTTTCTTTTTCCAGAGACTGA
This sequence comes from Lachnospiraceae bacterium, assembly GCA_028724245.1. Taxonomy (GTDB): domain Bacteria; phylum Bacillota; class Clostridia; order Lachnospirales; family Lachnospiraceae; genus TWA4. Next base: position 6,315 of record JAQYDI010000163.1, read on the forward strand.
ATACTCAGCGAAAGCGATGGCTGGGAAATAAAAAGTTTTTTCGCTGCTTTTGTAATACTTTTTTCTTCTGCAATTGTAATGACATACTGTAATTGATTCCAGTTCATTTTTCAGGACTCCTTTCCGGAAAACTGCTTTCAGCTGTGTGCAGTCAGCTTCGAATATAGGATCGTGTTTTATTTGACAAATTGTATGCGTATCCGACAAGCGAGTAATAGGTTAAAACTATGAAATAGATAATAAAACATATATTATACAAATGTCAATATAGATGTTAAAGTTATGGAAAACCAGGATTGCTCTGCAGAAGGTATATGCGGGACAGAAGAGTAAAAGAAAGGAGAGTCCATATGAAAATAAAAAAGAGGGCAGCAGCAGAAAAGAGTATATTCAGGGGGCTTGCTTTGTTCTGTTTTTTTACCAGAATAGGCTGTTTTACTTTTGGAGGGGGCTGGAGTATTCTGGCTCAGATGGAACAGGAATTTGTAGACAGGAAAAAAATCCTGACAAAAGAGGAACTGCTGGATATGGTTGCGGTGGGAAGATCGCTTCCGGGGATTATGATAACAAATATCAGTATGCTGTTCGGATACCGGTATGGGGGATGGTTCGGCGGAATCTGTGCTGTTTTTGGAATCACGTTTCCGGCGGTGGTGATTCTTTCAGTGATTACCATGTTTTATGCAGCTTTGAAAGATAATCCATGGATGCATGCAGCGCTTCATGGCATCCGGGCGGCAGTTGTTCCAATCATCGGCAGCGCGGCTCTGTCTCTGGGAAAAGAAATATTCAAAACACGGAAAGGATGCGTGATCTGTGCGGCGGCATTTCTGGTATGTCAGTTTACGGACATTGGAAATATTGCGATGGTTGCAGCCGGAATCCTTCTGGCGCTTGTATGGAGGAGGGTGAAAAACATATGGTAATGGTGCAGCTTTTTTTGTCTTTTGTGAAAATCGGATTTACAAGTTTTGGAGGAATGTCCATGGTTCCGCTGATTCTTGAGGAAATGGAGAAGCACCGCTGGATGACAGCCGAGGATTTGAGTAATCTGATCGCCATTGCGGAAATGACGCCGGGACCGCTTGGAATCAATTGTGCAACCTTTGCAGGACTGCAGACGGCGGGAACTATCGGGGCACTGGCGGCTGTGTCCGGTGTACTTACGCCTGCTTTTACACTGACTCTGGCAGCTGCGGTGTGTTTTAACCGCTTTCATCAGAATCCGGTTCTGACAGATATTCTGTCTGTAATCAAGCCAATCTGTATTGCACTGATTCTGGGAGTGGTAATCAGTCTGAGCATGGAGAACTATTTTCCTGAAGGAACACCGGATGCGGCAGCTCTTCTGATCGGAGGGGCGATGCTGTATCTAATAGAAGTCAGGAAATGGAAGGTTCCGCAGGTAATCGGCATATCGGCTTTACTTGGAATTGTTCTGTATGGTCTTTCTTAACAGATTTTAAGAAAAACAGACGTTTCCTGTAAGATAATTCTTTTATTCTTAAAATGCGGAAATGGAAAAGTATGAAAAAATCCTGCGCGGTGCAAATTGCTTTCCGTGCAGGATTTTTTACAGGAAATACAGTTGTTCGGAGTCGGACAGATTTGTATTTCCTGCCAATATACGAAATGATATGTATTATGGTATCATGGTATAAAACGGTAACCGAGACCGCGGACTGTGACGATATGAGCGGGTTTCTGCCGGTTGTCTTCAATCTTGCCGCGCAGGCGGTTGATATATACCATGATGGCATTGTCATCGACGGCAACGCTGGTTCCCCAGACATGTTCGTAGATCATGTCTTTTGTAAAGACCTGTTGGGGATGTTTCATGAAAAGCAGCAGAAGAGTGCTTTCTTTCGAGGAAAGAATCAGTTCTTCTCCGTTTTTAAAAAAACGCATGGTGGAACTGTCATAAGAAAAAGGTCCCACTTCCAACATATTGGGGTGTTCGAGAACCAGATTTTTATTTCTCCGGATCAGCGCTTTTACCTTAGCGCCGAGTACCACAGGGCGGAATGGTTTGGTGATATAATCATCTGCACCAAGGGAAAGTCCGTAAAGAGAATCGTAATCTTCATTCCTGCCGCTGACGATCATGACAGGTGTTGAGATGCCCCGGCTGCGCAGCCGTTTGATGACATCAAAGCCTTCCATATCCCCCAGCATGATATCCATGATGATGAGGTCAAAGGTCTGCTTTTTTAGAATGGACAGAGCATCCGCTCCGCAGGTGGCTGTGGTAGTTTCGAGATCGTTGCTGTGCATGACTTTTTCCAGCAGTTTATAAATAGTCGGATCGTCATCCACGATTAAAACTTTATCTGACATACATGGGTCCTCCAAGGTAGAATCGGCAGACAGCCTGAGTGTGCGCAGTATATCCTGAGAGGCTGTCCACAGGATTGTCGAAACAGATCGCATTGAAGTTAATTATAATCAGATGATTGTAACAAGTCAACTGCGAAAAAATGGAGGATTGCTCCAAACAGTAACATATCATATGAATGAGCACACATGGATGAGAAAAACGAAAGGGAACGGGAAGAAAACAGATGAATCAAAAAAGAAAAAGGAGGCAGAAAATGGATCGCCATGGCTCTCCTGCCGGCTGCGGTTATTATCTTTTTGTTAATTGCAGCTGTGGAAGTGTGGAAAGAATACAGAGATACTTTGATGGAAAATCAGGAAGAACAGCTGCTGATTGTTTCCGGAACGCTGGCCCGGGATATGGAAGTTTCCATGCTGGAGTATCAGGATAATCTGGAATTTCTTTCTTTGATCGAAGAGCAGGGAGACCGGGAAATTTATTTCACGGATTTTATCCGGACACAGAGCAGTTTTGTGTCCGATCTGTTTCTGGAAAATGAAAACGGAGAGGTTATGGAGCGTACCATGGGTATGGAACTGATGGATCCCGTGTATATTTCTTCTGCAGATGAAGGAATGAGCTTCTGGCAGTATGAAAACAGCGAAGGTCATAAATATCTTGTGATCAAAAAAGAACTGCAGCATGGAGAAATACTGTGTCTGGCTATTGATGAGGAGGCTTATTATGAGAAACTGATTTCCGACATTCATCTGGGGACAAACGGTTATGTTATGGTGAAAAATGCGGAGGGGCTTATTCTTATGCATCCGGAAAAAGAGCAGTGGGGAATCAAGGTGATCGAGGGCAGGAAAAACATGTATCCTGATCTTGATTATTCCAGTCTGCAGAAAATGGTAGATGAACAGCTGAAAGGAGGAAGCGGCATTTCCGTATATTATTCATACTGGTGGAGCAATCCGGATCTTCCGAAAGTGAAAAAAATCAGCGCCTATGACAGTTCAAAAATCGGGGAATCATTCTGGGTGATCAGTGCGGTGATCGATTATGATGATCTGTACATACCGATCCAGAAGGGATACCGGAAAATGGCAGTGATTTTTGTCGGGATTCTCGGTATGTCGGTATTTCTGGCTTTCTGGATCGGGAAACTGCTGGTGGACAGCAAAAAAGCTTCTGTGGAAATCAGTTATCTGAAAAATCTCAATTCCACGCTGGAACAAATGCACCGCAGTGAGGAAACCATAGCCCATCAGCAAAGGCTTCAGACCATGGGAACCATGACAGGCGGGATCGTTCACGAATTCAACAATTTTCTGACACCGATCATGGGATATGCGGAGCTTCTGATGCTGGAACTCCCGGAGGATTCCGAGGAATACGATGAAGCACGTGAGATTTATGAAGCATCTGAGAAAGCGAAGGATGTTGTCCGTCAGATTTCGCTGCTCAGCAGGAAAAATGTGGAGACCGTTTATAAAAGCATTCCCATGGGCAAAACATTGACCAGAGCGCTGAAAATGGTGGAATCGGTCCGCCCGTCTCAGGTGCATCTGGAAAGTTCAATTGAACTTGAGGATGAGTGCATACTGGGCAACACCACACAGATCAATCAGGTGCTGTTAAACATCTGTGTCAATGCCATTCATGCCATCGGGAGAAAGGAAGGGCTGATTCAGGTGAGGGCAGCCTGTGTGGATCAGTCTGTTCTATCACAGGAGGCAGCTATTGACATCTCTGATATGTGGAAGCATTATATCAAGATCGATGTAGAAGATAATGGCTGCGGTATGAGTCAGGATACGCTCAGGAAGATATTTGATCCGTTTTTTACAACGAAAGCCGGCGGAGAGGGAACCGGTCTGGGCCTTTCTCTGGCGGAGCAGATCATTGTTTCGCATAAAGGATATATTTATGCAGAAAGTGAATTGGGAAAAGGAAGTATTTTCCATATTTTCCTGCCGGTTCTGGAGCAGAAGGAACTGCCCGAACTGTTCGGAGAACAGGATCGGAATGATATACGGATTCTGGTGGCGGATGACAATGCGAAGATTCTGCAGCTTCTGAAGAAAAATTTCAGCAAACTTGATATTTCTATTGTCACATGTATGAATACGGCAGAATTGAAACAGATGCTGGAAAAAGAAAGACCGGATGTACTTGTAATCGATGAAACGATTCAGGACAGCAACGGCATTGATTTCTGCATGTCCATAAAAGGCAAATATCCGGAGATGATCAAGTTGGTTATGGCTGACTGTGTCACGAGAGAAACCGCGGAAGCAAAGCAGCGCGGAATCATCGATGACTATGTGGAAAAACCGGTCTCGGAAACGGTTATTCTTTCTGCTGTGCGTCAGTGCATATCAAATGAAATGCAGCATGACAATTGAAAATACGTTTTATAAACCCGACGGACCGATGGACTGCCGGGTTTCTTTTTACGTACACAGAAAGGGTTCGATGCCGGATCTTACACGCATTCGATTTACAAAGATGAACAGAAAACAGCTTTTTATAAATAATTCTTAAGATGTATCTTAATGAACTGTAAGGTGGAATGATGAGCCCTTTAAGATTTCTCCAGTAAAATTCAGATATCAAAAGATATTGGAGGAATCAAACATGAACGAAACAATGCTTGCCGTGCTGGGATTTGCCACGATTATCATGATTATCGTGCTGCTGTTAAAAAATGTAACAGTTCCTGCACTGGCCTTTATCGGTGTGTCCACAGTCACAGCTGCTATTCTGGTGGTAACCGGAACCTTTACCATCGGGGAGATGGGAGAATTTATCGGTGCCGGTGTTTCAGGTGTCCATTCTACTGCAGCGTTATTCATCTTTTCCGTGTTGTTTTTCGGTATTATGACCGATGCAGGAATGTTTGACCGGATCATTAATGCACTGATGAAAAAAGTCGGTAATAACGTAGTCGGTGTTGCTGTAATGACCTGCGTGATTGCCATGATCAGTCATCTGGACGGCGGCGGTGCTTCTACTTTCCTGATTACCATTCCCGCCATGCTTCCGGTTTATAAGCGGCTGAATATGCGTCCCACTACACTGCTGCTGATCTGTGTAACGGCAATGGGCGTTATGAACCTGCTTCCATGGGGCGGACCTACCATGCGTTCCGCAACGGTTCTGGGGATTGATCCCAATGAGCTGTGGCAGCAGATCCTGCCCATGCAGATCGTAGGTATTGTGATCGCATTTGCAACAGCTTTTATCTGGGGAAATATTGAAAAAAGAAGAGGAGCAGGAGCAGGGGCAGGCGTTTCGGCCGCAGTTGCTGCGGAGAACACAGTAGAAACTGCAGAAAATGAACTGGCAAGACCGAACCGCTTTGTTTTCAATGTACTGCTGACCCTGGTGGTAATTGTCTGTCTGATCACTCTGGATGTGCCTTCATATTATATTTTCATGATTGGATGTGCTGTTGCTCTGTTTGTTAATTACCCCGGAGCGAAAAGACAGAACGAGATCATCAAATCTCATTCCGGTCCGGCCCTTATGATGGCCTCAACTATTCTGGCAGCAGGTGTATTTCTGGGTGTGCTGGAAGAAAGTGACATTATGACCCACATGGCAAATGCTCTTGCTCAGTTTATTCCGGCTTCCATGGGACGTTTTCTGCCGCTGATCATCGGTGTGCTTTCCGTACCGCTGACACTGATGTTCTGTACCGATTCATATTTCTTCGGTCTTCTTCCGGTTCTGATCGGAATCGGCAATGAATTTGGTGTAAATCCTGCTCACATTGCCATTGCCATGGTTGTCTGCAGAAACTGTGCGACCTTCATCAGCCCGGTTGTGCCCGCAACTTTCCTTGGAACCGGTCTTGCAGGAGTGGAGATCAAGGATCATATCAAATCAAGTTTCCTGTGGATCTGGGGAGTCAGCATTATCTGTCTGGCAGCAGGTCTGGTATTCGGAGTCATCAATTTCTGATAGCGGAATCTTAATAAAAATTAAGGTAAGTTACCATATTTCTGTAAGGTTCCCTGTTTATACTTTGAAACATAGTAAGGATACAGTCTGCCGGAAGCAGTCGGATAACCGGATAACGGGATATGTTTTCCGGCAGCTGTATCAGATCATCACTTTTTTATAATGTGTTTTTCATTCAGGAGGATATCATGGAGATTAAAAAACCGGCCATTGCAGGTACGCTGGAGTCCAGTGACTGTCAGGTAACTGTGGAAGCAGGAGAGGGAAAAATTGATTTTTTATTAGACAGTTCAGTAATCAATCAGTATGGCAATCAGATTCGCAGAGTGGTTTATGAAACGCTGGGCAATCTGGGAGTTGATAATGTGAGAATTTCCGTAGTTGATAAAGGTGCGCTTGACTGTACGATCAGAGCGCGTGTCGAGGGTGCGGTATTCCGCTCTCTGGAACAGACAGAAAATCTTCCGTGGGGAGGTGCAATCAGATCATGAATCCCAATAAAAAACGTTTAAGAAGAACAATGATGTTTTTAAATGCCCAGAAACCCGGCCTGATCAAGGATCCCTATATTTATAAACCGGATTCCATCATGCTGGATCTGGAGGATGCAGTAGCAGAAAATCAGAAAGATGCAGCCCGTTTTTCTCTGTATCATGCGTTAAAGAGTATTGATTATCATGGCTGTGAACGTGTGGTCCGCATCAATGCGCTGGATACGCCTTACTGGAAAGAGGATATCCGCTGCTGTGTAGCCGGCGGCTGCGATGCGATCCGTATTCCCAAAACAGAATGCGCCAACGATGTAAAGATGGTGGAACGGGAGATCGAATATGCCGAGCGGGAATTCGGGCGTCCCAAGGGAAGCGTTCTGATCATGGCGGCCATCGAATCGGCCAGAGGTGTGATGAGGGCTCTGGATATCTGTGAAGCATCGGAAAGATTGTTCGGCATTGCCCTGTCGGGTGGTGATTACACTAAGGATCTTCAGACTCATATCACCGGCACCGGTATTGAGCTGATGGGAGCAAGACAGAATATGGTTATTGCAGCCCGCGCAGCCGGAGTACAGTGTTTCGATACGGTTTATACGGATCTGAACAATATGGAAGGCTTCCGTCAGGATGTGGAAACCATTCATCTTATGGGATTTGACGGCAAATCCATTATCAATCCCAGACAGATCAAGGTGGTACATGATATTTTTACGCCTTCTGAAAAAGAGATTATTCTGGCGGAAAAGATCGTTCGCGAAATCGATTCCAAGAAAGCACAGGGAATCGGTGTGTTTACAGTAGATGGAAAAATGATCGATATCGCATTTTATGATGGTGCCAGAAGAACCATTGAGCTGGCAAAGGCATCCGGTGTTTATAAGGGGGATCTGTAAGATGATTAATGCAGTTGGAAGAGATATTCCGGAAGAAATTCTGGAGATGACAGGGAAAGAAGTATTTCACGGAAATCATTATTATGACGGATACGAATATAAAAAGGACGGCCCTGTGACCAAATGTGTCATCAATTCAGGCGGAAGCAAGCTGATGGACAGTATTCACGATGTTCTGGTGAAATGCGGCATCAGAGACGGCATGACACTGAGCTTCCATCATCATTTCCGTGAAGGTGACTTCATTGTAAATATGGTTATGGAAGAAGTACATAAAATGGGAATCAAGGATATTACCATCTGCGCCAGTTCACTGGGCAAGGCTCATGATCCCATTGTACCCTATATTGAAGACGGAACTATTACCAATATCCAGTCTTCCGGTGTCCGCGGAAAGATCGGCGAGGCTATTTCACACGGCAAACTGAAAGGGCTTGCGATCATGAGATCCCACGGCGGTCGTGTACGTGCCATCGAGACAGGTGAAACAAGGATCGATATCGCATTTGTGGGTACTCCCACCTGTGATGAATACGGCAACTGCCGGGGAATCGGCGGCAAGAGTGACTGCGGTGTACTGTCCTATGCCATGGTGGATGGAGATCATGCAGACAAAGTGGTTGCCATTACAGACTGTCTGGTTCCATTCCCCAACTTTCCGGCCCATATCAGTATGACAAAAGTGGATTATGTGGTGGAAGTGGATGCCATCGGTGATCCGAAAAAAATTGCTACCGGAGCAGCAAAACCTACTACGGATATGAGAAAGCTGATGATGGCTGATTACTGTACACAGTTTGTTGTAAATACCCCTTATTTTAAAGATGGTTTTTCCTATCAGACAGGTGTGGGCGGCGCTTCCATTGCTTCCACCATCTCTCTGGCAAAGATTATGAAGGAACGGAATATCCGTATGAAATTCGGTGTGGGCGGTCTGACAAAACCCATGTGTGATCTGCTGATCAACAATCAGGTAGACTGTCTGCTGGATACACAGGACTTTGACCTGGATGCGGTAGAATCTGTAAAGGATATGAAGCATTTCCGGATTTCCGCAGGAGAATACGCAGATCCCTTCAATAAAGGCGCTGTTGTAAATAAACTGGATTTTGTAATTCTGGCAGCACTGGAAGTGGATGTACATTTCAACTGTAATGTAGTAGTTGATTCCAATGGTATGATCACCGGCGCGCAGGGCGGTCATCCCGATACGGCAGCAGGCGCAAAATGTGCCATTGTAATCGCACCTCTTCTGCAGGGCAGAACACCGGCCATCTGCAGTGATGTAACAACCGTTACAACACCCGGAGAAAGCGTGGATGTTGTAATCACAGATTATGGTATTGCCATCAATCCGGCCAGACAGGACCTGATTGAATGTATGAAAGACGTGGATCTGCCGTTCAAGACCATCGAAGAATTGCGTGATATCGCCTATTCTATCGCAGGCGTACCGGAAAAGGTACAGTTTGGTGACCGTGTTGTGGGCATTATTGAAAGCCGCGATGGTACGATCATGGATGTGGTCCGCGAAATCAAACCCTTTGAGTTTTCAGAAGAAATCTGAATAGATACAGAAATCTGAATAGATACAGAAAAGTGAGATACAGGAGGTCCGTCATGAGAAACTATAATACCGCACAGATTATAACAAATCCCGTGGCGGAAACAATCGGTATGAAGGCATGGAAAGCTCTGCTTGAAGAGGTATATACTACACCCAAGCCGGGGCTGGTCGATCTATACTCCTGTGGTGCTCATAAAGATATGGATGTAACAACTTTTGAACGGAGTGCAGATGCACTTTATCCTTACTTTGTACATATGGCAGCGCTGGGATACGGGTTTTCAGAAAGTCCGGAAGCTTTATTCGCGCAGATCCGCCCGGTCGGAATGATGGCGGAAAAAGCCATGTACAGAGCAACCGGCGGTGTGAATACCCACAAAGGTCTGATATTTACCCTGGGCGTTTTTTGTGCAGCAGCAGGCAGACTGGCAGGAAGAGCGGAAAAGATTACCCTGAACAGTCTGATTCTGGCGGAAAAGCAGATGACCGTTTCTGCGCTGACAAAAGAGCTTGCCGATATCAGGCTGGGGGAAGCACACAGCAACGGGGAAAAAAATCTGCACAGGTATGGTTCGCAGGGAATACGGGGGGAAGCAATTCTGGGCTACCCCTCCGTAATCCATCTGGCGCTTCCCGTGCTCAGAGAAGGCATTGCCGCCGGACGGGACTGGAATCGGGTGAAACTTCAGACGCTGATGGTGCTGATGAGCAGTCTTGAAGATTCCAATATCCTTTCACGCCATAATCCATCTGTCCTCCAGCAGGTGAAAAAAGAGGCGAAGGATTTTCTGGGCAGGGGAGGTGCTTATGCGGAAGATGCCGTGGAAAGGTTGATTCGCATGGATGCGGATTATATCAGACGGAATATCAGCGCGGGAGGCTGCGCGGATATTCTTGCCGCAGCTGTTTTTCTGGAAATGATTCTGGAAGAATGAAGAATCATAAAAGTGGTCTGACAGATAAGGACGGCCTGTTCCCATACAGGCTGTCAGCTATTAAATCACAAGGAGATTATGAGAATATGAGAAATAATTCATCAGCCGGTATGCGTATTGCCAATCTGCTGGATGAAGGGAGTTTTGTTGAAATCGGAGCAGATGTAACCGCAAGAAACACTTCCTTTAACCTGCAGGCAAAAAAAACTCCGTCGGATGGAGTGATTACCGGTTACGGTACAATTCACTGCAAGCCGGTTTATGTATACAGCCAGGACGCGGAAGTTCTCGGCGGCAGCATTGGTGAAATGCATGCGGAAAAAATTGTAAAACTTTATGAACTTGCTCTGAAAACAGGTGCGCCGGTTATTGGAATGATCGATTGTACAGGACTCAGACTGCAGGAAGCGGTGGATGCATTGCATGCATTCGGCCGGATTTATTCCTGTCAGGTCAGAGCCGGCGGAGTCATCCCACAGATAACCGGCATTTTTGGTATCTGCGGGGGCGGATTGTCCATTATGCCCGGTCTGACAGATTTTACTTTTATGGAATCGGAGCATGCAAGACTTTTTGTAAATTCCCCCAATACGATGCTGTGCCGGGATGCAGAAGAAATTACATCTGCAGAGTTTCAGGCACATAAGATCGGCAATGTGGATGGAACGGGTACACAGGAGCAGATTCTGGAACAGATCCGTACGCTGATTGAAATGCTTCCTTCCAATTGCGAAGATACAGCTGTGGAAGAATGTACGGATGATCTGAACCGTATCTGTGAAAATCTGGAAGATGCGGCAGATGATGCGGTTCTGGTACTTTCGGTAATTGCAGATAACAACTTCTTTATGGAAATCGGTAAAGATTACGCATCGGAAATGACTGTTGGTTTCCTTCGCCTGAATGGAGTCACCATAGGTGCGGTTGCCAACCGTGCAGCTGTATTTTCAGAAGATGGAAGTGTGGATATAACATTTGATAAAAAATTATCTGCCGGAGGCTGCAGCAAGGCAGCAGAATTTATTCACTTCTGCAATGCATTCCATATTCCGCTGCTGACTTTGACCAATACGGACGGCCTGAAAGCAGATAGACATCAGGAGATACATCTTGCAAAAAGTATGGCACAGATGGTCCGGGCTTACGCAGGCGCATCTATCCCCATGGTAAATGTGATAATTGGGCAGGCTTTCGGAAGTGCCTATACGGCGATGAACAGCAAAGCGCTTGGCGCGGATCTGGTATTTGCCTGGCCGGAAAGTGCTGTCGGCATGATGAACGCGGAAAGTGCAGTGAAAATCATCTATGCGGATGAAATCAGCGAAAGTAAGAATGCCGGGGAAATGATCGGTCAGAAAACAGCTGAATATGAAGAGCTGCAGTCCGGTGTGAAAGCTGCTGCTGCCAGAGGATATGTGGATGCTGTCATTGAGCCGTATGATACAAGAAAACATATCATTGCCGCTTTCGAAATGCTTTCTTCCAAAAGAGGTACACGCGTATGACAATTACAACAATACTTGTGAAAGCACTGACCAATACTGTTCTTGGCATGGGAACTGTATTTCTTGTTCTTATTTTTATTGCATGTCTGATTGCACTGCTGCCCTGTATAACGGCAGTACTCGAATCTGTTGGCAAAAAGAAAGGGACAAAACGGTCAGTTCTGCAGGTTCAGGCGGGAAACCCTGAATCCGCAGTTTCAAAGTCAGATGCGGAATCTGAAAAGGAATCTGATGATGATACAGAACTGGCTGCGGTGATTGCAGCCGCAATTGCTGCTGCAGAAGGAATTCCTGCAGAAGGATTTATTGTCCGTTCAATTCGCAGAATACCAGGCAGCCAGTGGAAAAAAAGATAAAAAAATCGTAACTGTTCAGAGCCAAATAGATTTGTACAAAAATATGAAGTCGCCGGCTAAAGGGATGGAACAGGAAAGAAATTAACTGGAAAAATAAGGAGGATCTCATGAAGAGTTATATTATTACCGTAAATGGTATTGCGTATGATGTTACCGTAGAAGAAACTGACGGAAGTGCAGCGGCTCCCGCATCCGCACCGAAGGCGGCTCCCAAGGCGGCTCCGAGAGCAGCAGCAAAACCCGCTGCAGCAGCAGGTGCAGGCAGCATCCAGGTAAAGGCAGGCGCAGCAGGCAAGGTCGTTAAGATCGAAGCCGGCGTGGGCACAGCTGTGAAGAAAGGTGATCCCGTAATTATTATTGAAGCAATGAAGATGGAAATTCCGGTTGTTGCTCCTGAAGACGGTACAGTAGCTTCCGTTGACTGCAAGATCGGCGACGCGATCGAAGGCGGTGCTGTATTAGCTACATTAAACTGA
>JAQYDI010000164.1 GCA_028724245.1 Lachnospiraceae bacterium
TGCGGGGCTTCTGACAAGATGTGCAGACGGGGAGTGTATGAGGTATGCTGGTTCATATTGTAATGATAACGTTCATTGCAGGGGTGATGGGAACCGGGGCAGGTGGTTTTCTGGGCGCATTGTTCTGCCGGGATTCAGCCAGACTGACGGGATTGATGGTAAGTTTTGCAGCGGGGATTATGTTGAGTGTGGTCTGCTTTAATATGGTAGAAGAAGCGATTCTTCCGGAAAATGCCGGCCGTCCCATGAGTATTCTGCTGGTCGATGCGGGAATTGCAGTTGGTTTTTTCATGGTATGGGGGCTGAATGAATGGATTGAAAAGGTCAGGTATGCTTTTGCTTTTTCTTCGGGCGGATATGTCGGAGCGAAGACAGGCAGCGCCGGAGATGTTTCTTCCGGCTGGTCCGGGAACTATCGTCTTCTGACTGCCGGGATTGTTATGATTCTTGCCATCGCTATACATAATCTGCCGGAAGGCATGGTAATCGGCGCTTCTTTTGCAGCGGATTCCATGGGAAGTGCCGGGCTGATTCTGGCTGTTGTAATTGGAATCCATAACATTCCTGAAGGAATGGCTGTGGCAACTGCGCTGACGGGAGGCGGTATGGACCGGTTCAGAACAGTATTACTGACGGCTGCCAGCGGCTTTCCGACGGTAATCGGTGCGGTGATTGGCTGGAGACTGGGAACCATGGGACCGGTGATGCTCTGTCTCATGCTGAGTTTTGCCGCCGGTGCCATGCTCTATGTCGTTATGGGGGAGCTGATCCCCGAAGCGCTTGACATGTGGAATTCCAGGCTGATCGCGGTCAGTATTTTACTGGGCATGCTGACCGGATTGATTATTATCTTCGCATAAGGTTTATGAATTCTGACTGAATATATACAGAGAAATACAGCATTCTGCTGTTTTTTCAGCACTATCAGGAAAAACTGCCGGATTTACCTGAAAAATAAATAAAAATTGTGCAGATTATTTTCCGGCACCGGTAGTAAAATGTATGCAGCGCCGGAGAGAAATCCGGCGGTAATGTGTCCTGTTGCAGGAGGAGGAAGAGATTATGATTAAAACCGTTATTTTTGATATGGATGGACTGATGTTTGATACGGAGCGCCTGAGTAATGAGGCATGGACTGCAGCTGCAGAGAAGATGGGAAAGACCGTCAAACAGGAGATGTTCGATTCCATGAAAGGAGTCAATCGGGTTGGATGTGATAAGATCTTACATTCCTGGCTGGGTGAAGACCTGAATCTGGATTACATGAGGACCCTGAAAGAGAAGTACACAGATCAGTATCTGAAAAACAACGGCGTTCCGGTGAAAAAAGGACTGAGAGAGCTGTTGTCATACCTGAAAACGCATAAATACACGGTAGTACTTTCCACAAGTACGTCAGAAAAGGAGGCGCTGCGCCTTCTGAAGATGGCGGATGTGGAAAAGTATTTTGACCATCTGGTGTTTGGCAATATGGTTGAAAAAAGCAAGCCGGAGCCGGATATTTTTCTGGAAGCGGTGCGCAGAGCATATATGAAACCGGAAAATTGTCTGGTACTGGAAGACTCACCGAACGGTGTAAAAGCAGCACATGCTGCGGGATGTCATGTAATTATGGTACCTGATACGCTGCCTGCCACAGAAGAATTGAGAGCTCTGGCTGATGATGTGGCAGATTCTCTGGAAGATGTTGCGGAAATGATGGAAGCCATGAACATGGTCGCTGTCTGAACCGGAATCAGTTGATGTATCGGAACAGATAGCTGAATGTATGCATTGAAGTACATATTGTGCAGCGGCATAAAACAAAAAGCGCATATGCAAAAAAGGCGGAATGTCTCTTTTTCATATGCGTTTTCTGTTTAAAGAACCTGTCTCACGGTTTTACTGCGGAATGTATTTTCTGAGCAGCTGGTAAATGCCGGCTGTCAGCGGAACACCGATGAGCATGCCGGGGATTCCTGCCACACCGCCGCCGACGGTAACCGCCGCAAATACCCAGATCCCGGGCAGTCCGATGGAGGCACCTACTACGCGGGGATAGATCAGGTTCCCTTCCAGCTGCTGCAGGATGCAGAGGAAAATAACAAAATAAACAGCTTTGATCGGTGCAACTGTGAAAATAAGAATAAATCCGATAACACCCCCGATGTATGCGCCCAGTACGGGAATCAGTGCGGTCGCCCCTACGAGTGTTCCGATGACGGAGGCATAGGGAAGTCGTAAAACTGCCATGCCGAGAGCACAGAGGGAACCCAAAATCACTGCTTCAATGCACTGCCCTGTTATAAAGCTGGAAAAACTCTGGTTGAACACATCAAGGACTTCATAGATTCTATCCTTCCATTGTTTTTTCAGAAAGGGAGAAAGAAGCCGGTTGATCTGTCTGGCCAGCTTTTCCTTGCCGGCAAGTACATAGATAGCAAAAATAGCAGCAAACAGCAGGTTGGAAAGCTTGCCGGTTACAGCTGAAATGACGGAAAATGTATTGCCGAAAGCGCTGGAGATACCGCTGCTGGCGAATTCCACCACGCGTTTGAACAGGTTCTGCCAGTCAATATTCAGATTCATAATATAGGCGGAAATCTGAGGAAAAACGTCATCATTTTCCGCGGCAAAGCTTTGCAGATTCTGAAAAAGCAGCTGGAGAGCCTGAACGGTGGAAAAAACAACTTCGCTGATTCTGGGAACTACCATGCAGACCAGAAAAATCAGAAACAGCACAATCAGAAGAAAGGATCCTGCGATGCCGAGAGGACGGCTTAAAATCAGCAGCTTTTCTGTTTTGCAGAAACGGTGTATCAGCCAGGCATAACCCCGTTCCAGCTGAACCATGATCAGATTCAGAATGTATGCCAGAATACAGCCCAGAAGCAGCGGGCCTGCTACCTGAAACAGAAAGCTGATTCCGCCCAGAATTTCGGAAAAATAGCGGTAAATCAGCAGTGCTGCAAGGACGATGGCAGTGTATTTGAGAAATTTGATATCGGAAGATCTGCTATTATCATGATTTATCTGTTTATGATCCATTTTGTAAACTCCTTTCCTGTTGTATGAATGGTTCCCTGAACCATTTCAGAGGAACCGCCGCCTTTGGCCTGAAAACTGTTCCGAAGCTCTTCTGCAAGTACTTTACAGTCCAGATTTCGGCTGGAGACGACATAACGGTAACCATCGGCATCATTTCCCACAAGGACTGCCCCAAAGCCTTCATACTGTTCTGCCAGCTGATTGGCAGTATTGCGGGCGGCAATGGCATCCAGTGACTGTGCGGTGAGAACGGCGTGTCTGCTTTCGCAGGGCAGCGGCAGGGCATTCATTTTTTCCTGCATAAGAGCCGCCTGCAGGCTGCAGATCTGTTCTTTCAGCTTCGCATTATCTGTGCGCAGCTTTTCCACAGCATCGGCAACCAGATCCGGTTTGGAGGAAAGCTGTACGGAGATAGAAGAAACACTGTCCTGTTTGCGTGTATAATCGGCAATTGCCCGGTCTCCGCAGAGAATATTGACACGGACCCCTCCTCTGTGTGTCTGTACACCGGTTATTTTTATCAGACCGATTTCTCCGGTTCGCTGTACATGCGGTGCACAGCAGGCACAAATATCATAACCGGGAAATTCCACAATGCGGACGGCGCCTTTGATATCAATTTTGCTGCGGTAGGGAAGAGATGCCAGAGTTTTGGCATCGGGAAAACTGATCTGCACCGGAAAATTCTCCTTTACCGCCTGATTGGCCTCTTTTTCAATTTGACGGAGCTGTTCCAGAGTCAGTGTACCGTCGAAATCCAGAGTCACTTCCTCAGCGCCCAGATGAAATCCTACATTATTGTATTGGTAATATTTATTCACCAGTCCGGAAACAATATGTTCACCGGAGTGCTGCTGCATCTGGTCAAAACGATGTGCCCAGTCTATCCTGCCGCGAACGACAGTGCCGGGATCGAGCGGCTGCCTGACCATATGTATAATGGTATCCTCAAAAGAAACCGGAGCTTTTTTCAGTTTTACATCAAGAACCGGATCTTCTCCCAGAAAACCGCGGTCGGGCATCTGTCCTCCCTCTTCAGGGAAGAAAGCAGTCTGATCCAGAATCACATCATAACATTTTCTCTTCTCATCATATATACAGGATACAACCGTCCCATCAAACTCCAGCAGACGGGCATCCTCATCATACAGTTTTCGCGTCATAAGTTATCACTTCCTTATATTTGCAGTGTCCGGCAGAACAGGCCGGCAAACTTCATGCAGAAAGGATAGCACAGAATGAGGGGAATGTAAAGTTGGGGTGTTCAGAGTTATAACTTCCTTGCTTTATTTTCTTTTGCTGCGTATAATAATGATTAAAAAGTAGTATTTTTTACAGCTTGAGTGAGGTATATTATATGCAGGATATTCGTACAGGAAAAGGTGATTGCGCAGGAACTGAGAATGCACAGGGCGGGGAGGGCGTACAGTGTGAAGTGGCTACCCGTGTGGCCGTGATCGGAATTGTGGTGGAGAATTATGATTCTGCAGATGCGCTGAATGAGATTCTGCATCAGTACGGACAATATGTTATTGGGAGAATGGGGATTCCCTACAGGGAGAAGAAAATAAATATTATCAGTGTGGCAGTGGATGCGCCGCAGAATATTATCAGTGCTATGTCCGGTAAGATCGGGCGGTTGCCGGGTGTCAGTGCGAAGACGGCATACGCTACCGTTTAGACGGATACAAAGACAGTACCGGGAAGAAAAAACGGGGGATGAAGGAATGGAGAATTTATGGATTCTGGCTGACAGGCTGGCTGCGGAAGGTAATCTGCCGGATGAGCAGCTGAAGCGGCTGATCGAAGAAAGAAATCCGGAGCTGGCGGCTTATCTGGCCCGGAAAGCGGTGGAAGTCAGGGAATTGTATTATGGAAAGGACATCTATGTCCGGGGATTGATTGAATTCAGCAGTTACTGTAAAAATGACTGTTATTACTGCGGTCTGCGCAGAAGCAACCGGCTGGCACAGCGCTACCGGCTTGATCAGGAGACTATTCTTGCATGCTGCGGGGCGGGATATGCGCTTGGATTTCGTACCTTTGTGCTGCAGAGCGGTGAGGACGGGTGGTTTACCGATGACAGGATGTGCGATTTGATTTCTGCTGTTAAAAATACATATCCTGACTGCGCGGTTACCATTTCCATTGGTGAAAAAAGCCGTGAAAGCTACAGACGTTATCGGGAGGCCGGGGCGGACAGGTATCTTCTGCGCCATGAGACAGCCACCGATTCTCATTACCGTCTTCTGCATCCGGAGAGTCTTTCTCTGTCCAACCGGATACGTTGTCTCAGGGATCTGAAAGAGCTGGGATATCAGGTGGGCTGCGGATTTATGGTGGGTTCACCGGGACAGACCGTGGATCATCTGGTGAATGATCTGCGTTTCCTGAAGGAATTTGAACCGGAGATGGTAGGAATCGGTCCATTTATCCCTCATAAGGATACGCCTTTTGCAGGTCAGAAAGCGGGAACGGTGGAACTGACGGTTTATCTCCTTTCCATTATCCGTCTGATGCTTCCGAAGGTTCTGCTTCCTGCAACGACAGCGCTGGGAAGCATCTGTAAGAATGGAAGAGAGCAGGGGATTCTGGCAGGCGCCAATGTAATTATGCCCAATCTTTCTCCGGAGGATGTGAGAGAAAAATATCTGCTTTACAACAATAAGCTGCATACGGGGTCAGACGCAGCGGAGAATAAACGGCTGCTGGAAGAGCAGATGGAAGCAATCGGATATCACATTGTAACCGGCCGGGGAGATTATCCGGGAAATACTGCAGAAGATAGAATATAATCAGAGTTTATTCAGACGGTTCCTGTTAAAAGACAGTGAACCGTTATTTTTTTGTCTGTTTGTTCGTTTCCCTGCGTTCCATTTTTCCTGTTTTACAGAGCAGTAAAACAATATCAATTATATTTTACAAAGTATTTACATATCTTTTTCTCCAGCGTGATAGTTGGCTGTGGAATAAAGTGGTAAACTCTGTGCCAGAGATGAGGAAATCATCCCGACAAATCAATAACAGTTTGCAGCTGTTTGGAACCGCCCGGGATATTCAAAACCGGCTCTGAACAGAGTACAACCGTTTTAAAGTGGAGGAAACTGAAATGAAAAAGAATATGATGAGAGCAGCAGCTCTGGCAGGCGTTATGACTTTAGCACTTGGTATGTTTACAGCATGCGGTGGAAATACAGATAATACTTCAGCAGATGGAACAACACCCGCAGCAGCAGCCGATACTTCAGCAGATGGAGCAGGCGAAGCAGCAGAAAATGATTATTCCAATCTGAGCGGTAAAATTTCCATGTCCGGTTCCACATCCATGCAGAAGCTGGCACAGGCTCTGGCAGAATCATTTACAGCAAAATACCCCGGCGTAACCGTTACACCTGAATTTACCGGTTCTTCTGCAGGTATTGAAGCAGTAACAGCAGGTACCGTAGATATCGGTAACTCTTCCAGAAATCTGACAGACAGCGAAAAATCCGCAGGTGTGGTTGAAAACATTGTTGCCATTGACGGAATCGCAGTTGTTACAAACAAGGATGTAACCGTAGAAGATCTGACAAAACAGCAGCTGACAGATATTTACACCGGTAAGAACGCTAACTGGTCTGAACTGAACGGTAATGATGAAGCAATCGTTGTAATCGGCCGTGAAGCAGGCTCCGGTACAAGAGGTGCTTTTGAAGAACTTCTGGAAGTGGAAGATCAGTGCAAATATGCCAACGAACTGGACAGCACAGGCGCTGTACTGGCAAAAGTAGCATCTACACCCGGTGCAATCGGTTATGTATCTCTCGATGTAGTAGATGATACCGTAAATGCCATGAAACTGGAAGGTGTAGAACCGACAGCAGAAAATATCAAAGCAGGCAGCTACTTCCTGTGCAGACCTTTCGTTATGGCTACAAAAGGTGAAATCAGCGAACAGAGTGAACCGGTACAGGCATTATTCGATTACCTGAAATCAGACGAAGGCAAGGCATTGGTTGAACAGGTTGGCCTGATTACTGTGGATTAATTTGAAACAACTGATAAAATAGTATACATTCTCCCGGATAATTCCTGTATGTATCAGACATACGGGAATTATTTCTAAATCAGATATTCTGAAAGGATATTTTCATGCAGATGCAGAATAAAAATGAAAAAAAACAGATGAGCATTATATCCGGAAGTGCGGGCAGGTCTGCCGGAGAAACTGCGGCACAGATTATTTTTACAATATGCGGTGTTCTTGCTATCGTTGCAGTTGCCATCATTACAATTTATATGATCATTAACGGTACGCCTGCTCTGGCGAAGGTGGGTATTGTCAAAATCCTTTTTGAAACCACATGGGCGCCCACGGCAGATGCTCCGTCCTACGGTATTTTATACATTATTCTGACTTCCATCATCGGTACGGCTCTGGCTGTTCTGATCGGCGTTCCCATCGGTGTTCTGACAGCAGTTTTTCTGGCGGAAACCGCACCGAAGAAGCTGGCGGGAATCGTAAGACCTGCGGTGGAACTTCTGGCAGGTATTCCCTCTGTTATCTACGGACTGATCGGCTTGATGATTTTAAATCCAATTATGTATAAACTGGAAAAAATTATTTTTGCCGGTTCCTCTACACATCAGTATACAGGCGGATCCAACCTGATCTCGGCGGTACTGGTGCTGGCTCTGATGATCCTTCCAACAGTAATCAATATCAGTGAATCAGCGCTGCGGGCCCTTGACCCGAAGCTGAAATTTGCCTCTCTGGCTCTTGGCGCTTCTCATGAACAGACGATCTTCAAAGTACTTCTCCCCGCTGCGAAGTCCGGTATTGCTACGGCAATCGTGCTGGGCGTGGGACGTGCCATCGGTGAAGCTATGGCAATTACGCTGGTATCCGGCAGCTCCGTTAACCTTCCGCTGCCTTTCAATTCAGTAAAATTCCTGACGACTGCCATTGTCAGTGAGATGGGATATGCGTCCGGCACACACAGACAGGTTCTGTTCACCATCGGTCTGGTTCTTTTCCTTTTTATCATGATCGTAAACGGTGTTCTGAGTGCCTTCCTGAAGAAAGGAGCGAAAGAAAATGAGGCGTAAAAGCGATATGATCGTCAGGGGTATCATTAATCTGTGTGCTCTGATTTCCGTGCTGATTCTGGTGGGCATTCTCGGTTATGTGTTTGTTCGGGGAATCAGAACCGTAACTCCTTCGTTCCTTCTCAACGAGACTTCCGTTCTGAACGGAACAACCGGTATTGCGGGCAATATTTTAAATACGCTGTTTGTCATTGTGATTACGCTGCTTTTTGCAGCCCCCATCGGAATCGGCAGCGCCATTTACCTCAATGAATATGCAAAGCCGGGAAAACTGGTCCGGATGATCGAGTTTACTACGGAAACACTTTCCGGTATTCCTTCCATTATATTCGGTCTGTTTGGCTTTATTTTCTTTGGAAGTGTGCTGAAACTGGGATACTCGATTCTTACCGGCAGCCTGACCATGACGTTGATGGTCCTTCCGCTGATCACCCGAAATACACAGGAAGCCTTGAAAACGGTACCGGACAGCTACCGCACCGGTGCGCTTGGTATGGGCGCTGAGAAATGGTATATGATCCGTACTATTCTTCTGCCGGCTGCCATGCCCGGCATTATTACCGGTATCATTCTTGCAATCGGACGAATCGTGGGAGAATCGGCCGCGCTGCTGTTTACGGCAGGAAGCGGTTATGCACTTCCCAAAACAGCGGGAGCATTTTTCGATAAGATCTTCCAGTCGGGCGGAACCATGACTATTCAGATGTACCTGAGCATGCAGAACGGGGAATATGAAATTGCATTCGGTATCGCAGTCGTACTGCTGATTCTGGTACTGCTGATCAATTTCCTGACCCATTATCTGTCTTCAAAGTTTGATGTATCGAAGAAAAAATAGACGGCAGGCCTGACTGATTTCAGCTGAAATACCCTGAGGGGTATGCAGTCATGTTCTGTTCAGCAGTTATAAGCATATACAAAAATAATAATAACTATTCAGAGCGTTTCTGAAGACGCCGGAGGAAAATATGTCAGATATTAAAATCAGTACCAGAAATCTGGATTTATACTATGGTACGAATCATGCATTAAAAAATATCAACCTGGATATCAAAGCCAATACGGTTACGGCATTTATCGGACCCAGCGGATGCGGAAAATCCACTTATCTGAAAACCTTAAACCGCATGAATGATCTGGTGGACTGCTGTAAGATTACAGGCAAGGTTCTGCTGGACGGTGAAGACATCTACGGACCGAAGGTTGATACCACACTGCTTCGGAAAAAGGTAGGTATGGTTTTCCAGCAGCCCAATCCCTTTCCCATGAGCATTTACGATAATATTGCCTATGGACCCAGAATCCACGGTATTAAAAACAAGGCAAAACTGGATGAGATCGTAGAAGAAAGCCTGCGCGGTGCAGCGATTTTTGATGAGGTCAAGGATCGTCTGAAAAAGTCAGCACTGGGTCTGTCCGGCGGACAGCAGCAGCGTCTCTGTATTGCACGTGCGCTGGCGGTACAGCCGGATGTGCTTCTGATGGATGAACCCACATCAGCGCTGGATCCCATTTCCACGCTGAAGGTGGAGGAACTGATGATCGAGCTGCGTAAAAAATATACGGTTGTTGTGGTTACTCACAATATGCAGCAGGCCACCCGTGTTTCTGATGAAACCGTATTTTTCCTGCTGGGTGAGGTGATTGAAGCGGCACCTACGGAGCAGCTGTTCAATATGCCCAAAAACAAAAAAACCGAGGACTATATTTCGGGCCGGTTTGGCTGATGTCCGGAAAGGAAAGAAAAAACGATGCGTACCAGATATGAAAAACAGCTGGAACAGCTGAATAATGAGATGATTCACATGGGCTGCCTTATTGAAAAGGCCATTGAATCGGCAATTACTGCACTGGTTAATCAGGATGTGGAGCTGGCAAAGAAGATCATGGAAAATGATGAGGGAATCAATGAACAGGAAAATGCCATTGAAACGCTGTGCATGAAGCTTCTGCTCTGCCAGCAGCCGGTTGCAACAGACCTTAGAAATGTATCAGCCGCCCTGAAAATGGTAACCGATATGGAACGAATCGGCGATCAGGCAGCGGATATCGCAGAAATTTCTCTCATGTTTGCAGGCCAGACCTATATCAAAAAGCTGACCCACATTCAGGAAATGGCTGCGGAAACCACGGATATGGTGGTAAAGAGCATGGAAGCTTTTGTAAGCAGAGATCTGGACCGGGCACAGGCGGTTATTGAAAGAGATGACCGGGTCGATGAGCTGTTCAGCGAAGTAAAGCATGAGCTGATTGAAATGATCGCTCAGGACCGTTCCTGCGGTGAACAGGCAACCGATCTGCTGATGGTAGCTAAATATTTCGAAAGAATCGGAGATCATGCAACCAATATAGCGGAATGGGTGATCTATTCAATCACAGGAGAACACAAATCACAGAATTAGGGTGAAGGTTACAGTTTAAACTTCGGCCTGAGGAAACAGTTAGGCAAAATGACCGACAGGTTCTGTCCGGGGACGCGCTCTCGCTCTGCGGCAAACGCAGCGGATGCTAAACTCGCGAACCATCCTTTGGGATGGCCCGTTCGTTAAGCACCGGCGTTTGCCGACGGTCCCCTTGACAGGACCTGTCGGTCATTTTGCCGCGCAGGTTTTTGGTTCAGGCGGGATGAAGGTTTAAACTGTGCGTGGGGGAAGGACGTGTTATTGCGAAGATTCTTTCAGGTAGATTTATTTTTATGTTGACATTTGTGCGGGTGGTTATTATAATGGCAAATAGTTAGATAACTTACAGTTAGATGACATACATATTTTTTTGGCGGGGGGCCTGCGGCTGCGGGAATCTGCTGCCATATGAGTTCTTTTTGGAAGAGGTGTTGTGCTGAGAGAGGTGTTGTGCTTATGGAGTACAGGGTTGGATTTGAGATTAAAAAATTGTCAAATCTGATTAAAAAACAGATCGATCGTCTGTCGGCGGAGTCCGGTCTGACCGGTTTTCAGGGGTATTTGATGGGATATCTGATCAGGGAGGGCGGCAGAAGGGATCTTTTCCAGCGGGATGTGGAGAAGCATCTGGAGATTTCCAGGGCTTCTGTGACCAGCATTCTCCAGCTGCTGGAAAAAAATGGTTTTGTTCGCAGGGAGTCGGTGGAAACAGATGCCCGTCTGAAGAAGATTGCGGTGACGGAAAAGGGCTATCAGGCCAATGACCGGATTCTGAATTCACTGGATCAGATGGAAAGCAATCTGAAAGAGGGAATTTCCACGGAGGAGATGGAGATTTTTATATCTGTCATGGAACGGATCAAAAAAAATCTGGAGAAGCTGGATTATTAAAATAAGGAGAAAAAACGATGCTGAAGACATTACTGGCTCAGGTAAAAGAGTACAAAATACCTTCCATACTGACGCCCGTTTTTGCGGTGCTGGAAGTTTTTATGGAAGTTCTGATTCCGTTTCTGATGGCCAATATCATCGATAACGGAATCGCGAAGGGCAATGTGAGCTATGCGATTAAAATAGGATGTGTCATGCTGCTTCTGGCCATGCTGTCTCTGACGTTCGGTGTTCTGGCGGGACGTTTTGCGGCGCAGGCCAGCTCCGGTTTTGCCCGGAATCTGAGAAAAGCCATGTTTGAGAATATCCAGACATTTGCTTTTTCCAATATCGACAAGTATTCAACGGCGGGTCTTGTTACCCGTATGACCACGGATGTGACCAATGTGCAGAATTCCTACCAGATGGTGCTGCGTATGTGCACCCGTGCGCCTGTTACATTGATCTGTGCGCTGGGGATGACGATTATGATCAACGCACGTCTGTCCAGCGTCTTTCTGGTGGCGATTGTGATCCTGGGAACAGCTCTGGCGATCATTGTGAGCAAAGCATTTCCCGTATTTACAAAGATGTTTAAAAAATACGATAATCTGAATGCCAGCGTGCAGGAGAACGTCAATGCCATCCGTGTGGTGAAATCATATGTCCGCGAGGATCATGAGATCACCAAGATGGAAAAGGCATGTACGGAGCTGTGTCTGCTTTCTGTAAAAGCAGAGAAGATCGTGTGTAAAAATATGCCGGTCATGCAGATGACGGTGTACGGATGTATTCTGGCCATTTCCTGGTTTGGTGCGCAGATGGTTGTTTCCGAAACCATG
>JAQYDI010000165.1 GCA_028724245.1 Lachnospiraceae bacterium
CTGCAGCGGCGGCGGTTCCGGCGAATTTGCGGCGCCGCATCAGGAAGCAGGCGGTGTAACGGCTCAGATCGAAGAGGCAAGAAACAGAATACGGCAAAAAACGGATGCGGATCTGTTTATCGCTTATTTTCAATCATATACCAATACGTATGCGGATGTGGAATATCTGAGGCGGATTTTTACGGAAGCCATTATGCATCCGCAGGTTGCCGTACTTTCTGTGGCTACAAGACCGGACTGTCTGCCGGACGAGGTACTGGCGCTTCTGGCACAGCTGAACCGGATCAAACCGGTGTGGGTGGAACTGGGGCTGCAGACGATTCATGAAGAAACCGCCCGATATATCCGCCGCGGCTATGCGCTTTCCTGTTATGAGGATGCGGTAAAACGGCTGAATCAGGCAGGAATCGAAGTGATTACCCATGTCATTCTGGGGCTGCCCGGGGAGAGCAGAGAGGATATGCTGGAAACAGTGCGTTATCTGGCCCGGAAATCCTCCCTTTCCGGGCAGGATCATGCCCCTGAAGCTGCGGCAGGCGCTGTGCCTTTTTCGTATCGTACGCAGGGAATCAAGCTTCAGCTGCTTCACGTACTGAAAGGCACCGATCTGGCAGCTGAGTACCAAAAAGGTGCCTTTTCTGTTTTAAGCATGGAAGAATATCTGGAGATCCTTTTTGAATGTCTCGAAATCCTTCCGCCGGATCTGGTAGTCCACCGCATTACAGGTGACGGCCCCAAATCGCTTCTGATCGCGCCCCAGTGGAGCGCCGATAAAAAAATGGTTCTCAACACCATCCGCCGGGAAATGAAGCAGCGGGATATCCGTCAGGGAAAGTTTTATGCCCCGGCCTGAACGCTTTCAATCCAGGATTCCATGTATTCCCGGATGATGTAGAAAGGAGCATCGCCCATTTCAAGGAAGAATGTATGGAAATCCTTCAGGTTAAAGGATTCGCCCAGTGCTTCCTGTGCATCGGCTTTCAGGTCGAGAATTTCCAGATATCCGATGTAGTAGTTCAGGTAATTGCAGGGCTGGGAAACGATGTAATAGTAGATATCCCTGACATCATCTTCATTATCAATATTATAAAAATTGTTGAGAAAGTCAGTGATTTCATCCAGCGTCTGCCCCTCATAATTGATGTAGAAATCAAGCAATGCGTAAATGCCCAGATTTGCGCTGTTATTATGCTGCATGAGAGAAGCAAGATCGGCATCGATATCCGTATCGTAGCTGTATGACAGATTTTCCACATAGGTGGCCCACCCTTCCGAGTAACCGGATGTGGAGCACAGATAGCGGATGGGTGAGGTGCTGCAGGAAGAAGTATATACGGTCTGATACAGATGCCCCGGATATCCTTCATGCGCCAGCGTCGAATACAAATCGGACGGATCCGAAGAACCGCCGTTGATGTAAATGACATTATCCACAGGATTGTCGATGGGCGGTGTCAGGTAAAATGCGGGACTCAGTGAATCCTCCATGGATTTGCTGACGTATTTGATCTGCAGATTGATATCTGTCTCCAGTTCGGGGAAATCATCTTTCATTTTAACCTGAAGATCTTCAATAATCTCCTTGGGATCAGTGAGGGAAAATTCAAAATCTTCGGAGGCGGAGTACAGCATGGGATTATTGTCCACCAGCTCCTGTATGGCCTGTATATCCGCGTTCATCTGATCTATAGTCATATTCTCCAGTTCCTTTACAGGGCGGTCGGTTCCTACGGACAGCTTCAGCATATATTCGTAATATTCTTTTCCCATTTCAAAATTGCAGATACCGCCATCATTGCTGCCGGTGCCTTTCAGCTCCTTCAAAGCATCAATCAGCATCTGCCATGCGTCGATCACATCTCCCGTTACCAGCTGCCGGTTTTCAATGATCCATGCTTCCTTCCTGTCTTCATCCAGCCCCTGCATTTCATCAAGGCGCTCTTCAAAAGTGGTAATCAGGAAATTGTCATCAGTCTGTGAAATAAATGATTCGCAGTCCTTTAT
Source organism: Lachnospiraceae bacterium (assembly GCA_028724245.1). Classification (GTDB taxonomy): domain Bacteria; phylum Bacillota; class Clostridia; order Lachnospirales; family Lachnospiraceae; genus TWA4. Next base: position 2,005 of record JAQYDI010000165.1, read on the forward strand.
CACCATATCGGCGCAGTAATCGGACATAAACAGACCGGCTTTTGACTTCTCCTGCTCATAGGAAATAATCTCCTGAAAATAACGTTTGATATCTTTCAGCAGGGCAAGATAATCCGTAACATCCTTTTCCGTATTGAACGTGTATTCCGCAAGCAGAGTCGGCAGTTCCGACTGCATGCCGATGGAAGGCTGCAGAACTTCGGCGTAATAAGGAAAATCATTGCTTTCACTGCTGAGCTTCAGTGTATTTTCCAGAAGGTCATAAGTAAATCTCTGGTCAGCGGTCAGCTCATCATAATCATATTCTTTCAGCTGAACCAGCAGATCTTCAGCACGTTCGCCTGCTTCCTGAGACACCTGCTGTCCGTATTCTCCAAGAGTCAGCGGGTAATCGGAAATTCCATAAGAAGCAGGATCTTCCAGCGCATAGTGAAGATTCAGCGTGTTCTCGGTAATTTCATCGCAGAACAGAGCACGGGTAAACTCCTCAAACCTGTCGGAAACCGTTGACTGGCCGGAAGAGGATTCATTCGAAGTACCCGAGGCCTGCGTTTTTTCATTTTCCGGAGAAAATGATTCGTATGTTTTTCCGCTTTTACTTCCCTGACATCCGGCCAGAGAGAAAACAATCATGGAAACGATCAGCAAAAATACGGAAGATCTCCGGAATAATCTGTTTAAACGGGTCATTAAAAGCTCCTTCCTCAAATCATGGTTGCTGTTCAGGTATCTGAAATAGATAAATGATACCAGGTTACTTTCAGTATATCACAACGGGAGACGGATTAGAATAAGAAAGTGGTTTGAGGCAGAATACCACAGTCATTCTGCCGCCGCAGGTTTTTCCGCTTCAGGCAGAAATTTTGAACAGTAATTTGGGGTGATAGCCGGGGATGCTATAATAAAACAGGAAAATACTGCAGTGATGACGTTTTTTGGTGCAGAAAAAGGCATAAGAGAGTAAAAACTTGAAGAAAGGAACAAATCATGCGAAAATAATCTTGAAGAAAAGCACATTTTGTGTCAAAACAATTTTGAAGAAAAGCACATTTCAGGGTGAAACAATCTTGAAGAAAGGTACATTGTGTGTTATAACAACTTTATATCAAGGGAGGTGGAGATATGTATTTTAGAAGAAAAGCATATGATAAGTTACTGGAGTGGAAGAAGAATTATGCGGATAAATATGCCGTATTGCTTGAAGGCGCCAGACGAGTCGGCAAATCAACAATTGCAGAGAATTTTGCTCGAAATGAATACAAATCATACATTTTGTTGGATTTTTCAAAAGCAACAAATAATATCCTTGAATGCTTTGATGATATTGGGAATCTGAATATGTTTTTTTTGAGACTTCAGGCTGAAACAGGTATAACGCTGTATGAACATGAATCTCTGATCATTTTTGACGAAGTACAATTGTTTCCGAAGGCGAGACAGGCTATAAAACATCTGGTATTTGATGGAAGATATCATTATCTGGAGACGGGTTCGCTGATTTCAATAAAGAAGAATGTGAAAGATATTCTGATTCCGTCTGAGGAAATGAAAATACAGGTATATCCAATGGATTACGAAGAATTTTGTGAGGCAACAGGAAACAGTTTTGATCTCCTGCGGCAGGTTTATAATATGGGAACGGGAATCGGGCAGGCAACGAATCGAAAACTGATGAGAGACTTAAGGGTTTATATGGCTGTAGGCGGTATGCCGCAGGCTGTGGAAGCCTATCTGGAAGGTAAAAATTTTTCTGAAATTGATCAGGTAAAAAGGCAGATCATATCTCTTTATGAAGAAGACTTTAAAAAAATTGATTCATCCGGAAGAATATCTTCATTGTACCATTCTATTCCGGCTCATCTGGCAAAGGATTCCAGAAAATACAGAATTACAACGGCAATTGGAAAAAAGAACAATACGAAAACAGAAGAATTATTATATGAATTAATTGATTCAAAAACTGTATTGCCATGCTACAATTCTACAGACCCGGGAGTGAGTCTGGCTGATACAAAGGATTTTGACAGCTATAAATTATATCTTTCCGATACGGGATTATTTGTTACACTTATGTTTATTGACAGACCGGTCATTGAAAATGATGTGTATGCGAAACTGCTTTCTGACAAATTACCGGCTAATCTGGGCTATCTCTATGAAAATCTGGTTGCTCAAATGATAGCAGCATCGGGAAGAGAACTTTATTATTATACGTGGGAAAAGAAAGGCAGTACACATTACTATGAAGTCGATTTTCTGGTTTCAGAGGGAAGTAAGATAAATGCATTTGAGATAAAGTCTTCCGGTACGGGAAAACATGAATCAATAACGGAATTTTCCAAAAAATACTCAAGGGCTGTACACAATATATACCTGCTGTCACAGAAAGATGTTGGAAGAGAGGAGGCGTTATTATTAAAACCATTTTATTTAATGCCGTTTTTGATTTCACAGTGAAATAAAAGTCCCAAAAAAGGTCTGTGCAAAAACGAATTATCGTTTCTTTACAGACCCTTTTTCTGCCATACAGTTTTTCCAGGCACGGTCGGAGCCTGAAGTATATTAAAATCCTCTTTTGAGGCGTTCTTTCAGTATTTTTTTGGCGCGGTTGATGCGAACTGCTACCAGATTGACAGACAGGCCGGTTTCCCGGGAGATTTCAAGGTTGGTGAGTCCATCTATGTAACGAAGTTCCAGAGGAATTCGGTAAGTATCGTTAAGACTGCTTATCAGATCGGTTAATTCATCAAGGGTTTCCTGCTGAATAACGTGTTCCAGAGGCAGATTGCTGTATTCGGGGGGATAATCCTGATTTTCCATCAGTGTTTCAGGTGTGCGGTTGCGCTTACGTATATAATCAATGCATTTATTTCGAGTAATTGTGATAAGGAAATATTTTGTCATTTTGGTGTGAACATCCTGAATATCGGAGAGATGTTCCGACACTTTGATAAATGTCTCCTGTACCATATCTTCTGCGAGCTGCATGTCTTTCAGGTAGCCGAACGCTACGTATCGGAGCTGCTGAAACCAGAGTTCATATAATTCAGACAGTTTTTCCTGATCGGTCTGGTCATCACATATGCATGCGGAAATGGAACCGGGAAAGGTGCTATTAGAGAGAGTCTGGGTAGAAATCATAGCAATTCTCCTTTCAGTCTGTATGAATCAAATCTGTTTTTAAGTTTGCTGTGATTCTGCTTTCAGGTTTTATCCGCGGTAAATTTTGCGAAAATACTTATAAAACCTCCCGGTTAGGTAGATTATAAAACAAAATATTTACGCAAACAATTACCGGGAATTGAAAAAAACGTAAAGCAGCTAAGAAGAATACTTGAAAATATGGAAAAATATTGAAAATAACGAAAAAATCACGAAAAAAGAAGAAAAATAGTTACTATTCAGTCATTCTGCCTCACACCCTCCCCTTATCTCCGGCAGGAAGTCCTGAACAGCCCTATATTTATTTCCCTCAATGAAATTCCTTGATATCTGTCTTGCATCTTTTTCCATAATTCCGTATAATAGAAACAGTATGCCTACAGCAAAATAAGAAATTTAATCAGTAGATACTAACAGAAGGGAGTGTTTCTATTCATGTGTGAAAAATGTAAGAAACCTTATTATATTACAACTGCTATTGCCTATACTTCAGGCAAGCCTCATATCGGCAATACTTATGAGATCGTTCTGGCGGATGCCATTGCCAGATATAAACGTGCGGAGGGCTATGATGTACGGTTCCAGACCGGTACGGATGAACATGGTCAGAAGATTGAAGAAAAGGCTCAGGCAGCCGGTGTTTCTCCTCAGGAGTTTGTAGATGGTGTAGCCGGACAGATTAAAACCATCTGGGATATGATGAATACTTCCTATGATAAATTTATCCGTACAACGGATGAGGATCATATGGTTCAGGTACAGAAGATTTTCAAAAAACTGTATGATAAAGGCGATATTTACAAGGGGTATTATGAAGGTATGTACTGTACACCCTGTGAATCTTTCTTTACGGAGTCACAGCTGGTGGACGGCAAGTGTCCCGACTGCGGCCGTGAAGTGAAGCCTGCGAAGGAAGAGGCGTATTTCTTCAGAATGAGCAAATATGCGGATCGTCTGATTCAGTATATTGAAGAACATCCTGAATTTATCCAGCCTGCTTCCAGAAAGAACGAGATGATGAACAATTTCCTGAAGGCCGGCCTGCAGGATCTGTGTGTTTCCAGAACTTCTTTCTCATGGGGGATTCCTGTGGATTTTGATCCGAAGCACGTGGTATATGTATGGATCGATGCGCTGACAAACTACATTACCGGTCTTGGATTCAAGCTGGATGAAGAGTCTGATCCCATGTTTGATAAATACTGGCCGGCAGATCTTCACCTGATCGGCAAAGATATCCTGCGTTTCCATACCATTTACTGGCCCATTATGCTGATGGCGCTGGATCTTCCTCTGCCGAAGCAGATTTTCGGACATCCCTGGCTGCTGCAGGGCGACGGCAAGATGAGCAAATCCAAAGGTAATGTGATTTATGCGGATGATCTGGTAGAGATGTTCGGTGTGGATGCTGTTCGTTATTTCGTTCTGCATGAAATGCCTTTTGAAAATGACGGCGTGATTACCTGGGAACTGATGGTAGAGCGTATGAATTCCGACCTGGCCAATACACTGGGCAATCTGGTGAACCGTACCATCGCCATGAGCAACAAGTATTTCGGCGGTGAAGTGAGATCAACCGGCGTAACCGGTGAAGTGGATGCTGATTTGAAAGCAGCGGTTCTCGGCGCGGTGAAGAAAGTTCAGGATAAGATGGTTGATCTGCATGTGGCAGATGCCATCACAGAGGTTTTCAACCTGTTCAAACGCTGCAACAAATATATTGATGAAACTGCTCCGTGGGTTCTGGCAAAGAACGAAGAAGATAAGCCCCGTCTGGCAGAAGTTATGTACAATCTGACAGAAAGCATCTGTATCGGTGCAAGCCTGCTTCAGCCGTTCATGCCCGAAACCTCCGAAAAGATTCTGGCTCAGCTGAACGGAACCTACCGCATGATCGATGAACTGGATGAATTCGGTAAGTATCCCAGCGGCAATAAAGTAACTGACAAGCCTGAGATCCTGTTTGCAAGACTGGATGTGAAGAAGGTCATGGAAGAAGTGGAAGCAAAGAGAGCAGCTGCTGAAGAACCTCAGGTAAAATATCCTCAGGTCGCTCCCAAGGAAGAAATCACCATTGATGATTTTGACAAGGTGCAGCTTCGTGTGGGTGAAGTGCTGAGCTGTGAGCCGGTTAAAAAAGCGAAAAAGCTTCTGGTTATGCAGATCCGCATCGGTGAAGAGGTTCGCCAGATCGTTTCCGGTATTGCAAAATACTACAAACCGGAAGAAATGGTGGGCAAGAAGGTTGCTGTTGTAACCAACTTAAAACCCTGCAAGCTGTGCGGCGTAGAATCACAGGGCATGATTCTGGCTGCATCGGATGATGACGGCAACCTGTCTGTTATGACGCCGGACAAGGATATGATCTGCGGATCCGAAATCTGCTGATTGGCTGATCGGGAATAAGTGAATGAAGAAGATATTTGATACACATGCTCATTATGACGATGAAGCATTTGATGCGGATCGGGAAGAACTGTTTGCGTCCATGAGGGATCAGGGCGTAGAACGGATCGTCAACGTGTCGGCCAGTCTTCATGAGATCGAGGAAACATTAAAGCTGATTGAACGCTGCCCCTTCATCTACGGAGCGGCGGGCGTTCATCCGGATGATACAAAAGAACTGAATGAAGAGAATTTTGAACAGGTCCGCCGGGCCGCCATGCATGAGAAGATGGTGGCAGTCGGTGAGATCGGCCTCGATTATTACTGGGACAGCAGTGATCGGGAAACACAGAAAAAGTGGTTTCTCCGGCAGCTGGAGCTGGCACGCGAGCTTGATAAACCGGTGATCATCCACAGTCGTGAAGCGGCGCAGGATACGCTGGAACTGATCAAAGCGGCCGGCGGCCCTGATTTCAGCATGGTGATCCACTGCTTTTCCTACAGCACGGAAATTGCCGGAGAATATCTGAATATGGGTTATTATCTGGGAATCGGCGGCGTTGTTACCTATAAGAACGCAAGAAAACTGAAAGAAGTGGTTTCTTTCATGCCTCTTGACCGGATTCTGCTGGAAACCGATGCGCCTTATCTGACGCCGGTACCTTTCCGCGGCAAACGTAATTCATCGGATAAGATCCGTTTTGTAGTGGAAGAAATTGCCCGTTTGAAAGATGTCAGTATAGATGAGGTACTGGAAACAACGTGGGATAATGCGTGCAGATTTTACCGTTTGAATGAAGATTAAAAAAGTAAGATGAGGATTTTATATGGCAAATCTCGCAAATCCGCAGGAAACGATTGCTGTCCTGCAGAAATATCAGTTTAATTTCCAGAAGAAATTCGGTCAGAATTTTCTGATTGATACCCGTGTTCTGGAAAAAATCATGGATGCAGCAGAAGCAGGTCCTGAAGATTGCATTCTGGAGATCGGACCCGGTATCGGAACCATGACCCAGATGCTGGCGGAACGCGCCCGTAAGGTTATTGCGGTGGAAATCGATAATAACCTGATTCCGATTCTGCAGGATACACTTCAGGCCTATGATAATGTGAAGATCATTCATAATGATATTCTGAAGCTGGATCTGAAACAGCTGGTTCAGGAGGAGAATGACGGCAGACCCATCAAGGTGGTGGCCAATCTGCCTTATTATATTACAACTCCCATTATTATGGGGCTGTTTGAAGCGGATGTGCCGCTGGAAAGCATTACCGTTATGGTACAGAAGGAAGTGGCGGACCGCATGAAATCGGGACCTGGAAGTAAGGATTACGGAGCATTGTCTCTGGCGGTCCAGTATTACTCCCGGCCGGAGCTGGCGGCCAATGTGCCTCCTAATTGTTTTATTCCCCGGCCCAATGTGGGATCGGCTGTCATCTGCCTTCACAGGCATGCGGAACCGCCTGTTAAAGTGCACGATGAAAAGCTTATGTTCCGTTTGATTCGTGCATCATTCAACCAGCGCCGGAAAACCATGCTGAACAGTCTGAATAATTCACCTGAACTCTCCTTCAACAAGGAGCAGATTACAGCAGCGCTGGAATCCATCGGGTTACAAAGCAATATCCGCGGCGAAGCCCTGACACTGGAACAATTTGCAGCGTTAAGCAACGCATTTGAACGGTTCGGCACGAACTGAACTGCTGGTATGAACCATACTGGACATTTTAAAAGGGTATAATCCCGCGCCTCCTTTCATATAGATGTTGTGAAAGGAGGCGTTTTTTCATGTCAGAAAGCACGAATAATTCTATGGAAACGGTGAGCTTCAGAAGGTTTTTATCGTATATTTATGCTTATGAAGACGATACAAAGCTGCGGAATGTGGGATTTGCCAAGGTGGAGGTCAGGCCGCCCCGGGTCCGGATCCAGGTAACAGTAAGCGGGATTCTTCAGAAGGGCGGCCGCCCCATGGAACTGTGCCTTGTTGACGGGAATCTTCAGCGGGTTCCGGTGGGACAGCTTATACTTCAGAACGGCAGGGGGGATTATCGGGGAAGTACGGGAATTGAAAATATGTGGGACAGCGGGCTGGCGTTTTCACAGGTATACGGGATCTGCCTGCAGGGAGCCGGAAACAGACGGCATTATTACATGACGCTGTGGAGGGAAGCCGCCAGACCGGTACGGCCCGTCTGCCGCCCCGGGGATAGCCGGATCATTGTAATCCCTTCAGGGGAAAAAGGAAAAATGCATGCCGCGGAAATCGGGCATGAAGCGGAGACGAAAAATGAGGCAGAAGCTGCGGATAAAGTAGAAGTAAAGAGTGAAGCGGGAACTGTGAACGAAGTTGAAGTGAACAGGAAAGCGGAAGCTGTGGGTAAAGCAGAAGGAGAAAAAAGAACTGAAGTTGTATATAAAGAAGAAAGTAAAGCAGCATCTATGGATGAAACAGAACGTAAAGACGAATCTCAGAGTGGAGAGGAAAGCAGATGGAAAGCGGTATCCGTAGATAAAGTGATGGCGGGAAATCGTGAAATGGAAGGTGAAGAAGAGCGCAGAATCAAAACAGAAGGAGAATTCACAGAAGCTGGGGACGAAGCAGAAGGAATAGAAAATGCAGAAAATGTGGAAATGGCAGATACTGCAGCGGAAGAATTTCAGGAAGAACTGGAGTCTGCATCGGAGTTGGTAAGAGAGCAGCCTTCCGGCGAAACGCTGCATAAAGCAGATGTGAGCAGCCGTTGTGATTCTGAGGATTCACCGGCCGCTGCTGGAAGAAGCCGCAGACAGAACATAAAAGAAAGAAATGGGGATAAATCTCTGGAATTGTGGAAAAGATTCTGTACAAGATATCCCCATGTGGATATCCGGCCATTTTATCCGGACGATGGGAAACCAGGGGACAGTTTTATGCGGATGGGAAAAGTCTGTGAAGTCATCCGTATCCGCCCCAACGATATCGGACGTCTTCCCAGAAATAACTGGATCCTTGCTCATAACAGTTTTCTGCAGAATGCGTACAATCATTACCACCAGCTGATCCTCTTTCGTGTAGAAAACCGTGGAATCAGCAGTTATCCCGAAAACCGCTGGTTCATCGGCCTGCCCGGAGAAAACACGGATCAGGAAACACTGGTAGCAGATGTATTCGGGTTTAAAAAATATCTGAAATGCAAAAACGGAGGGTTCTGGTACACGGAAATCATGCTGGGATGAATCAGAAGAATAAAAGCAGGGGCAGAGGGGCATACTGGGGGTAGAAGTTGTAGTGTTCATCATTTCACCGGGATGGGTTGAGGTGTGAGGCTTCATTACAGAGGTATCCTGTACGGGGACCCGCTTTCGCTCAGGTGAAAACGCAGCGGATGCTAAACTCGCAGACCTTCTTTCGAAGGCCCGCTCGCTAAGCACCGGCGTTTTCAATGGTCCCCTTAACAGGATACCGCTGTAATTCCGCCGCCTCAGATACTATAATCATCAGGTGAAGTGATGAACAAATGGGGGGAGAAACGTATTTGTGTGCGAAGCAGAGTATATAATTGTCCCCCCGGTACTGTTCATCACTTCATTGGCCGGACAGGAGAAAACTTGGGCGGCGGAATTACCGTACTGCCCTGTAAGGGGACCGTTGAAAACGCCGGTACTTGCTTTTTCAAGCGCCAGCGCCGAAAAAGCTTAGTACCGCTGCGTTTGATTGCGAGCGGGAGCGGGTCCCCGTACAGGGCAGTACGGTAATGGAGCCTCAAGCATCCTCTCCCCGGCAGAAGCATGAACAGTACCCACAAATTCATGGAGAGGTTATGATGCTGAAGGAGAAGAGGGTGATTTATTATTCTTCCGGTGAGTTGTTTGAGCGGGATCATTTTGCGGGTGAGCTTTCGGAGATGATTCGTAAGGTAAAGATCCGGGAGGGAAAGCATTCGGTATTGTTTCTGTGTATCGGCAGCGACAGGTCCACGGGAGACAGTCTGGGGCCTCTGACCGGTTATTTGCTGAAAAATGAAAAATTATTTTCAGAACATACGGGTGTGGTTGTAGTTGGAACATTAACGCTGCCGGTACATGCAGTAAATCTGGAACCGGTGCTTCGTGTGATAGAAAAGGATTTTTCCGGGTATGTGGTGGTGGTAATTGACGCCTCTGTGGGTTCAAGGGATTCGGTCGGATGCATTACGCTGGCAGAAGGGGGGCTGAAACCCGGATACGGGGTAAATAAAGATCTGAAAAAGGTTGGTGATATTTCCATAACCGGTATTGTCAGCTGGGGAAGCCGGCTGGAACCGATGCTTCTGCAGAATATCAGGCTGGGAATGGTTATGAACATGGCTGATTGTATTTCTCAGGGGATCATGAAGGCTGTTTTTTGCTGAAACAGGTAGATTTATTTTAAGCGGAGTCTGGCGAATTTCGACAGACTCCGTATTTTTGCTGTGATAACATGATGACTGTCAGCAACATAACATGATATGGAAGCAGCTGTCGGCCGGAAATGACTGGCAGGAACAGAAACAGAAAAGCGGCTATGAGAAGCATGGCAGGAACAGGGCAGCAGAACCGGCTGTGAACAGCGGCTGTTACAGCATAAATGGGAGGTTTTTGTATGGAACAGAATAAATTACCGAAAAACATTCGTCAGATCGGGGAAAAAGAAGACTGGATCCGGGTTTATATCGAAGATTATGTACATACATATATCCAGCGGCTGCGGGGACTGGAAGAAAGCGGTGTATCAGGAGGGATGCTTCTGGGCAGGCGGCAGCGGATCAACGGCATTATGCATCTTTTTATACGGGGAGCTGTGGTGGCGGAGGATCCTTTCTGGCGTGATCCGGGACAGACCCCGGGGCAGTTGAAGGCGGAAAGCAACGTATATTTTCCGGATCTGGAAATATGCGGATACTTTGTTTCCAGCAGGCAGGACAGAAGCTCGGAGGTGGATCTGGTACGTATATTTGAGACGCATTTTCCGTCGGAATATCAGATTCTGTTCAATGTAAGGGATCAGGACGAGGAGGCATTTGCATATTCGGGGCACAGTCTGGTACGGCTGGCCGGATATTATATTTATTACGAAAAAAATGAAGAGATGCAGTCCTATATCATACGGCAGGAGAGTCTGCGGGTGCTGGGACAGAAAAATGCAGGGGAAATGCAGGAAGAATTTTCTTCCGGAGAGATGAAAAAAACGTCCGGGAAAAAGATGGAAAGGGCCGGAAAGATTGGAGACAGGTTTGAGAAAGCGGGAAAAACGTCTGAAAAAACGGGAAACAGGTCTGAAAAGACGGGAAAACGGATAATAGGAATTCCCGGGAGGGATCGGCCGGGAGGAAATGAAGGAAGTGGAGAGAGCGGAGAAAAGGAAAGGAGGATGGCTGCCGGCGCAAAGCCGTCTGCCGGAAAGAAGATGAAAAAAGGAGATCTTGTTGTGAGAATCGTATCGGTAGCAGGAATTTTTATACTGGCATTTCTTTTGTTTTCAGATCAGATCAAATTCAATAAAGTCGATGAGACGACAGCAGACAGCAGCGGACTGCTGAGCAGCATATTGAATGAATCTTCCATGGTGCAGGCAGGAGCTGATTCCAGCTATATAGAGACAGGAAGCAGTATGGAAGCAGGCAGTGGAAACAGTGATACGGCATCCGGTGTAAATGGAGAAAACTCTGTGAACGGTGAAAGTGTCTCAGGTGCAGAGAGCAGTGTTGGGGAAGAGAGCAGCAAAAATGAATCGGATACCGGCAGCGCAGCAAACAGCAATCAGGTGATAAACGGAGATGAAAAGGAGGAAAACAGCGGCAGCGCAGAGAGCAGCGGCAAAGAAAATGAAGCCGGAAGCGGTCAGGAAGGAGCGGCAGCTGATGGAAGCGTTTCGCAGACGGCAGGCAGCAGTGACAGCGATGAAAACAATGATAATACGGGGAAAGAGGTATCCTCGTTTGTATTTCCCATGAGGTATCTGGTTAAGAAAGGGGACAGTCTTTATTCCATCTGTGAAAAATATTATGGTGATACGGGTATGGTGGATGCAGTTTGTCTGGAAAATAATATTTCAGATCCTTCAAAGCTGCAGTATGGAGTGGTTCTTACATTACCCGAGCGATGACCGGGCCGCCGGAAAATAGCCGCAACTTGTTTTTTCATCCGTCTTGTAGTATGATATAGCCAGTATGCCCCAAACTGATTATCAGCCTGTTTCATTTAGTTTGTTAATCAGTGTGGGCCATACCAGTGAAATCTGCCGCTTTTCGGAAATACCGATATGGGCAGCAGATTTCAGTTACATATGGTACAGCAGTGAATTATAAAGACAGGACAAGACTATATGGATGAAATGAACAGGAATGCGGGGCCTGACACAACGGATCAGAAACAGGATGAGAAGGGCACGGAAGGCCAGGAAGATATTAAAATATGGAAAAAACCTCAGAGCGGAAGAAAAAAGAAGTACGTTTATGAGGTAATCACTGAAGAGCCGGATACGGCAGATCATACAGCCGCCGGCGATGGATATTATCATGAAACAGTTTCTGAACTGGAATCGGCAGAAACGGAGCCGGATGGGGGCTTCGATTCGGAAAGAAGCGGCGGCTCAGGCAGCAGGACTGAAACAGAACCGGATACCGGAAATGCAGAAACGCAGTCAAAAACGAAAACGCAGTCAAAACTGAAAACCCGTTCCAAAAGAGAAACGCAGCCAGAAAACAGAGAGAGCGGAATCAGGAAAAAACGCAGGCTATTTGCGGGAGGCAGATCGGGAAAACGGAAAAAATCAGGGGAAAAGGAAACCTCTGTAAAACCGGATTCCGGCAGCAAAAAAAAGGAGAATCTGCTGGAAAAAGATAATATATCGAAAAAAGCAAGACAGGAATTCTGGAAGCAGCAGGTGATTGAAGGAAATCCGAACAGGCCGGGATTTATGAAACGTTTTGTTCAGGGATTTCAGAAATATGGAAAAAGAGTTATTGCCATTGTGCTGGTAGTGGCACTTGTATTTGGCGTATCCTGGTATTATAACAGGAACAGGAAGTTTCACAGCTATGATGTGGAGTGGCAGGTGTCAGCTTCAGATACCGGCTATTCGGAATATCTGTCATTTAACGGCGTAATCCTTCATTACAGTCAGGATGGCGTCAGCTGTATCAATCAGAATGGCGAAGTTATGTGGAATCAGGCCTTTAATATGGACGTGCCGGGAATTGCGGTGTCAGGCAGCTTCGCAGTAATCTATGATATTAAAGGCACTTCACTTTATATATGTGATGTAAATGGCTGCACCGGCAGCGCTCAGACACAGAAAAAGATTCTGAAAGCCGATATTTCGGACAGCGGTGTGGTGGCAGTCGTTCTGGATGATAAAACCAGTAATTACATCAACTATTTCAGAAAGGACGGCTCCCAGATCGACCTGGAGATAAAAACCCTGATTTCCGGAGACGGATATCCGCTGGATATTGCCATTTCTCCGGATGGAAAACAGCTGATCACATCATATGTCTATGCAGATTCGGGCAATATGATGAATCAGGTGGTTTTCAGGAATTTCGAAGTCGGAAAGAATAATGCAGATCGTGTAGTTGGTGGATTCAGGCAATATAAAGAAACTCTGGTGCCGGAAGTCATCTTTTTCGATGATCAGAACAGTGCGGCGGTCACAGAGAAATCAATAGATTTTTATTCCACCAGAAATGCCATGTCTCCGGAACTGGCAAAAACGCAGGAGTTTGATTCCAGAATCAGAACAGTATTTTATAACGATGCCTATATCGGCGTGGTTCTGGATCGGGGAGAAAATCAGGAAGAGGCAGGCACAGAGGAAGAAACGCAGAAAGTGGAAGCAACAGCAGATGAAGGCTCTTCGGAAGAAACCACGAAGCAGGCAGTTGAAACTGCATATACCATGCTTGTCTTTGATAAAACAGGCAGCAGAACTTTTGAACAGACCATTGATTTTGAATATGGGTATGCTGAGTTTTCCGGAGATGGAATTGTTGTGTACAACAATTCGGAATGTGCTGTTTATAATATGACAGGTGTCTGCAAATATCAGGCAAAGCTGGATGTGAATATCGACGGAGTGATGCGTTTTTCCGAGAATTCTCTTGTAATTCAGGGAAATGGAGCCCTTCAGAAGCTGACACTGAAGTGAAAAGATAAAGATAAACGTAAACGTAAACGGAGGAAACATGAAACACAGAACATCAGTCAGGAACAGAGAGGTTGTGTTATTGTACCGCTTCCGTGATACCCAAATCGGGCGGCAGCTGCACGCAGTTGCTGCCCGTATGGGTATTCTGTGCAAAGTGGTAGAAGAAGAACAGACAGAGGAGACACTGGGAGCGTTGTTAAAGCTTCCGGGTTTTGTATCTGCCGGTGATGCAGGCAGCATGGAAAATGATATGAGACCGGAAACAGGTACAGGAAACAATACAGGGGACAATGCAGACGGAAATACAGACGGAAATACAGGCAGAAAGCCGGAACTTACGCGTCAGGTTATGATCATGCATGGATTTACCAACCAGCGTCTGAACGAATTTCTGCAGAATATGAGAAAAGCAGGGATGCCGATCATACCGCTGAAGGCAATTGTAACGCCCCGGAATATCAGCTGGACTTTCAGGACTCTCTATGAGGAACTGGAAAAAGAACATGAAGCTGTTCAGAAAAGCAAAGAAGGAAGACAATGATAACAGTTTCAGCGTTATCATAAATATAAGGACAGCATCAGAAAAGCCCCGCATGCAGGCGGGGCTTTTCGATATATAGGGAGAAAATGCCGTTTGTACGGCGCAGTCTATGAGCCAGGTTACCATTGGGAATCGAACCTGCTGTGTTTCAGGTTCCTTCTCTTGATTCCCTCAACCATGTCTATATAATACACTATTATTGAGGTCATTTCAATAGGAATTTATCACATTATATTTCATGCGATAATATTGAAAAATTGTAAGAAGTGCATAAGCTGAAAGAGCTTTTGTACAATATGATGATAAAAATAACAAATAAAGTGTCGAAAAAATGTGAATAAAATATTATCATGATTATACAGGAGACTTTATTGATAATTATTTATCAAAAGAACTCCCGTATAATCATTTAACTGCCGGAATAACTTTCAAAAATGCCGTATTATCAGCAGTTACTGCCTGATAGTATTTTTCTATTTGATAACGGTTTTGCCGCCCATGTAAGGCTGCAGAACTTTGGGAATATTGACGGTACCGTCTGCATTCAGGTTGTTTTCCAGGAATGCGATCAGCATTCTGGGCGGTGCAACGACTGTGTTGTTCAGGGTGTGAGCAAAGTATTTATTACCGTTTTCGTCTTTTACACGGATCTTCAGACGTCTTGCCTGTGCATCGGTCAGGTTGGAGCAGCTGCCTACTTCAAAATATTTCTTCTGTCTGGGAGACCATGCTTCCACGTCTACGGATTTCACCTTCAGATCAGCCAGATCGCCGGAGCAGCATTCCAGAGTTCTTACGGGGATATCCAGAGAGCGGAACAGGTCTACGGTGTTCTGCCACAGCTTGTCAAACCACATAGCACTTTCCTCGGGTTTGCAGACAACGATCATCTCCTGTTTTTCGAACTGGTGAATACGGTAAACGCCCTTTTCTTCAATGCCGTGAGCGCCTTTTTCCTTACGGAAACAGGGGGAATAGCTGGTCAGGGTGTAGGGCAGATTCTCTTCGGGAAGAATGGTATCGATGAACTTACCGATCATGGAATGTTCACTGGTACCGATCAGGTACAGATCTTCTCCTTCGATTTTGTACATCATGGCATCCATTTCATCAAAGCTCATAACGCCTGTAACGACATTGCTGCGGATCATGAAAGGCGGTACGCAGTAGGTAAATCCGCGGTCGATCATGAAATCTCTTGCATAGGAGATCACAGCAGAGTGAAGTCTGGCAATATCGCCCATCAGATAGTAGAAACCGTTGCCGGCTACCTTTCTGGCGCTGTCCAGATCGATGCCGTTGAATTTTTCCATAATCTCGGTGTGGTAGGGGATTTCGAAGTCGGGAACAACCGGTTCACCGTATTTCTGAACTTCCACATTCTCGGAATCGTCTTTACCGATGGGTACAGAAGGATCGATGATATTGGGAATGGTCATCATGATCTTTGTGATCTTTTCTTCCAGTTCTGTCTGGGTGCCTTCCAGTTCTGTCAGGCGGGCAGCATCAGCAGCAACCTTTGCCTTTACTTCTTCCGCTTCGTCTTTTTTGCCCTGTTTCATCAGACCGCCGATCTGTTTGGACAGCGTATTCTTTTCAGCTCTTAAAGTATCGCGTTCCTGCTGAACGGCGCGTTTCTGCTTGTCCAGTTCGATTACTTCATCTACAAGAGGAAGCTTGTGATCCTGAAATTTGTTGCGGATATTCTGTTTTACGATTTCAGGGTTTTCTCTGACAAATTTTAAATCTAACATAATTTTCTCCTTAAAATAAAAATCTGTTATTGTTCAGAGCCAACCTCGAAAACACGGTGTGTTTCCTCTGCCTGACTCTGAACAGTAAAAAATCCCATGAATCCCGAAAGGGATCCATGGGACGGATTACTTTGTAATTCCGCGGTGCCACCCACGTTACCGGATGCGATCAGAATCAGTATGAAATCACATATCCGGTCTCTTAAATGGTAGGATAGAGGTTACCGGCCTCCGGCTCATCACCGGTCGCTGGAAAGTGGAAAGGAAAGTCCTGACACCGGCTTGCACCACCCGCCGGTTCTCTGAAGAAAGGATACTGACCGTATTTTTCGTCATCGCGAATTAACCACATTATAACTACTGCTGAGGGAATTTGCAAGCCCCAAATCCCGGTTTTGTACGAAAATCCCGCAGTCTTTACTGTTCAGATACGGTCATTAATGGTACAATAGCGGTATCTGTGCGGTTTCGGTTTGGGAAATGCGTATTTTCCGGTGCTGTGCCGTAAGGAATCAATTCGAACAGATACAGGAAATCAAAAGGGAGATTTGTATTTATATGAGTATATTGACAGTTGAAAATTTAAGTCATGGGTTTGGTGACCGCGCGATTTTTGATCATGTGTCTTTCCGATTGCTGAAAGGCGAGCATGTGGGGCTGATCGGAGCCAACGGCGAAGGAAAATCCACGTTTATGAATCTGATCACCGGACATCTGCAGCCTGATGAGGGAAAAATCGAATGGGGGAAAAATGTCCGGGTGGGATATCTGGACCAGCATACGGTGCTTCATGCAGGCATGACCATACGGGATGTGCTGCGCAGTGCATTTGCGTGGCTGTTTGAGCTGGAGGAGCAGATGAATGACATCTGCAACCGCATGGGAGAGGCGCAGCCGGAGGAGCTGGAGAAAATGATGGAGGATCTGGGGACGATTCAGGAGATGCTGGATGCCCACGATTTTTATATTATTGATACGAAGGTGGATGAAGTGGCTCATGCGCTGGGGCTGACGGCCATCGGGCTTGACCGGGATGTGGAAGAGTTGAGCGGAGGACAGAGAACCAGAGTGCTGCTGGCGAAGCTTCTGCTGGAAAAGCCTGATATTCTTCTGTTGGACGAGCCCACCAACTATCTGGATGTGCAGCATATTGAATGGCTGAAACGGTATCTTCAGGAATATGAGAATGCATTTATTCTGATTTCCCATGATATTCCTTTCCTGAACAGCGTCATCAATCTGATTTACCATATGGAGAACCAGAGACTTGACCGTTACCCGGGAGATTATGATAAGTTTCAGGAGGTTTACGCCATGAAAAAGGCACAGCTGCAGGCGGCGTACAACCGGCAGCAGCAGGAAATCGCCGATCTGAAGGATTTTGTGGCGAGAAACAAGGCACGGGTTTCCACCAGAAATATGGCCATGTCCCGTCAGAAGAAGCTGGATAAAATGGAGAAAATCGAACTGGCCCCCGAGCGGATCAAACCGGAGTTCAATTTTAAGGAAGCGCGGACACCGGGACGGTACATTTTTGAGACGGATAATCTGGTGATCGGCTACGACAGTCCTTTGTCACAGCCATTGAAACTTTCCATGGAACGGGGGCAGAAAATCGTACTGACAGGAGCCAACGGGATCGGTAAAACCACTCTTCTCAAAAGTATTCTGGGGCTGATGCCTGCTGTTTCCGGTTCCGTGGAACTGGGAGATTATCTGGAAATCGGCTATTTCGAACAGGAAATGGATACGTCCCATACCGGCAGCTGTATCGATGAGATCTGGGGAGAATTCCCCGGATTTACCCAGTATGAGGTCCGTTCCGCCCTTGCCAAATGCGGACTGACCACCAAGCATATTGAGAGTCAGGTCCGCGTACTCAGCGGCGGTGAGCAGGCAAAGGTCCGTCTGTGCAAGCTGATCAACCGTCCTTCCAATGTTCTGGTTCTGGACGAACCTACCAACCATCTGGATGTGGATGCCAAAGCCGAACTGAAACGGGCGCTGAAAGCATATAAAGGGAGCATCCTCATGGTATGCCACGAACCGGAATTTTACGAAGGACTGGCTACGGATGTATGGGACTGCGAAAAATGGTGTCTGAAAATCGTGTAGGGCAGCAATGATACGGCGGCAGTTGAAAATGTACAGATGAAAATACAGCCGGGGCATGCGCTCCGGCTGTACTTTTACCACAGTTTAAACAGTGAGATCAGTTTGCAGATCAGTTTGTACAGGGGTGTTTCCAGTTCGGCAGCAGCTTTTTTCAGTTCCTGACGGATCGGAATTCCCTGAGGGCAGTGTTTTTCGCATTTACCGCAGCTGACGCAGTTGGAAGCGCTGTGGGGCTGCTTGCGGAATGCCATGCACCGCAGATATTCCTTACGGGCGGTGGCGGGATTGTCAGTGTAAATCTCATTATAGCAGCGGAATGCACCGGGAATGTCCACGTGGTGCGGACAGGGCATGCAGTAGCCGCAGCCGGTACAGCCTACCTTCAGTTTTTTGCTGATTTCTTCCTTTGCCTGGGAAATCAGATTTTTTTCTTTTTCGGTCAGGCAGCCGACGGGAGAGTTGTCAGCACAGGCAGTATTTTCGTGAACCATTTTCAGAGAGTTCATGCCGGACAGGACGACAGTTACCTCCGGCTGGTCCCACAGCCAGCGGAATGCTGTTCCGGCAGGAGAGTATCCTGCCTCTGCAAACATTTTCTTTGCGGTTTCGGGCAGGAGATTGACCAGCCGCCCGCCCCGCAGCGGTTCCATGATAATAACGGGAATGCCTTTGGAAACTGCGTATTGGAGCCCTTTTCGTCCGGCCTGGCTGTGCTCGTCCATATAATTGTACTGGATCTGACAGAAATCCCAGTTGTATGCATCAATCAGTTCCAGAAAATTGGCTGTATTGCCGTGGTAGGAAAAGCCGATATTGCGGATCTGGCCGTTTGCCAGTTTTTCCTGAATCCAGTCGTCGATTCCCATGGAACAGAGCTTCTTCCATGTGGGAAGATCCGTCAGCATATGCATCAGGTAATAATCGATATGGTCTGTCTTCAGGCGCTTCAGTTCCTCCTGAAAGCAGCGTTCCATGCCGGCCTTCGATTTGATCATATAGTGAGGCAGCTTGGTGGCGATATATACGCGGTCGCGCAGGTGATTGCGCTCCAGAATGGTTCCCAGCGCAGCCTCACTGCCGCTGTAAACATACGCGGTATCGAAATAATTAACGCCGTCCTCTATGGCGGCCAGAATTTCTTTTTCTGTTTTTCTCAGATCGATCTGTCCGCGCTTTTTGCTGAAGCGAAGACAGCCGTAGCCGAGAATGGACAGTTGAGTGCCTTTTTTGTCGGTGCGGTAAAGCATATGAGATCATTTCCTTTCTGTCAGCAGCTTCAGGGAATGCTGCTGTATCATATGGTACAGAAACCGTGAGTCAGGTATTAGTATACCATGAAATAATGTCGATTTGGTATAAAATATGTCCATTTTCCGTCAGACTGAAATTTGGCTCTGAACAGAGCCAATCTCGAAAACACTATGTGTTTTCTCGGTGTGGCGTATCCGCCAAATAGATTCATAAGGTAACAGGCTCGTGAATGCAGGCATTCGTCGCCTGTTGTCTTATGAATCTGCTTGGCTCTGAACAGTTTCCAAATTGGTTATAATTATTAACTGCTTTTTTCAGGAAATGTAATTTCAAGTTTAGGAACTTTATAAAATAAACAGAATTCGTTCACAAAATGTCCATATTTCTCCTGTATACTTTAGGACAGATGAAGGAAATCACAGACCAATTTCCTCATCAGTGCTGTGATGGGGACCACAGCATGACAATAAGTTTTCTTTCTTTTTTCATAGTGAATCTTCTCTGAAAAATGCAGCTGGATCCGACGGCTGCATTTTTTCGTTGGCGTACGTGTAATTGGAAGCTGTATTTTTTGTATTTCGAATGTTATAGACGGCAATTGTTTTTAGCGGGTGATATGCGGCTGAAATTACTTTTCCGGTTGCCCGGTCGTGAAACAGATGGTAAGATAGGGGTTCAGGAGGCAACCGATAGAAACGCCGCTGCAGCAGAGGCGGTTTTTGTATCATTCCAATAGGAGGAGGGAAAACTTTATGGGAGACAGCTGTGAGTACTGTGCGTATTATGTTTACGATGAGGACGATGAAGAATATTACTGTGATGTGTATATGGATGAGGATGATGCGGCAAAGCTTGCCGGGGGACATTACCGTTCCTGCCCTTATTTCAAATCCGGCGATGAGTACGCTGTAGTCAGAAAACAGATGTAGAAACAGGAGAGATAATAATGGAAAATTTGATGATCCGCAGGCAGAGCCTGGACGAGATGAAAGAAATATATGATGGGATGATGACCAGACATTTTCCGGCAGATGAGATCAAGCCGTTCTGGAAGATAAAAGATTCTTATGAGAAAGGGGAATACATGGGATACGGCCTTTATGAGGAAAACAGCGGGTGTCTGGCCTATGCATGGATGTGCAGCATACCGGATGAAAACTGGATTCTGCTGGACTATTATGCCGTGACGGAAAATCTGCGCGGTCAGGGAATGGGAAGCCGTTTTCTGAAACGTTTTTTTGAAGAATGCACAGAAGGGGTTCCGGTTATCATTGAAGTGGAGGATCCTGACCGTCTTGTGGGAATACCGGAGGACGAGAAGGAACGGGAGCTGGCAAAACGGCTGCGCCGGATTTCATTTTATCTGAAAAACGGAGTAAAAGAAACGAATCTGCGGGCCAGCGTATTTCAAGTGCCGTACAGCATCATGGTTTATATGACGGAGGATGCACAGGCGAAAGGGAATGGACCGGCGGCAGAAGATGCACAGAGCAGAGAAAATGCACAGAAAGGTGTGCGTTTCGATGAGGAAAGCCTGAAACGGGCGTATCATTATTTCTATTCCCATGTGCAGGGAAACGTAGAAATCGGAGATATGCACGAAATTGAGCATTCGTAAATACTTTTGGCAAGATTCTTGATTTACGGAATCGGTTATTTTATAATATCCACACAGGAGGCGATTTGAGAGCATGAAACAGTGTATGGATTCTGATAATCTCCACAGGAGACTGAAAAAGATTGCCGGTCAGGTGAATGCAATTGACAGGATGATAGACGAAGATATTCCCTGTGAGGATATTTTATTACAGATCAATGCGGTTAAATCCGCATTACATAAAGTAGGACAGATTGTACTGGAAGGGCATCTTCAGCATTGCGTGAGAGACGGAATTGAGCACGGCGATGCGGAGCAGACCATAGCCAGCTTTGCAAAAGCAGTGGAAAGGTTTTCCAATATTAAGTAGCAGAGCATTATATAAAACAGGTTGACAGCGCAGGAGGAATGAAGTATGATATACACATACCCCTTGGGGTTATGAATAAGCATGTTTCTTTTTTCTGATATAGTTGTCTAAACGAATCGATCCGGTTTCGCGCCGGGTCGATTCGTTTTTATGCAGATCTATTTGGCGGATACGCCGCACCGAGGAAACACATATTGTTTTCAAGTTTGGTTTAGAGTCAGGCAGGAAGGTTTATATATATGAAAGATGAATTTCAGTATACAGGTAATGAATTTCAAGGGGAGCCGTTTCAGATCCGCATCAGATATCTGGATCTGACGCAGACAGCGGATTCGGGGCAGTGCTTCCGGTGGAGAAAGATAAATTCCGGTGAATATGAGATTCCTGCATTTCACAGGAAGTTCAGAGTGAGACAGCAGGGGGAGCAGTTTACATTTTACTGCAGTGAACAGGAATTTCGTGAGGTGTGGTGGGATTATCTGGATCTGTCGGGAGATTATGAAGGATATCTGCGTTCAGTGGATGAAGAGGATGATTTTCTGAAGGCAGCAGCTTCTTATGGCAGCGGAATCCGGATCTTAAAGCAGGATCCGTGGGAGACGGCAGTGTCTTTTCTGATTTCCCAGTGCAATAATATACCCAGAATTAAAGGATGCATTGAAAAACTGTGCCGGTATTTCGGAGATGGAGGGTATGATTTCCCGACGCCGGAGCGTCTGGCCGGGCTGGATGAAGAGGAACTTTCTCTGTTTCGGAAAAACTGCAGTCTTGGTTATCGGGATCAGTATATCCTTGATCTGGCACGAAAGGTTGCGGAGGGAAGTTTTGATCTGGAGGAATGCGGAAAACTTCCCTATGAGGAATGTATCAGACAGCTGAAGACGCTTCAGGGGGTCGGGCAGAAGGTGGCTGACTGTATTGCACTGTTCGGCTTTCATAAAACAGATGCATTTCCCATTGATGTACATATGAAACAGATCCTTTATGATCATTATTACAGTGAAGAACTGGCACATCTGCCGCGAACCAGACAGCTGAAAACCATGGAGGAACGGTATTTTTCCAGATACAGCGGGTATCGTGGAATCGTACAGCAGTGGATGTTTGCCTATACGCTTTCGCAGAGATAGATGTTTGCCTATATGCTGTCGCAGCGGTAACTGATCTTCTGGTAGGGCTTTTCTGCTTCCCATCCGACAGTTAATTCTTCCTGCTTCAGATATTCTTCATAGGCGGGTTCCGCCAGCGGGCCGTATTTCTGCTGAAATTCGGTAAATGTTCTGTGATACAGCATGTTGAGGCTCATCAGTTTGAGTTTTTCTGTTTTTACATCTGCATCAATGTCATTTACTTTAGGAATTTCAGACCATATATCTGAAATTCCTTTTTTTCAACCAGTACCCCAAATTTTTTTATTTTATGCTTGACAAATGTACCGATTTGTGCGGCCTTTTTCTGTTGTTTTTCAACAGAAAAA
>JAQYDI010000166.1 GCA_028724245.1 Lachnospiraceae bacterium
GCAATCGCTGCTTCTTCCGCAGAATCTTTCGAACTGCTGGTTGGCGTAGAACCCAAGGTTGCCATGCTGTCCCATTCCACAAAGGGTTCTGCTAAGCATGCAGACGTTGATAAGGTTGTGGAAGCTACCAGAATCGCAAAAGAAACATATCCCAACATCAAAGTTGACGGTGAATTACAGCTCGATGCGGCTATCGTTCCCAGTGTAGCGGCTTCCAAGGCACCCGGCAGCGAAGTAGCAGGACAGGCTAACGTTCTGATCTTCCCTGACCTTGATGCAGGTAACATCGGCTACAAGCTGGCTCAGAGACTTGGCAAGGCAGAAGCTTACGGTCCTGTAACTCAGGGTATCGCAGCTCCCATCAATGATCTGTCCAGAGGATGCTCTGCTGACGATATCGTAGGTGTTGTAGCGATCACGGCTGTACAGTGCATGGCTAAATAATTTCATTCTGCTTATTTATAATGTCTGCTGAGCAGACTGATCAAACATACATAAAGACCTCTGCATGAATAATGATACATAAATTCATGCAGGGGTCTTTTTTGTTCATTTTGTAAGAACATCGTTCTTTTTTTCGTTTAAAAAGTGCATAATCCGGATACACTATGCAATATACCGTCGAATATACCTGATTTGAGAGAGGAGAGGTTTGTTTGAAAAATAAACTAACGGGGTATATGGCATTCTGCTGTCTGTTGTCGGCAGTAATTATATTGTTATGTTATACAGGAAAATACAGTTTCCGGGCACAGGCGGAGGAAAGTCAGGCTGCATATCCGGTTCCTGAGGTTCAGGCCGGAATACAGGTTTATCTGAATAAGGGTATAATACAGCTGTCGGAGCCACAAAAGCCGCAGATTCAGGATGAAATATCGACCGTTCAGGCCGGGGAGGATCCGGTTCAGGAGAACGATATGTTGATTCAGAATGCATTCTGCCGCCAGGCGGCGATGATCGGTTCGAAGCCTTCCGTAAAACGGGAGCAGGTAAGTACCTCCGCCATTCATCTGAATCCATCTGATTACGAATGTCTTTTAAAAATCGTGGAATCAGAAGCCGGTATCTGTGACCGGAAGGGTAAAATTCTTGTGGCAAACGTGGTGCTGAACCGTATGAACAGCAGCTGCTTTCCCGATACAGTAACGGAGGTAGTATATCAGAAGAATCAGTTTTCACCTGTGGAAAATGGTTCCATTGATCAGGTAACGGTCAGCGACGAGACCAGAGAGGCGGTTTCCATGGCTCTATCCGGCACGGATTATTCTCAGGGCGCACTTTTTTTTGCGGCGAGAAAGCTGGCAAAAGAGAAGAATATGGAATGGTTTGACAGCAGTCTGAAATATCTTTTTGAACACGACGGTCATGAATTTTTTACTTTAAAATAGAAGAATACGGAAGAAAATGGCGAATCTTTCATGAATTTCTTTACAGAAATCTTCTTGTGTGCTATGATTTATTCGATTCTTTACCGCACGAAAGTCATTTTACGGATGTTTTGTGCAGGTCAGGGTGAGGTCACACCCAATTTATTAAGGATAGCAGGGAGATATAATATGAAAGAAATTTTATACAGAAGTACACGCGGCGGTGCCAGTGGTGTGAAGGCCTCTGAAGCAATTCTGCAGGGACTTGCTGAGGACGGTGGTTTATTTGTTCCTGAAACCATGCCGGTTCTGGATGTAAAGATTGAAGATCTGGCCGGTAAAAGTTATCAGGAGATTGCATATGAGGTGATGAAGCTCTTCCTGACTGATTATATGGAAGAGGATCTGAAGTACTGCATCAGCCATGCCTATGATTCCAAATTTGATACAGAGGAAATTGCTCCCATCCGGAAAGCTGACGGCGCTTATTATCTGGAACTGTTCCATGGTTCTACCATTGCATTTAAGGATATGGCACTTTCCATTCTTCCTTATCTGATGACAACAGCAGCCCGCATGAATCATATTACGGATGAAATCGTGATTCTGACAGCGACTTCAGGTGATACAGGAAAAGCAGCTCTGGCCGGTTTTGCGGATGTTCCCGGTACACGGATCATCGTATTCTTCCCCGATGGCGGTGTAAGTCCCATTCAGAAGAAACAGATGGTAACTCAGAAAGGTGCCAACTGTAAGGTTGTTGCTGTAAGGGGTAATTTTG
Source organism: Lachnospiraceae bacterium (assembly GCA_028724245.1). Lineage (GTDB taxonomy): Bacteria > Bacillota > Clostridia > Lachnospirales > Lachnospiraceae > TWA4. The sequence goes on from JAQYDI010000166.1 coordinate 2,149, forward strand.
ATGACTGTCAGACAGGTGTAAAGAATATTTTCAATGATAAAGCGGTGAAGAAGGAGATGGCTGAGAACGGATTCCGTTTCTCTTCCGCCAATTCCATCAATATCGGCCGTCTGGTTCCTCAGATCGTGTATTATGTATACAGCTATGCGACTCTGTTAAGCCGCGGTGTTGTCAAAAACGGTGACCCGCTGAATGTGGTGGTTCCTACCGGTAATTTCGGCAATATTCTGGCAGCTTATTACGCAAAACTGATTGGCGTACCGATTGGAAAGCTGATCTGTGCATCCAATGAGAATAAGGTTCTGTTCGATTTCTTCCAGACCGGAGCGTATGACAGAAACCGTGAATTCATGCTGACCAGTTCTCCTTCTATGGATATCCTGATCTCCAGCAATCTGGAGCGTCTGATTTTCCGGATTGCAGGCGATGATGCAGAGAAGAACGTGGCCATGATGAATGCATTGAGCAAAGATGGCAGATATGAGATTACGGATGAGATGAAAGTACAGCTGTCTGATTTCCGTGCAGGTTTTGCTGATGAAGCGCAGACTGCAGAGGAAATTGCCGCACTGTACAGGGATGCCGACTATATTATTGATACCCACACAGCGGTTGCAAGTCATGTTTACCGTAATTACTGCAGTGAAACCGGTGATACGGCACCTGCAGTGATCGCATCCACAGCCAGCCCCTATAAGTTTACAAGAAGCGTTATGACTGCCATTGACAAAAAGTATGATGCCATGGGAGATTTTGAACTGGTGGATGCTCTTTCAGTCCTTTCCGGCGTTGCCGTTCCCCGCGCCATTGAAGATATCCGCAGCGCAGAGGTACTGCACAATACGGTCTGCGAAATTGCGCAGATGGAAGATGTTGTGAAAGCGTTTCTTGGATTAAAATAGTTTTTTGATCTGTCACTGACATCGGGCAGCTTTGTATAAAAATCAGGACAGGTGGTTTTGGGTTTAACAGAGAATTTTTGTATAATTCTTACGAAAAACTCTGGCCGGAATCGGTTTTTCTGAGGCATTTAACAGGAATGTATGAAAAAAAATACAAAACAGCCTCATGCACAATGTATAAGAAAATGTAAAAAAAGAACCGCCCTTTCACTTTTTATACGGCAGAAAGGGCGGCCTTTTTTTCTGATATTTTCAGGCAAAAGGGCAATCTGTTGACTTTTTTATCCTTTTGTGAGAAAATATGGGCGTTATATTTTGATGAAAAATATATAAGGAAATGAGGTAAATGTAAGATGGCAGATATTAATTTAAAAGAATATGGTATCACCGGAACCACAGAGATCGTTTACAATCCTTCTTTTGATTTATTATTCGAAGAAGAAACAAAATCTGACCTGGAAGGCTTTGAAAAAGGACAGGTAAGTGAACTGGGTGCTGTTAATGTTATGACAGGTATTTATACAGGCCGTTCACCCAAAGATAAATTCATCGTTATGGATGAAAATTCAAAGGATACAGTATGGTGGACTTCCGATGAATACAAGAATGACAACCATCCCGCTTCACAGGAAGCATGGAAGGCTGTTAAGGATATCGCTCTGGACGAACTTTCCAACAAGAAGCTTTACGTAGTAGATGCTTTCTGCGGTGCCAACAAGGATACACGTATGGCAATCCGTTTTATCATGGAAGTAGCATGGCAGGCTCACTTTGTTACCAATATGTTCATTCAGCCCACAGCAGAAGAACTGAAGGATTTCAAGCCTGATTTCGTTGTATATAATGCTTCCAAGGCAAAAGTTGAAAACTATAAGGAACTGGGGCTGAACTCTGAAACAGCTGTTATGTTCAACATTACAAGCCGTGAACAGGTTATCGTCAATACATGGTACGGCGGTGAGATGAAGAAGGGTATGTTTTCCATGATGAATTACTATCTGCCTCTGAAGGGCATTGCTTCCATGCACTGCTCTGCAAATACAGATATGAATGGCGAAAATACCGCTATTTTCTTTGGTCTGTCCGGTACAGGCAAGACAACTCTTTCCACAGATCCCAAGCGTCTGCTGATCGGTGATGACGAACACGGCTGGGATGATAACGGTGTCTTCAACTTCGAAGGCGGCTGCTATGCAAAGGTTATCAATCTGGACAAGGAATCCGAACCCGATATCTATAATGCGATCAAGCGCAACGCTCTGCTTGAGAACGTAACTCTGGATGAAGAAGGCAAGATCGACTTCGCTGATAAGAGCGTAACAGAGAATACCCGTGTATCCTATCCCATCGATCATATTGAAAAGATCGTTCGTCCCGTTTCTTCTGCACCGGCAGCTAAGAATGTTATCTTCCTGTCCGCAGATGCATTCGGCGTACTGCCCCCGGTATCTATCCTGACACCCGAACAGACACAGTATTACTTCCTGTCCGGCTTCACAGCTAAGCTTGCAGGTACAGAACGTGGTATCACAGAGCCGACTCCCACATTCTCAGCATGCTTCGGTCAGGCATTCCTGGAACTGCATCCTACAAAATACGCAGAAGAACTGGTTAAGAGAATGGAAAAGAGCGGTGCAAAGGCATATCTGGTTAATACCGGATGGAACGGCACAGGCAAACGTATCTCCATTCGCGATACCCGTGGTATCATTGATGCGATCCTGAACGGAGACATCCTGAATGCACCTACCAAGAAGATTCCCTACTTCAACTTTGAAGTACCCACAGAACTTCCCGGCGTAGATACAGGTATTCTGGATCCCCGCGATACTTATGCAAACGCTTCCGAATGGGAAGAAAAAGCAAAAGATCTGGCACAGAGATTTGTTAAGAATTTTGCAAAATATGAAGGCAACGAAGCCGGTAAGGCACTGGTTTCCGCAGGCCCTCAGTTATAAGCGGATACGCCACACCGAGGAAGCACATAGTATTTTCGAGGTTGGCTATGAACAGTTACTGTGAATATGAAGACCGGAACCCGGAACGGGGTTCCGGTCTTTTTGAGTTCCGGCAGAAGTCCGGACAGCAACACGCAGGTACAGCGTCAGTTAAAAATAAATAAATCGAAAAAGCTTGACAAATTGAAAAAATGGTTTATACTATAACCAGTTAGCACAACAACGCTTTATACTCCAAAAGTAAGGCGCTGCGATGATACTATTTAACTGAATATCTGCTGAAACCTTTGAAGCGGAGATAAAAACAGAACATGCACTTACAGAGAGACCGGGCAGGTGAGAGCCGGACAGTATACAGTCTGTTAAATGGACCGCGGAGGGCGCCTAATAAGCGACGTGTGGGCATACGTCAGTTGCCGGGGATATGTTAGTATCCTGATAAGAGCATGGCTGTAAAAGCAGTCGTGAATCAAGGTGGCACCACGGAATTATTCGTCCTTGACAGAGTATGGATCAGTACTCTGTCAGGGACTTTTTTCGTATAACAGGAAACAGTTATAAAACTGCGGCAGTTCAGCAGACATTCGCAATTTATTACTAAACTTTAGGAGGTTTTGATATGAGACCATCGATTGACGAGATCAAAGCAATTGCGGCTGCCGATTCCACTTACAGGAAAGTGCCGGTCTGTATGGAACTGTTTTCAGATTTTACCACACCGATTGAAGCGCTGCGTATCCTGAAAAATATCAGCGGGCACTGTTACATGCTGGAAAGCATGGAAGACAATAAAAACAGAGGAAGATATACGTTTCTGGGTTATGATCCGATTCTGGAAATTACCTGCACGGATGGTCTGCTGCGGATCAAAAGCGGCACTTCATTTCAGGTGCAGACCCGGCATCCGGAGGAATGCATCCGCCAGATCATCAAAGAGAATAAAAGTCCCCGGATTATCGGATTTCCGCCTTTTACCGGCGGGCTGGTAGGCTATTTTTCCTACGATTACATCAAATACAGTGAGCCTTCGCTGAATCTGGACACGGTAAATCTGGACGGTTATAAAGATGTGGATCTGATGCTGTTTGATAAAGTGATTGCATTTGACAATATGAGAGAAAAAATCATCCTGATCGTCAATGTATCAATCGATAATATTGATACGGAATACAATAAAGCCTGCATGCAGCTGAACATGATGGCGGATCTTCTGAAAAACGGAAAAAAAGCGGAGATCGCTCCCGGTCACCTGAAATCAGAGTTCACAGCCGGTTTCAGTAAGGAACAGTACTGCAGTATGGTGGAGAAAGCCAGAAATTATATCCATGAAGGTGATATTTTTCAGGTGGTACTGTCCAACAGGATCGAAGCGGATTATGAAGGCAGCCTGTTTGATACTTACCGGGTGCTGAGAACGACCAACCCTTCTCCCTACATGTTTTATTTTTCCAGTGATGATATCGAAATCGCCGGAGCTTCACCGGAAACCCTGGTAAAGCTGGATCAGGGAACCCTGAATACATTTCCGCTGGCAGGCACCAGACCGAGGGGGAAAAATGCACAGGAAGATGCCAGACTGAAGGAAGAACTGCTGGCGGATGAGAAAGAATGTTCCGAGCATAACATGCTGGTGGATCTGGGCCGCAACGACATCGGGCGCATCAGCGCACTGGGCAGCGTCAAGGTGGAGCGGTACATGAGCATCGAGCGCTTCTCCCACGTGATGCACATCGGCTCCACGGTATCGGGGCGCATCCGCCCGGACAGGGATGCGGTGGACGCAGTGGACGCGATTCTCCCGGCGGGCACCCTGTCCGGCGCACCCAAGCTCCGGGCCTGTGAGATCATCCAGGAGCTGGAGGGCCGGAAGCGCGGCGTGTACGGCGGGGCCATCGGCTACCTGGACTTCACCGGCAACCTGGACACCTGCATCGCCATCCGCCTGGCCTACAAGAAAAACGGCCGCATATGCGTCCAGTCCGGTGCGGGCATCGTGGCCGACAGCGTGCCGGAGACGGAGTACCAGGAGTGCATCAACAAGTCCCGGGCCGTGGTCAAGGCCATCCACGCCGCACAGGAGGGATTGACATGATCGTCCTCATTGACAACTACGACAGCTTTTCCTACAACCTGTACCAGCTCATCGGCGGGATCCGCCCCGACCTGACCGTCATCCGCAACGACCGCTGCACGGTGGATGATCTGCGGGCCATGGCTCCGGAGGCCGTCTTCCTCTCCCCCGGGCAGGGCAGACCGGCGGACGCAGGCATCTGCGAGGATGCCATCCGCGCCCTGGCCGGGGAGATACCCATCTTCGGCGTGTGCCTGGGGCATCAGGCCATCTGCGAGGCCTTCGGCGGGACGGTGTCCTACGCCAAAGCGCTGATGCACGGCAAGGTTTCTCAGGTAATTCCCCTCCCCGACAGCCGCCTGTTCCGGGGCATGGAGGCCCCCTTCCCCGCCGCCCGGTATCACTCCCTCGCCGCCGTGGAGGACACCCTGCCCGATTGCCTGCGCGTCACCGCCCGGATGAAGGACGGGGAAATCATGGCGGTGGAGCACCGCGAATACCCCGTCTGCGGCGTTCAGTTCCACCCG
>JAQYDI010000167.1 GCA_028724245.1 Lachnospiraceae bacterium
AGCGATTTCAACATGAAAAAAAGCATTACACTCAACTCGAATAAAAATATAAAAATAGAATTTACAAATGAACGGATTATTCCTGCCAGCGGGCTTTCTGTTGTTGGTGCCATTTTGGGAAAAAGTGATTTTACCAAACGGCTAAACCGCATGGATGTTACCAAAAACCGTTCCCAGCATCAGATCAAAAATGGTGATATCATTCTTACTTACATTGGAATGCTCTGCATGGGAAAACCGGGTTTTGAAGCAGTCCATGAAATGGATGATGACCCGGATTTTTATAAACTGGCTTTAGGCATAACCCGCAGTATCCCTTCCGAAGAAACTCTCCGCCAGAGAATGGATGACATTGGGGATACTCTGCGTCAGCAGATCCTGCAGGAAAATATCCGGATTCTGACCGCAAATCAGATCAGACCGACAAAACTTCCCAACGGATTTGTCCCTGTGGATATTGATGTAACTCCCATGGATAACTCCAAGACCAAAAAAGAGGGTGTTTCCCGTACCTATAAAGGTTATGACGGCTATGCCCCCATCATGGCATATATCGGCACAGAAGGCTATGCTGTAAATTTCCAGCTCCGTGCCGGTAAACAGCACTGTCAAAACGGAACGGTTGAGTTTATCAGGGAAACTGTCCGGCTCTGCAAACAGCTGACCGGCGAACCTCTTCTGATCCGTCTGGACTCCGGGAATGATTCCATCGATAATGTTGCGGTTCTCATGGAGGAAGGATGCTATTTTATCATCAAGCGGAATCTTCGCCGCGAAGGCAAAGAAAACTGGCTTAAAATGGCAAAAGAATACTGCCAGAATATTACCAAGCCCAGAGATGGAAAAACCGTGTATATCGGAAGCGACTGGAAAACAGTCACCAGCAAAGAATTCCAGAAAGAGTTTACCCTGCGTGCCGGATATGAGATCATGGAGCGTACCATTGATAAACACGGACAGTTCCTGTTAATACCCGATGTCGAGGTAAATACATGGTGGACCAATCTTGGCCTGGGAGACCAGGAGATCATTGATCTGTACCACGCCCATGGTGAATGTGAACAGTTCCACAGCGAGATCAAAACCGATATGGATCTGGAACGGCTTCCATCAGGAAAATTCGACACGAATTCCCTGATATTGGAACTCGCCATGATTGCCTACAATATCCTCCGGATGATTGGACAGAAAACGATCGGAGGGCGCACTCCCCGCCAGAAACGGGATGTAAAACGCCGCAGACTCCGTACCGTAATCAGCAATCTGATCATGATGGCCAGCCATGTTACTACACATGCACGTCAGGTCATCATGGGACTTGGAAAAAGCAATGTATGGAGACATATTTTTGCAGATATATTCCATAGATTTACTGCTGTAACAGAATAGAAAAACAAGGCTGTCATACAGCTTTACGCAAAGTGAGGTACAATAAATGGAATTATTAGAGATGTATCATAACGTTAAACTCCAAATCTCTGAAGATGATAGTATTCTTATAGATTATGATTTGTTCTTTGATGATCAAAAAGAAAATTGTAAGGGGTTTGTGATTGATGAGGAAGATGAACTGGAAAAAGTATTATATGTACTTTCGAAACTAAAGAAGCAATTCGTAGACAGCACCGTATATGTATGTGCATATGGTGAAGAAATCATTAACAATAAAGGAGAAGAAATTATTTATGCAGATTCTTTATGGATTCATACGAAAGAAAGTGTAAATAATTTAGTCAGTTTTTTTGAAGAATTAGATTCGCTGGAACCAAGTGCCATATTTCCCTTATCTGAAACTGAAGATTATTTTCAGAAAAAAATTCTTCTTTTTCAATCTACGGGAGATATCGTGAATCTGAGAGATAAAGTGAATGAATCTTTTATGAAAGATATTAAATGTATCTACTGGGACTGATTTAAAAAATATGGAAAAAAGGCAGTTATAACGTAGTTAAAGCCGTAGATGAATGTAGTTTTATGGTTCTTCCGCAAATTTACGTTTTTTATTTCAATCCAATTTGAGGCGTGCTTATTAATATCTACATTCCAGTATTGCAAGATTACAAAATAGGGATGTTTGCGGAAACGCTTGCGCTGCATTATTATGATATTGATTTTACTTCGTTAATCGTATATATTAATAAACAGCTTGGCAGAAGCACAAGCGAAGATGTAGAAAAAAGAGTGACGACTCAGGAAATCAAACCGAAGACAAGAAAAGCGACCCGTACGATCCCTTTGCCAGACTGGGGTGCAAACGAACTGATCCTGTTTACGCTTCTACTCTGAAATACAGTAATGTCAACATGAAAGCTGTTTCAGAATTTCTCGGACATGCTTCTCCAGCTTTTACAGAGGAGGTGTACATTACGCAGAAAGAGATTGCTTATGATTGTTCTATATTGCAGGAAGTATGGGAAGAAGTGAAACCAACTTCAGAACGGGATGGTTATTCGGATATTCCATTTACTGAAAAAGATCTTCAGTCCTTTCTCAATGTTGATTCATTTTATTCTGATGAATCAGAATAAAATGAATCAAGCTGTATAAACCTATATATCAAATTGTATTAATCAGTGTTAAACAGTAATGAATTTTACTGAATATTTGGATTAATAAGTGTTTGTCGTAAATCCCAAAAAAACACCTCTTTTTACTTTTTTGGTATAATAATACAAATTAAAATAAATCAATATTGATTTGATTTTGAACAGGATTTATAGAACAAGAAAAGAGATTATTGTTTATTATTAACTGTATAAAAAGGATAATTTATTATGACAAAATTAGCTCTGAATGAGGAGATATTACTAAAAATCGAGAAACCTGCCCGCTATATCGGAGGGGAGTACAACAGTATAAAAAAAGTCAGGGAAAATGTGGATGTTCGTATCGCCATGTGTTTCCCGGATGTTTATGAGATCGGCATGTCCCATCTGGGCATGCAGATTTTATATGATATGTTCAACAAACGGGACGACATCTGGTGTGAGCGTGTTTTCTCTCCCTGGATGGATCTCCATGAGATCATGAAAAAAGAACAGATTCCGCTGTTTGCGCTGGAATCTCAGGATCCGGTGAAGGATTTTGATTTTCTGGGGATTACCATCCAGTATGAGATGTGCTACACCAATATTCTGCAGATTCTGGATCTGGCTCAGATTCCCATGCTGGCGGCAGACCGGACGGATGAGGATCCCATTGTCATGGGCGGAGGGCCCTGTGTGTATAATCCGGAGCCGTTGGCTGATTTCTTTGATCTGTTTTATATCGGAGAGGGTGAGGTCAATAACCTGGAACTGGTGGATCTGTATCAGGAGTGTAAAAAAGCCGGTCTCGGCCGCCGGGAGTTTCTGAAAAAAGCGGCCGGTCTGCCGGGAATTTATGTGCCTTCTCTGTATGAGGTGACTTATCACGAAGATCAGACCATTGCTTCCTTTACACCGGTCTGTAAAGAGGCACCGGCCACTGTTGTCAAAGCAGTTGTGGAGGATATGACGGAGCCGGAATATCTGAAAAAACCGGTGGTTCCTTTTATTAAGGTAACGCAGGACCGGGCCGTGCTGGAGGTGATGCGCGGCTGCATCCGCGGCTGCCGTTTCTGTCAGGCGGGTATGGTCTACCGCCCCAGAAGGGAGCGGGATGCGAAGGAGCTTCTGCAGATTGCAGAGGAGATCCTGAAGAATACGGGGCATGAAGAGATTTCCCTGAGTTCTTTAAGTTCCAGCGATTATTCCGGTCTGGGTGAACTGGTCAACGGACTGATCGAGACCTGCAGCGAACATCATGTGAATCTTTCTCTGCCGTCTCTGCGTATCGATTCCTTCTCTCTTGATATTATGAGCAAGGTGCAGGATATTAAAAAGAGCAGTCTGACTTTTGCACCTGAGGCGGGAACTCAGCGGATGCGGAACCTGATCAATAAAGGGCTGACAGAAGAGGACATTCTGGAGGGGGCAAGAAAGGCATTTCTGGGCGGCTGGACAAAAGTGAAGCTGTATTTCATGCTGGGACTTCCCACGGAAACAAAGGAAGATATGGAAGGAATTGCCGAGCTGGCCAACAAAATTGCGGCAGAATACTTTGACGCCATTCCGAAGCCGGAGAGAAAGGGGACGGTGTCCATTACCTCCAGTACCTCTTTCTTTATTCCCAAACCTTTTACACCTCTGCAGTGGGCGCCCATGTGCGAGGTACAGGATTATATCGATAAGGCGCAGACGGTAAAGCATGCCATGAAGGATCAGCTGAATCATAAACGTCTCAGCTACCAGTGGCATTCTCCGGAGGCGTCCATTCTGGAGGGCGTATTTGCCCGGGGCGACAGACGTCTCTGCAAAGCTATTTTAAAGGCTTATGAATCCGGCTGCCTTTACGATTCATGGACGGAGCAGTTTGATTTTGATAAATGGATGCAGGTGCTTTCCGACTGCGGTCTTGATTATCATTTTTATACAACGAGAGAACGCAGCCTTGATGAAATCTTCCCCTGGGATTTCATTGATGCGGGTGTCAGCAAAAAATTCCTGATCCGTGAGTGGAAACGTGCCATGGCGGAGGAGGTCACTCCCAATTGTGCCATGAAATGTGCAGGCTGCAGTGCGGATCGTTTTTCAAGGGAGGCGTGTCATCATGAAAATCAGAATTAAGTTTTCCAAAACAGGGAATTTAAAATATATCGGACATCTTGATATTATGCGCTGTTTTCAGAAGGTCATGCGCCGGGCGGAGGTGGATATTGCCTATTCGGCCGGCTTCAGTCCCCATCAGGTGATGAGCTTTGCTTCTCCTCTGGGGCTGGGCGTGACTTCCGAGGGGGAATATGTGGATATCGAGGTGCAGTCCTCACAGTCCTCTGAAACCATGCTTGAGAGGATCAATGCGGTCATGGTGGAAGGACTGCAGGCGTTAAGCTGGGTGAAGCTTCCCGACCGCGCAGGAACTGCCATGTCGGTGCTGGCGGCGGCTGATTACCGGGTTGCCTTTGATCAGCCGGTGCCCGAAGCCGTCCGGAAACAGTTTGAGGAGTTTCTTTCTCTTGATACTCTTGTGGTTACAAAGAAAACGAAAAAAGGCGAGCGGGAAGTGGATATTCCGCCTCTGATCTATCAGGCTGATCTGCAGGAGCAGACGCTTTTTCTGCAGCTTTGCGCAGGAAGTGCTGAAAACCTGAAACCGGAACAGGTGATGAATGCCTTTATGGATCGGTATCACATGGAACCGGAGCAGCTGCGTTATCATGTCCACCGTCTGGAAATGTATGCCGATCTGGCAGAGGACGGTCAGGAACGCCGGCTGATTCCGCTGGAAAGAATGGGTGAAGTCATTGTCTGATCTGATCGTTACAAGACGGGAAAACGGCATGGTGGCAGCTCTGAAGGAAGAAAACCGCATTACGGAGCTTCATGTGGAAAAGGAAAAGCCCTTCCGTGTGGGCAATATTTACGTAGGTCGTGTGCAGAGCATTGTGAAAAATATCAATGCCGCTTTTGTAGACTTCGGGTGCGGCATGAACGGCTATCTGGCGCTGGACCGTTCGGAGCGGTTTTTCTATACGAAACAGGCAAGACCCGGGAATACCACCTGCGGGGACGAGCTTCTTGTTCAGCTGGAGAAAGAGCCGGTTAAGACAAAGCTTCCCGTACTGAACGGATGTCTCAATATCAGCGGACGTTTTGCCGTACTGGTCCATGGGGACAGCGGGATCGTATTTTCCAGAAAGATCCGGAGCAGAACATTTCAGGAGGAAATCCGGCAGCAGATAGAAGAGAAAGCACTGCTGCCGGAAAACTGTGCGCTGATCATCCGCACCAATGCGCAGGATGCGGACAGGGAGCAGATTTTTGAGGAGGCTGCCCTGTTGGCACAGCGTTATACGGAACTGCTTTCCGTGGCGCCGTACCGCACCTGTTTTTCCTGTCTGTATCGGGGGGAGCATGCGTTTCTTGAACTGATCCGGGATTATCCCATGAGCAGTGATCTGCATGTGGTTACAGATGTGAGAGAATTTTATCAGGAACTGACGGAGAAGCTGCCGGAGATTCCGGCCCGTTTCTATGAGGACCCGCAGCTGAGTCTGACGGCTTTGTATTCCCTGAATACGGCATTCGATCAGGCTCTGGGACGGGTCGTATGGCTGAAATCGGGCGGATATCTGGTGCTGGAGCCTACGGAGGCGCTGACGGTGATCGATGTCAATACGGGAAAATGCACGGATAAGCATATCAGCCGGGAACAGCATTTTCTGCGCACCGATCTGGAGGCGGCCAGAGAGATCGCGCTGCAGCTGCGGCTGCGCAATTACAGCGGTATCATTATTGTGGATTTCATTGATCTGGAATCAAAGGAGCATACGGAAGAACTGATGCAGTGCTTCCGGCAGGAACTGGCAAAGGACCGGGTAAAAGCCACGCTGGTGGATATGACCCGTCTGAATCTGGCCGAGGTGACAAGAAAACGGGTCTACCGGCCGCTGCATGAAGCAGTAAGGGAATTGAACCGGGATGCAGCTTTAAAAGAGGCCGCAGTGAAAAGTGAGGAGAGTAAGAATGGGTGATTTTCTGCCTTTATGCAGGGAGGACATGGAGAGAAGAGGCTGGGAACAGCCTGATTTTGTATATGTAACCGGAGATGCTTATGTGGATCATCCGTCATTCGGTACTGCCATTATCAGCCGCCTGCTGGAATCAAGAGGATACCGGGTGGCGATTCTGTCCCAGCCGGACTGGAAGAACGAGGATGCTGTCCGGGAATTTGGCCGTCCGCGGCTGGGATTTCTGGTGTCTTCCGGCAATATGGATTCCATGGTGAACCATTATACGGTGGCGAAAAAGCGCCGGAAAACCGATGCCTATACACCAGGCGGTGTTATGGGCAGACGGCCCGATTATGCCGTGGTGGTCTACTGCAACATGATCCGCCGGGTTTACAAGGATGTTCCGATCATCATCGGCGGGATCGAAGCCAGTCTGAGGCGCATGGCGCATTACGATTACTGGTCGGACCGGCTGAAACGCTCGGTGCTGATGGATTCTTCGGCAGATCTGCTGTGTTACGGCATGGGAGAGCATTCCACCGTGGAAATTGCGGACTGTCTGGCCAGCGGCATGTCGGTAAAGGATATTACGTTCGTCCGCGGAACCGTTTACCGCACCAGCAAGCCGGAGCTTTTTGAAGACGGTCTGATGCTTCCTTCTTTCGAGGAACTGCAGCAGGATAAGAAAAAGTATGCAGAAAGCTTTTATACACAGTACCGCAATACGGATCCTTTTTCCGGTAAAAAGCTGGTGGAACCCTATCCCAACAAACAGTATCTGGTGCAGAATCCGCCGGCATATCCGCTGACACAGATGGAGATGGATGATATTTATGCGCTGCCCTATATGCGGACCTGGCATCCTTCCTATGCGGCAGCAGGCGGCGTACCGGCCATTGAGGAGGTACAGTTCAGCCTTGTGAACAACCGCGGCTGTTTCGGCGGCTGCAGCTTCTGTGCGCTGACCTTCCATCAGGGACGGATCGTGCAGTGCCGCAGCCATGAATCGATTCTGAAAGAGGCCGGGATCATGACGCAGCATCCGGAATTTAAAGGATATATTCATGATGTGGGCGGTCCTACTGCCGATTTCCGCCATCCTGCCTGTGAAAAACAGCTGAAAAAGGGCGTCTGTTCCGATAAACAGTGCCTGTTTCCTGCTCCCTGCAAAAATCTCCGGGCAGATCACCGGGATTATCAGGAGCTTCTGCGGAAATTGAGAAAGCTTCCGGGCGTGAAGAAGGTATTTATCCGTTCGGGCATCCGTTTTGACTATGTTCTGGCGGATACGAAGAGCAATTTTATGGAAGAATTATGCAGGTATCATGTGAGCGGACAGCTGAAGGTGGCGCCGGAGCATGTTTCGGATCAGGTTCTGAAATATATGGGCAAGCCATCCAATCAGGTTTACCGCCGGTTTGCGGAAAATTACCGCAGCATGAATGAAAAACTGCACAAAAAGCAGTATCTGGTTCCCTATCTGATGTCGTCTCATCCCGGTTCCACGTTGAAAGAAGCCGTGGAGCTGGCAGAAGCGGTACGCGATATGGGGTATATGCCGGAACAGGTACAGGATTTTTATCCCACGCCGTCCACGATTTCTACATGTATGTACTATACCGGCCTTGATCCGCGTACCATGGAGAAGGTTTATATTCCACGCAATCCCCATGAAAAGGCCATGCAGAGGGCGCTGGTGCAGTACCGGAATCCGGACAATTATGATCTGGTAAAGGAAGCCCTGATAAAAGCGGGAAGAACCGATCTGATTGGTTTTGGGCCGGAGTGCCTTATCCGTCCCCGGAAACCCGGAGAGAAAAAGCAGGAATCTGCTCATGGAAGCAGAGCCGGTCAGAAACACAGCGGCAGACAGGCAGCAGCCGGCGGCAGAGGTACAGGAAAAGGAAGCCGGACGGAGAGAAAAACAGGAAACAGAACAGGAAAGAAAAAATGAAGCTTGTAATTATCAATGAAAGTGAAGCCGGACAGCGTCTGGATAAGTATCTGAATAAACTGCTGAAGGAAGCCGGCAAAAGTTTTCTTTATAAAATGCTGCGTAAGAAAAATATTACGCTGAATAACAAAAAGGCGGATGGAAGCGAACATCTGCAGGCCGGTGATGAGATCCGGTTGTTTTTCTCCGATGAAACCTTTGAGAAATTCGCAGGAGCTCCCCGGACGGAAGTGCCCGCTGCAAAACCGGCATCCACAGCCAAGCTGCCGCCGGTGAAAATTATTTATCAGGATGACGATGTGATGATCCTTAACAAACCTGCAGGTATTCTTTCCCAGAAAGCACAGGCGGATGATGTTTCGCTGAATGAATATATTCTGCAGTATCTGCTGAAGAAGGGAAAAGTGACTCATGAAAGCATGGCCACGTTCCGGCCTTCCGTCTGCAATCGTCTGGACCGCAATACCAGCGGAATCGTTACGGCGGGTATTACGTATCGCGGTGCCCGGGAATTAAGTGATATGCTTCGCGGCCGCCGGGCGGACAAGCGTTATCTTGCTCTGGTAAAAGGCGTATTGAAACGTCCTGCACACCTGAAGGGGTGGCTTTCCAAGGACCGGGAAAATAATCTGGTTTCCATACAGCCCCGGGAAACGGAGGGGGCACAGCAGATTGAGACGGAATACATTCCGCTGGGTGACAACGGTCGCATGACGCTTCTGGAGATTCATCTGATCACCGGCAAAAGCCATCAGATCCGCGCGCATCTGGCCAGCACGGGCCATCCGGTGGTAGGAGATACAAAATACGGCGAGGAACAGATCAACGGATGGTATCACAGAACCTACCATGGTCATTTTCAGCTGCTTCATTCCTGGAAACTGCGTTTTCCGGCAGATGGCTGCAGTCTGGAGGGACTGGCCGGCCGTACCTTCCGGGCTTCCCTGCCGGAGAATTTCATGCGCGTTCTGGAAGGGGAGGGATTGCTTCGCCATGTCAACATGGAACAGCCGAGGACTTAGGGGCTCTCATCTGGAGGAACTTCTGAATCTTACCAATGTCCGCTACCGTGAACTGGGGCTGGCGCTGATCCAGAAGATTCCCACGCCCATCAAGCCGATCCGGATTGAGAAGGAATCGAGACATATTACGCTGGCCTATTTTGACCAGAAAAGTACGGTGGATTATATCGGAACGGTTCAGGGGGTTCCGGTCTGTTTCGATGCAAAGGAATGTCACAGTGACACCTTTCCTCTGCAGAATGTTCACGAACACCAGATCGCATTTATGAAGGATTTTGAGAGTCAGGGGGGAATTTCCTTCCTGATTCTGTATTATTCCGCCAGAGACCGGTATTACTACCAGCCTTTTTCCAGCATTTACCGTTTCTGGAGACGGATGAAGGAAGGCGGCCGCAAAAGCTTTACCTTTGAGGAAATCGCAGACTGCTACGAGATTTTCCCGGGAAGAAACGGGGTTTTTCTTCATTATCTGGAAGCACTTCAGAAGGATCTGGAAACCAGAGATCTGCAGTAACGGAATCTGGGGTTACTGTTCAGACTTCGGCCTGAACAGTATTATCTTTACTTGACAGAAACCGTTGTTTCCGATATACTATTGTTTGCTGTGACTGCACGTTGATGCGGTATCACGTTACTATGATAAAGCAAAAAGATGAGGAGGCTCTGCTGCCGGAATCATCAGGAAGGGAAAGGATTTTGCAGGATGAAACAGATGATGCATACGCCGGAAGGCGTCCGTGATATTTACAATTCGGAATGTGCACGGAAACTGACCATTGAGAATAAAATCCGTGGAGTGATGAATTCCTACGGTTATGAAGATATACAGACACCTACATTTGAGTTTTTTGAAATTTTTAAAAAGGAGAGAGGAAGCGTTGCTTCCAATGAGATGTTCAAGCTGTTTGACAGCGAGGGCAATACCCTTGTTCTGCGGCCTGATATGACGCCCTCCATCGTACGCTGCGTTTCCAAATATTATGAACCGGCAGATCTTCCGGTCCGTCTCTGCTATAACGGCAGCACTTTTATCAATGACCGCAGTTACCGTCTGCGTCTGAAGGAATCCACCGATGCCGGCGCGGAGCTGTTTGGAGATGATTCCGTTGCGGCAGATGCGGAGATGATTGCCTGCGTAGTGGACTGTCTGCGGGCATGTGGTCTTTCTGATTTCCAGATCGATATCGGCAGCGCTTCCTTTTTAAGCGGATTATTTGAGGAAATCGGTTTTTCGGAGGAAACGGAGGCTGAAATCCGTAAATTCATGCTTTCCAAGAACTTCTTTGCGCTGGAAAGTCTGCTGCTGAAGGAGAATCTGACTGCCAGACAGAGAGAAGTATTCGGCCGGCTTCAGATTTATTCCGGTACGATTCAGCAGGTTCTCGGCATGGAGGCTCTGGTGAAGAATGAAAAATCCCGTGAAGCCATCCGGCGTCTGAAGGCCTTGTACAGGATGCTGGGCTATTACGGTATGGAAAAATATGTTTCCTTTGATCTGGCCATGGTAACCGGCTATCAGTATTATACAGGGATTATTTTCAATGCCTATACATACGGAACCGGCAACGCCATTGTTTCCGGCGGCCGCTACGATACCCTGATGTCCCAGTTCAGCTATGATGCACCGGCGGTCGGATTCAAGATTTCCGTGGACGGTGTTATGACTGCGCTGGACCGCCAGAAGATTTCCGTGGACATTTCCATGACCGATACGCTGCTTCTGATGGAGCCGGAACAGGCGGAGAATGTGATCGCCATGGCCGGTGAACTGCGAAAGAGAGGCGTCCGTCTGGCTGTTCTTCAGAAAGCAGAAGAGAAAAAGCTGGAAGATTATCTGGAATATGCGAAAAAATCGGGAATCGCGCAGATTTATTATATCAACCGCTCCGGTACCAGTGTAACCGTTTTGAATGTGACGGATGGTACAAAAGATACGAGAGAACTGGCAGAACTGATGGGGGATAAGTAGGATGAGAGATATTGTATTTGCACTTCCCAAGGGAAGACTTGCCGATAAAACCATGGAGCTGCTGGCTCAGATCGGGATTACCTGTCCGGAGATGGCAGAGAACACAAGAAAGCTGATTTTCAGAAATGAGGAGCTGGGATACCGTTTCTTTCTGGCAAAACCCAGCGATGTACCTACCTATGTGGAATACGGCGCTGCCGATATCGGCGTGGTAGGCCGTGATACCATTATTGAAGAGGACCGTCGTCTCTATGAGGTGATGGATCTGGGCATGGGACGCTGCCGCATGTGTGTGTGCGGACCGGAATCCGCCAGAGAAAAGCTGCAGCACAACGAACTGATCCGTGTTGCGACCAAATACCCTCATATTGCCAAGGATTATTTTTACAATGTAAAGCAGCAGACGGTGGAGATCATCAAGCTGAACGGCTCCATCGAACTGGCTCCGCTGGTGGGTCTTTCCGAGGTGATCGTGGATATTGTGGAAACCGGTACGACGCTGAAGGAAAACGGCCTGATGGTTCTGGAAGAGGTCTGTGACATTTCCGCCCGTGTGGTAGTCAATCAGGTCAGCATGAAGATGGAAAATGAACGGATCACCAATATTCTTTCCGGTATCCGGGGACTGCTGGCAAAAGAGCAGGCCATGAAAAATACGCAGCAGTAAGGAGCAGAACAGATGAAAAAAGTAATACCTTATATTCTTTTAAAAGACGGAGTCGCTTATCTGGCAGAAGGAACCAGGATTCAGGACGCAGCTGCTTATTGTCAGGCCTGTGCGGGCAGCGGAGCGGATAGTCTGCTGTTTATGGATGCTTCTGAGACAGAAGAAGAACACCATAAAAACATGGAACTTTTAAAGCAGCTGTCAGCAGGAGAGCTGGGTATTTTTCAGGCGGGCGGTACCTGCTCTCATATTGATGATGTGAAAAAATATCTGTATACAGGTGCACAGGGCATGGTTTTTGCTCCCGGCGCTTCTGAGGAACTGATGAAAGAAGGACTGAGCCGTTTTAAAGCAGATCGGGCCGGTATTCAGGTGGATTCTTTAGAGGAAGCAGTGAAAGCCTGTGAACTTGGTTTCCGTATTTTTTACTGCTTCAATCAGGCAGGAGGGCAGATTGCTGCTGCGCTGATGACAAAAGCAGGGGAACTGGGTGTAAAACAGGAGGATTTATCCGTTTACTGCATGGCTGAAGAAGGCCTTTTCGCTCTGGAACAGGGGGCTGCCGGCCTTCTGTACAGCGTACCGGAAAATCAGGCCGGAAAGATCATGGATTATAAGCACCGCCTCCTGCAGGCTGGATATGAGGCAGATGTATTCCGCCCCGTATTCACATGGGAGGATTTCAAGCTGAACGGAGACGGCATGATGCCGGTGGTGGTTCAGGACTGGAAGAACGATGAAGTGCTCATGGTTGCCTATATGAATCGTGAAGCGTACGAAATGACCGTAAAAACGGGACGCATGACCTATTTCAGCAGAAGCCGTCAGAGTCTCTGGATCAAAGGAGAAACCTCCGGACATTACCAGTATGTGAAATCTCTGAAGATCGACTGTGATCAGGATACGCTGCTGGCCAGAGTTGTTCAGGTGGGCGCTGCCTGCCATACGGGAAACCGCAGCTGTTTTTACCGCGACATTGTGAACCGGGAAACTGAAAGCAGCAATCCGAATAAAGTACTGGAAAATGTATATAATACGATCATGGACCGGAAGCTTCATCCCAGAGAAGGTTCCTACACCAATTATCTGTTCCAGAAGGGATTGGATAAGATCCTGAAAAAAGTGGGCGAGGAAGCAACGGAAATCGTGATCGCTGCCAAAAATCCGGAACCGCAGGAGATCGTTTATGAACTGGGAGATTTTCTGTATCATGTAATGGTTCTGATGGCTGATAAGGGAATTACCTGGGAAGATGTGGCCAGAGAACTGGCAGACAGAGAGTAGGGAAATAGAAATACCGGCAGACGGGATTAAGGAAATAGAAATCAGACAGGAGATAAGGAAAACATGAGTACATCAGTAAATGGATCAGACAGTCGGAATGCATTGCTGAAACGTTTTTTTAAATATGTAACAATCGACACGCAGAGTGATGAAGACAGCACGGCATGTCCCAGCACGTCGAAGCAGTTTCAGCTGGCAGATCTGCTGTATCAGGAACTGCAGGATATGGGTATCTGTGATATCGTTTATGACCGGGAATGCTGCTATCTTTATGCATCCATTCCCTCCAATCTGCCCGAAGAGCAGGCAGAAAAAGTACCTGCAATCGGTTTTATCGCCCATATGGATACATCACCGGAAATCACGGGAGCAGATGTAAAGCCGCGTCTGGTTGAAAATTATGACGGAGGAGCGATTCTCCTGAATGAGGAAAAGGGGATCGTTCTGTCTCCGGCGGATTATCCTGAACTGTCCGCCTGTGCCGGACGTACCCTGATCGTAACAGACGGCACAACGCTGCTTGGCGCTGATGATAAGGCCGGTGTTGCCGAGATCATGACGGCCGTGGAAGAAATGCTGGCGCATCCCGAGGTTCCCCATGGAGTCATTAAACTTGCCTTTACGCCGGATGAAGAAGTGGGAAGAGGCATGGATCATTTCAATGTGGAGGCTTTTGGCGCACAGTATGCCTATACTGTTGACGGAGGCTCGGAAGGCGAGCTGGAATTTGAGAATTTCAACGCCGCTTCCGCAAAGGTTTATGTAACGGGAAAAAGCATTCACCCCGGTGATGCCAAAAACCGTATGATCAATGCATCCCTTATGGCAGGTATGTTTATGCAGCAGCTTCCGCCGGAACAGACACCGGAACATACGGAAGGCTATGAAGGATTTTACCACCTGTGCAGCATGCAGGGGGATATTGAACATGCACAGTTGAATTATATCATCCGTGATCATGACCGTGAGCTGTTCGAACAGAAAAAAGTATATTTTCAGCAGGTATGTGATTTCCTGAACCAAAAGTACGGAGCAGATATTTTCCTCGCAGAGATTAAAGATTCCTATTATAATATGAAAGAACAGATTATCCCTGCATGGCATCTGATCGAAACCGCTGAACAGGCCATGAAAGACATCGGAATTGAACCGAAGGTCGTTCCCATCCGGGGCGGAACCGACGGTTCCAGACTGTCTTTTATGGGCGTACCCTGTCCGAATCTGTACACCGGAGGACACAATTATCACGGCAGATTTGAATACGCCTGTGTGGAATCCATGGAAAGCATGGTAAAGGTAATCCGGAGGATTGCCGCTGTTTATACAGAAAAGTGCGCAGAACAATAGAGAAAATACTTGCATTTCAGTGGCAGAAGTGATAAACTAATCGTGTTTGACTGCGGACTATATCATTTGCGGCAGTCAGCCCGATTTGATGAATACAGAAACTGGAGGATGATAGAATGGCTGCATTAAAGATCGTATTAACTGTTCTTTTTGTAATTGTATGCTTGATCGTATCTGTTATTGTCCTGCTTCAGGAAGGCAAGTCTGCCGGACTTTCCAGCACTATCAGCGGTGTTGGCGAGACATTCTGGAGCAAGAACAAAGGCCGTACACTGGAAGGTAAACTTGAGAAATCTACAAAGTGGCTGGTAGTTGCGTTTTTTGTACTGGCACTGGTACTGGATATTTTGTAATGAACCGGAACTTTGGTTCCGTATGAAAGCATGATGAAAGATTTACTGCAGATAAGGACAGATACCCGACTGCGGTAAATCTTTTTTCGTATAACAGGAAAATACAGCAAAAGTTCAGCGGGTCAGAAATAGAAAGGAATTGGAATAGAATAGAAAGGAACTGGATTGGACAGAAAATTACTGAACGATAGAAAAAAGATGCTTATCGAATTTATGAGCGATAAAAATTACAGACCCATGCGTGCAAGAGATATGGCCACGCTGCTGGGGATTGAACGGGAGAAACGGCAGGAGCTGCATCAGGTACTCGATGAACTGGCAGCAGAGGGGAAAATCACCTGCAACAAACGGGGGCATTACCGGATTGCGGAGCCCGATATCAAAGCGGGCATTTTCCGGGGAACGACCAGAGGCTTCGGATTTGTTACAGTGGAAGGCATGGAAAAGGATGTCTATATTGCGGAATATAATACCGGCACCGCATTCCATGAAGACCGGGTAGAGATACAGATCATCCGTCCTGCTTCCGGTTCGAAATCAGCGGAGGGAAAGGTTCTGCGGATTCTGGAACACGGACTTACGGAAATCACCGGTGTCTATCAGAAAAGCCGTAATTTCGGTTTTGTCGTGCCGGACCAGCAGAAGCTTGGAACGGACATTTATATTTCAAAAAGCAGAAGCGGCGGTGCCATGACGGGGCACCGGGTCGTTGTAAAACTTCTTGATTATGGAGATCTCCATAAAAACCCGGAGGGAGAGGTAATCGAGATTCTGGGGCACGTCAATGATCCGAAAGCAGATATTCTCGCCATTGTCCGCAGCTACTCCATACCGGAGGAATTTTCCGAAGAGGTCATGGAAGCAGCACAGGAACAGCCTGACTCCGTATCGGAAGAAGAAATGGCAGGAAGAATGGATTTCCGTGCATTTCAGACGGTAACCATTGATGGAGAAGATGCGAAGGATCTGGATGATGCCATCACATTGACTTATGAAGGCGGCCTGTACCATCTGGGCGTGCATATTGCAGATGTGACGCATTATGTGAAAGAAGGAAGTGCTCTTGACCGCAGTGCTCTGGAAAGAGGAACAAGCGTTTATCTGGTGGATCGGGTGATTCCCATGCTGCCGCACCGGCTCTCCAACGGAATCTGTTCCCTTAATCAGGGAGAGGACCGGCTGGCTCTGAGCTGTCTGATGGATATCAATGAAAAGGGTGAGATTATCTCACATTGTATTACAGAATCGGTCATCCGGGTGGACCGGCGCATGTCCTATACAAAGGTTGCGGCGATTCTGGATGATGATAAAGAAGCGCAGAAGGAATATGAGGAGTTGGTTCCCATGTTTCTGTGCATGCGCAGCCTGTCGCAGATTTTACGTGCCAAACGCCGCAAACGCGGTTCTCTGGATTTTGATTTTCCGGAAAGCAAGATCCGTCTCGATGAGGAAGGCCATGCGGTATCCGTGGAAGCCTATGAGCGCAATGAAGCGACAGATCTGATTGAAGATTTTATGCTGGCGGCCAATGAAACCGTGGCAGAGGACTGCTTCTGGCAGGAACTGCCTTTTCTGTACCGCGTCCATGAGGAACCGGACGGTGAAAAGCTGCTTCAGCTTTCACAGATGATCGCCGGTCTGGGATACGGCATAAAAACCAGCGGAGCCGGTAAGGAACTGCATCCCAAGGAGATTCAGAAGCTGCTGGCCAAAGCATCGGATACACCGGAGGAGGCGTTTATCAGCCGCATCGCCCTGCGTTCCATGAAACGTGCCCGTTACAGCACTGAATGCAGCGGTCACTTCGGTCTGGCAGCCAGATATTACTGTCATTTTACTTCTCCGATCCGCCGGTATCCCGATCTGCAGATCCACAGGATCATCAAGGAGAATCTCCATGGAGACATGAATGAAGCACGGATTCAGCATTATCAGGATATTCTGGACGGGGTGGCTCAGAAAACCAGTACGCTGGAGCGGCGGGCCGATGATGCGGAACGGGATACGGAAAAACTGAAGAAGGCGGAATACATGGCTGACCGCATTGGTAAGGAATATGAGGGAATGGTGACATCCATAACCGAATGGGGCATGTATGTGGAACTTCCTAATACGGTGGAAGGCCTTGTCCGTCTGAATGAAATGATAGATGATTATTATTATTTTGACCGTCATCACATGACGCTGACCGGAGAGAGTACCGGAAAACAGTACGGCATCGGCACCCGTCTGAAAGTCATGGTTACGCAGGTTGATCTGCAGAGCCGCAGCGTTCTGTTTTCCCTTTGTTATAGTGAAAAAGAATTGCTGGAGCTTTCCGGCTGTCCTGTTGACGGAGGTAACTGGAATATCCGGGATTGATACGGCCCGGCACGGCAATAATACGAAAGAAACAGATGAGAGGATGTGAATGGTATGTCCAAAGACAGTTATAAGCTGGTAGCAAACAATAAAAAAGCTTATCACGACTATTTTATAGAAGAAACCTATGAAGCGGGGATCGCTCTGTCGGGAACAGAGGTAAAATCCCTCCGCATGGGCAGATGCAGCATTAAGGAGTCTTTTATCAAAATTGAAAAGGGAGAAGTGTATATTTACGGAATGCACGTCAGCCCTTATGAAAAAGGCAATATTTTCAATAAGGATCCTCTGCGGGTGAGAAAGCTGCTTCTTCACCGCAGACAGATCAGTAAACTGGTGGGGCAGATTGCGGAAAAGGGTTATACGTTGGTTCCATTGAAGGTTTATTTTATCGGGAGTCTTGCAAAAGTGGAGATCGGGCTGGCAAAAGGTAAAAAGCTGTATGATAAGCGGCAGGATATTGCCAAAAAAGATCAGAGAAGAGAAGCGGAAAAAGATTTCAAGATCCGCAATCTGGGCTGAAAGCCGCCGGGCAGGCTGCCTGTCCGGTACAGAATATTGCGAAATTATTATTGCGAAATTATTAAAAATCCGGTTGACATCCTGATTCCAGTGTGGTAATATACTCATTGTGTGCCGCACAATGAGGTTGAAGTCCGGGCAGAGATGCATCGGACACCGAAGTTGGCGAGTTTGTATTTAAAGGAGGTAAGCACATGTACGCAATTATTGCCACAGGTGGTAAACAGTACAAGGTCAGCGAAGGCGACGTAATCCGCATCGAAAAGTTGGGCGTAGCTGCTGGCGAAACATATGAGTTTGATCAGGTTCTGGCTGTAAGCGATGGCGAGTTAACAGTTGGCTGCCCTGTAGTAGAAGGCGCTAAGGTTACTGCAACAGTTCTGGGCGAAGGTAAAGGAAAGAAAGTGATTGTATACAAGTACAAGAGAAAATCCGGTTACCACAAGAAAAACGGCCACAGACAGGCTTATACAGAAGTTAAGATCGAAAAAATTAACAAATAATTTTGATTACTGCTGTAATATATAAGAATTCCGAAGACAGCATTTTCGGATTCCGTATCTCGGGACATGCCGGTTTTGACAGATACGGTCGTGATATTATCTGTGCTGCAGTATCAGCACTTTCCATTAATACCATTAACAGTATCGAAAAGTTTACCAGTGACCGGTTCACAGCTGAACAGTCTGATGGTAATCTGAAATTTAAACTGGTTACAGACAAAGCGCCCGAAACTCAATTATTATTGAAATCGTTTATCCTCGGACTGGAGTCCGTCCGTGATACCTACGGGGATAGATATATCAGAATTATAATCCGTACAAGGGAGGTGTAACCTATGTTAAATATGAACCTTCAATTATTTGCTCATAAGAAAGGTGTTGGTTCTACCAAGAACGGTAGAGATTCTGAATCCAAGAGACTTGGAGCAAAGAGAGCTGACGGTCAGTTCGTAAAAGCAGGCAACATCCTGTACAGACAGAGAGGTACTAAGATTCATCCCGGTGTTAATGTTGGTATCGGTAGTGATGACACTCTGTTTGCAAAAGTAGATGGTGTTGTTAAGTTTGAAAGAAAAGGCAGAGACAAAAAGCAGTGTTCCGTATATCCCAGAGTAATCGCTGAATAATCGATTTCCGGTGGAGAACGCAGTTTTTTAGCTGTTTTGCTTCTAAATTTGATTTGTGATTGAAGGGCCGACGCTTTTGCGTCGGCTTTTTGATATAAAAGGAAACACAGTTTCCTTTTATATCAAAAACGCTCCGCGGAGATCGCACTGCGGCGGAAAGGAATATGTCACTGAAGTGACCCGCCGCAGGAGGAGAATCTCGTGGAACGAGATTCTTTTCATATAACAGGAAACTGTGTTTCGTATATGTAACTGTTCAACGAGGAGGACATTCATGTTTGCAGACAGTGCAAGAGTATTTATAAAGTCCGGCAATGGCGGTAATGGACATGTCAGCTTCCGGCGGGAACTTTATGTACCCAATGGCGGCCCTGACGGTGGTGACGGCGGCCGGGGCGGCGACATTATTTTCGTTGTAGATGAGGGTATGAATACCCTGACCAATTTCAGACATGTAAGAAAATACGTGGCAAAGAATGGCCAGGAAGGCGGCAAGCGCCGCTGCCATGGCGCGGATGCAGATGATCTTATTATTAAGGTTCCCCCGGGAACGGTCATCAAAGATGATGAAACAGGCAAAGTAATTGCCGATATGTCAGGTGACAATAAAAGAGAGATCATTCTGAAAGGCGGCCGGGGCGGACAGGGCAATATGCATTATGCTACGGCAACCATGCAGGTGCCCAAATATGCGCAGCCCGGAAAGCCGGGGAGAGAGCTTTGGGTTCGTCTGGAGCTGAAGGTGATTGCGGATGTGGGTCTGATCGGTTTCCCCAACGTGGGTAAATCTACTCTGCTGTCCCATGTGAGCAATGCAAGGCCGAAGATTGCCAATTATCATTTTACAACCCTCAATCCGGAACTGGGTGTGGTTGACATGGGAGAAGGCAGCAGTTTTGTGATTGCCGATATTCCGGGCCTCATCGAAGGAGCGTCTCAGGGAATCGGTCTGGGTCATGCTTTTCTGAAGCATATTGAAAGAACCAAGGTATTTATTCATGTGGTAGATGCTGCTTCTGTTGAGGGACGCGACCCCATTGAAGATATCAGAACCATCAATCAGGAACTGGAAGCTTATGATCCGAAGCTGCTGGAACGGCCTCAGGTCATCGCAGCCAATAAGATCGATGCCATTTATGAGGAAGAGGACAGCCCGGTAGCCCGCCTGAAGGAAACATTTGAGCCTCAGGGAATTCCCGTTTTTCCTATTTCTGCTGTCAGCGGCAGAGGCTTGAAGGAACTGCTGTCTCATGTTTACGAAATTCTGCAGAATCTTGATCCGGAACCGGTTATTTTTGAAAAAGAATTCGAAGTGGATTATCCCGATGATGTAACACTGCCTTTTACTGTCAACAAGGAAAAGGAAGGACTGTACACTGTGGAAGGTCCCCGGATTGAAAAAATGCTTGGTTATACCAATCTGGATTCTGAAAAGGGATTTGCATTCTTCCAGAAATTCCTGAAGGATACAGGTATTTTAAAGGAACTGGAAAATCTTGGTATTCAGGACGGCGATACGGTCCGTCTCTATGAACTGGAATTTGATTATTATAAATAGCTGCAATCGCTACAGTCATTGCAGCTGCAGATGGAGAATACTATGACAACAAAATACAGAGCTTATTTAAAAGGTCAGGCCATGACGATGGATCCTGTCCTTCAGATTGGAAAATCCTGCCTGACACCTGAAGTAACAGCTGCAGTGGATGAAGCACTGGAAGCAAGAGAACTGATTAAGATCAGTGTTCTTCAGAACTGTACAGACGATCCGAGAGATATGGCAGAAATGCTTGCGGGGCGTACCCATTCACAGGTTATGCAGGTAATCGGCAAGAAAATTGTCCTGTTCCGTCAGGCGAAGAAAAACAGCAAGTATTTACCTGAGAAATAATTGTTCGGCGTAAGCTGAACGAATCTGAATTAAGATACAGTCGATCAGAAATGAGTCAGGAGGCAGTTCATGAAAAAAATCGGTATTATGGGAGGAACATTTAACCCCATTCATATTGGTCATCTGATGATCGCCCAGCGTGCCTATGAAGAATATCATCTGGATCAGATTGTTTTTCTCCCCAATGGCAATCCGCCTCACAAGGCCGGGGACGATGTGCTGGATGCAGCTTGCCGTGCAGATATGGTTAAGCTGGCTATCAGATGCCATCCGGAATTTGTTTTCTCGGATTTTGAAATCCAGAATCCCTGTTACTCCTATACTTCTGATACGCTTGCGCACTTTTGTGCTCTGGATCCGGAGGCTTCCTATTATTTTATTGTAGGAGCTGATTCCCTTGATTATATGGACAAGTGGCATGAACCGCAGGAGATTTTTTCCCGGGCAACGATTCTGGCGGCTGCCCGCGGCAATCTGGTTCTTGCAGATATGGAGCAGAAAATCAAGGAACTGGAACAGCACTTCCATGCTTCCATCAGACTTCTGCATCTGCCCAATGTGGCAATTTCCAGCAACTGGATCCGGCAAAATGTGCGCGACGGATATTCCGTTCATTATTATGTGACGGATGAAGTGGAAGCCTATATCAAGGAGCATAACCTGTATGTGGACTCTTCTGATCAGTCCGCAGGCCGCTGATTCGGCATACCTGCAGAATCTATTTCCGTGGAGGTACCAATATGGATGAGAGAATTCCCGAAATTCGAAAAAGACTTAAGAAAAAACTGACTCCCGAGCGATATGAACATTCATTAAGTGTTTCTTATACGGCAGCTGCACTGGCCATGCGGTATGGCTATGATCTTGACCGGGCAGAGCTTGCAGGTCTTCTTCATGACTGCGCCAGACAGTATGAAAACCAGATAATCTATGAAAAATGTCTGAAAAAAGGGCTGAAAGTTACAGAAGACGAAGAAAAAAACAAGGTGCTTCTTCATGCCAGATACGGCAGTTATCTGGCAGCGCACAAATACGGCGTTGACGATCCTGAAATTCTGTCAGCCATTGAATTTCACACAACAGGACGGCCTGATATGTCAATGCTTGAAAAAATCCTTTATATTGCGGATTATATTGAACCAAGAAGATGTAAAGCAGCCAATCTGGAATATATGCGCAGGCTTGCTTTCACAGATCTGGATGAAGCGCTGGTGGAAATTATGACCGGGATTCTGAAATATCTGGATGAAACAGGCGCTGCCATAGACAGTCAGACAAAAGAAGCATGCAGATTTTATGAGAGTTATCATAATCATGCGGAGATCTAACTGACTTCCATGAAATTAAATGGATTTCTCACGATAACGAAACAGTTAGCGGATTTTTACAGCAAACAACAGCAGGATGGCACTATCTCCGGGATTTCCGGATATGGTGTTGCAGACGAACAACGGAGGTGCCTATGAGTACAAGCAGAGATATGGTACAGACAGCATTCAGCGCACTTGATGAAAAGCTTGCAGCAGATATCAATGTAATCGATATCTCTCAGGTTTCAGTAGTAGCTGATTACTTTATCATTGCAGCCGGCAACAATGTAAATCAGGTTCAGGCGATTGCAGATAATGTTATGGAAAAGATGGGCAGAGCAGGATATGATCTGCGTCAGGTAGAAGGCTATCAGAGTGCCCGTTGGATTCTCCTTGATTATCATGATGTAGTGATTCATGTATTCTATCAGGAAGACAGACGCTTCTATGATCTGGAAAGAATCTGGAGAGATGGAAAATTCATTGATACCAGTGAATTCCGACAGGAAAAAGAAGCTTAATCTGCTTAGACAAAAAACGTCAGATAGCTGAATTCAAATCGAATTCAAAAGTATCTGACGTTTTTTTATTATATTTGGGAATCCTTATATGTTGTCAGTTGATGTTCATACGCATCAGACCGATTACTTTGCCTAAAATAGAGACATCTGTATCGGAAGGAACAATGATGGGATCCATCGTGTCATTCTCCGGCTGCAGACGAATGCAGTCCTCTTCTCTGTAAAAACGCTTCACAGTAGCAGAATCATCCACAAGCGCTACAATAATCTCTCCGTTGGCTGCTGTCTCCTGCTGCTCGACGATAATCTGATCGCCGTTCAGAATACCGCAGTTGATCATACTGTCGCCTTTTACGTTCAGAATAAAAAACTTATGATTGGACGCATTGGGCAGCATCTCACTGGGCATGGGAATGTAACTTTCAATATTCTCCGTAGCCAGAATGGGAATACCGGCAGCAACGGTACCGACAACCGGAATATTGACCATCTCCTTGCGGTTTAAGTTGAACTCATCATCAAGAATCTCAATTGCACGGGGCTTGGTGGGATCCTTGCGGATATAACCGTTCTTCTCCAGTGTCTCCAGATGAGAATGAACGGATGAAGTGGACTTCAGATGAACTGCTTCGCAAATATCGCGTACAGCCGGCGGATAACCGCGGTTGATAATCTCAGACTTGATAAAATCAAGAATCTCCTGCTGCTTTGCTGAAATCTTGCCCTTTGCCATATAATAACCTCCTTCTGATAACAGGTAGCTTTTGTATTAGTGTAACTGTATGTTGTTCTTCACAGCCACGTTTATTTAACTAAATCATAACACATGTTCGAATAAAATGCAAGCAAAATAAAAAACAAATGTTCGTAAAAAGCTGTTGACAAACTTATGTTTGTATATTATAATGCAGTTACGAACGAAAAAGAACAGCTGTTCACAACGTATGTTTGCTATATTTGTTTTTCAATGGGATACACGCAGATACATCAGGAGGATATTATGAAAGAGAGATACGAAGGAAGAGCTGCATGCACTGCTGCAGAAAGAGGTTTATACAGTCCGATTTATGATGACATGCTGGAAAGAAGGTCATCCGGTTCTGCCGGAAACTGCACCCGCAGAAGCACTGACAGCAGAAGGGGGAGAAGTGCCGACTGTAGAAAAGCCGGAAGTACCGGCAGCAGAAAGAGCGTCAGGAAAATGGGTCTGTCCGGAACTGCCGGAGTCTATTGCAGGAAGAAACTCCTGATTCTGCTGGCAGCAGCTGTTGTTTTGACTTTTGTTTTTGGTGCCATCGGAGTTCACGCTGTACAGAAAGGCGTGGCCTGCAGTGATGAGGAACTGGCCTATAAAGTGATTACAGTTGAACGGGGGGATACTCTCTGGGACATTGCACAGGCCTGCTATCGTACTACAGATGATGATATCAGAACGTATATTAATAAGATCCGCGACATGAACCACATCCATGGAGACAACCTGAAAGAAGGACAGCTTCTTTTGATTTACTATGGAGCTCCCGAAGCAGAAGAAGCTCTGGAAGTTGCGGAAAAGTAAAAACGGCTGTTATTGTACAGATTCAACAGAATTCCTGACTGAAATTCCTGATTAAGGACTTGCTTTTTTTACAAACTGTACTAAAATAATTGTAGCCGTTCAAAGGTAAACAGAGTATCAGTTGGTTACTGTTCAGACTTCGGCCTCACAGCCTTCTCAGGCCAAAGTCTGAACAGTAACATCAGTTTAAGGAGTTAGTATGAAGCAATTGACAATTTCCGACAGGAATCTGATAGAATCTTTTTTAAAATCAACCGATTATGAAGGTTATAATTATAATTTCAACTCTATGATGATGTGGAATCATATTTATCACATCCGTTACGAAGCCTGTGAACATTTTCTGGTCCTTCTCTACCAATATGAAGGCAGTTTTTTCTGGATGATGCCTCTCTGCAGTCCTGAGTATTATCAGCAGGCCATTGAGCGTATGCAGGAGATCAGCGAGCAGGAGGGAATACCTTTTGTTATATCCTATGTGGAAGAATCATTTAAGACATGGCTTGAGGAACAGTATGAAGGCCGTTTTTCTTTTTCATGCAGTCCCGATTATTCAGAATACATCTATTCCTGTGAGAGAAACAGGACACTGGCGGGAAGAAAGATGGTAAAACGTCGAAATCACTTCAATGCGTTTCTTCGTGAACATCCTGATTATGAATACAGAGATCTGAGTCAGGAGAATCTGGATGAAGTACGCGCCTGCCTGGCCAGATGGGAATGTACAAAAGAAACGGATGATACAGAGGAGGATCTTCGTTCTGAACACAGAGGAATCATGGATATTCTGAAGAATTTTTCACGCCTTGATCTCAAAGGAGGATGCATTTACATTGACGGGCAGATGGAAGCATTTATTATCGGTTCGGCTCTTGGCGATGCAGGTGTTGAGATTCATATTGAGAAAGCCAATGCGCAGATCAGAGGATTATACGTGGCTGTTTTGAAGGAATTTCTTTCTCATCATTTTCCTGATGCAGAGTGGATCAACCGGGAAGAGGACATGGGATATGAGAACCTGCGCAAAGCAAAGCAGCAGCTCCACCCGATCCGCATGATTGACAATTACAACTGCACAGAGATTCAGACCGATAAGAATGCAGGAAAATGCAGCTGCCGGGCGGTTGCTTCATGATATCTGCCGACGGTATGTTTTCTGTGAAGTTCAAACAATTAAACCAGAAGGAAAAACAGGATTCGCTTGCGCTGTATGAAGATTCATTTCCAGAAGACAGAGGAGCGTATGCTGCATATTATTATAAGTGGAAGTGTCGCGATAATGAGATATTTGCGCTGATAGATTCCAGCAGGGAGTCCATCTGTGCCATGCTGCATCTGAATCCTTATCGCATCTGGATTACCACCGACAGTATGATTCTGCATTATATTGTTGCGGTAGCAACAGCACTGCCTTACAGAAGAAAAGGCTGTATGCGCCGGCTGATGCTGGAGGCATTTTTCTGGCTGTACAGCCGGGGTGAGCCTTTTACTTATCTGATGCCGGCAGATACCGCCTATTATGAGCCGTTCGGTTTTCGTGTGATTTATGACCAGAAGCCGGTTTCTTTTCCAACAGATCCGGAGAGAGCCAATGATTGGGCCAGAGAGCAATTTGATGTGGTTACGATGCGTGACGAAGCATACATGCAGTTTCTGGAAGAAGAACCCGGATCGAATAATGTGTTGTCCACTGAATCTGTAGAAGTTGTATCTGATACAGGTGACGGAAACAGCTGGAAACCGCAGATTATGTGCAGGATTATCTATCTGCCCCGGCTGCTGACATGTCTTCGCGCTGATTGCCCGAGGACCATATATCTGCAGGTGCATGATCCACTGATTGAAGGTAATAATGGTCTGTACCGATGGTCAGTTGACAGGGAACACAGCTGTGTGACCCGAATACGGAGTGAAACGGAAGTTGATTATCTCGATATCAGCATAGAAGATCTGGCTGAGCAGCTGTTTGGCATTGCACCGCTGCATCCTTTGCTTTCCCATATAAGGGTATTGAACAGAATCTGTATTAATGAGGAAGTCTGATGGCAGGCTTCCTCTTTTTATACGTTTTATGGGGAATAGAAAAATGGTTGATACGATCATAATTAGGTCGGAAATATCTGTTTAATTGTTTTGGGAAGCGTTTTATCTGTTTTCATCTGCCTCTTCCCGCGGTTCTTCTCTGCGCAGCCGTACTTTATTGCGGGCCTGGCGCCGTTTGTTATCTTCAATCGCGGCATAATGTTTCCGCGTGGTGTTAACATCAGAGTGGCCCAGTACATCTGCGACGAGATAGATATCGCCGGTTTCCTGATACAGCTGGGTTCCGTATGTACTCCGCAGTTTGTGGGGGGTGATATGTTTCAGTGCGGTAACAGACTGGGTATATTTTTTTACCAGTTTTTCAACACTGCGTACACTGATACGTTTTCGCTGAAGAGAAAGGAAAAGCGCATCCTCATGTCCTTCACAGGGAAGGATGGATGTTCGTTCATCCAGATAGTTCAGCAAAGCTTCTTCGACTTCATCGCCGAAATAAAGAATGACTTCCTTTCCTCCTTTTCTGTGAATCTTCAGACCGCCGTTTTTAAAATCGAGATCATTCAGATCGATTCCCACACATTCTGAAACACGAATACCGGTTCCAAGCAGCAGCGTCAGTATGGCCAGATCCCGGATTCGTGTTTTTTCATGAAAGTTTTTCTGCTGTTTTGTCAGATGGTCGCCCTGCTCTACGTGATCCAGTAAAAGAGCAATCTCGTCCGCGTCAAGACGGATGATGGGTTTTTCATAATCCCGCGGCAGATCTATCAGAGCGGCGGGATTGTAGGTAATCACCTCGCGACGATAGAAATAATTATAAAAAGCTTTCAGAGAAGAAATTTTTCTCATGATTCCCCGGTTCTGATTCAGATGTTCCTCTTCATCTTTATGGTAATATTTCAGATATTCCATATATTGCTCCAGATCTGCAGGTTTCAGTCGTTCCAGATGTGACGGAGTCAGATTTTCCAGCCCGATCTGTGCAAATTCTTCATAATTTTCCATTAGATAATGAAAAAAGATTCTGAGATCGTATGCATATGCAATGCGGGTACGTGAAGAAGTTGTCTGTTCAATTCCGCGGAAAAAGTCCCGGACAAAAGGAGGGAGTTCTGAGATCAGCCGGCGCAGCCGGACTGTATTTTCAATATCTACCTGTTCATGGTAGGGACGGTTTCTGGATTCTGCCATGGATCATTCCTTCTTTTTCCGCACCGGTTTGGGGCGCTCGATTTTTGTGGGCCAGCCTTTGATATTGCCGTTGCAGATTGCGGTAAACATGCGGTTTTTGCAGCCCGGATAACTCATATTCAACTGTCTCAGCAGGTTTTTGATTTCTTCCCGCTGGGTGTGCCCATCTGCCGGACAGGGATTTTTACATACGGGAAGGTTGGCGGTATGCATGAAACCGATAATATCTGCTTCGTTGATGTACATCAGAGGACGGATTACAGTTACCTTTGTTCTGTCCAGATATGTTTTCGGGGAAAATGAATGGAAACGCCCCTCATAAATAAGAGAAAGCAGCATGGTTTCCACAATATCGTCTTTGTGATGCGCATAAGCCACTTTATTGCACCCCAATTCCGCAGCCTTGTCATTAAAAGCCCCCTTCCGCAGGGTGGCGCAAAGCGAACAGGGATTTTCCTCTTTGCGGATATCAAAAACAATGGTTTTAATATCTGTTTTCACAATGGTGTAGTGAACATCCAGTTCCTCACACAGCTTCTGAATCGGTTCCAGATGAAATCCCCCATATCCCAGATCAACCGTAATTGCTTCTATGTCAAACTTTTTCGGATAAAAACGGCGCAGTCCCTGCAGTGCATAAAGCAGTGTCAGACTGTCCTTTCCACCTGAAATGCCGATTGCAATGCGGTCGCCTTCCTCGATCATACCGTAATCATCTACAGCACGCCGTGTATAGCTCAATAATTGCTGAAGCTTCATAAACAAATTCTCCTGTTGTAACATTATATTTAATCATTGAGCTTTATTTTACTATATCCGGCTGTGCAATGCAAGTTATGAATCGCGTATAACTTTCAAGTAAAGGATGAAGGTCTTACTGCTCGGACTTCATTCTGCCTCACAGTCTTCATTGTTTCAGGCAGAAGCCTGAACAGTTACATTCAGCCCCTTTTTTATAATTTCTTTATAATTCCGATATCCGAATTTTATATTTTCTCCATCTGTTGTTCACGAAAAAGGACTATACTGTTTTTTATACGAAAATTGTCAGCTGTTCAGAGCCAGATAGATTTGAACAGTAACAAAATTGAAAGATTAAAGGTGGTTTTATATATGGGTAAAGTAATTGGTATTGATTTGGGGACAACCAACAGCTGTGTGTCTGTTTTGGAGAATGGTACGCCGGTGATTATTCCCAATGCGGAGGGCGGCAGGACGACGCCTTCTGTTGTGGCGTTTACGAAAAAAGGGGAGCGTCTGGTAGGTGATGCGGCCAGGAGACAGGCGGCGGTGAATGCTGATCATACGGTTTCTTCCATAAAGAGGGAGATGGGTTCTGATTATCGGGTTTCCATTGATGGAAAGCGTTATTCTCCCCAGGAGATTTCTGCCATGATTCTGAGGAAGCTGAAAAAGGATGCAGAGGATTTTCTGGGTGAACCGGTTTCGGAAGCAGTTATTACAGTACCGGCCTATTTCAGTGATTCCCAGCGTCAGGCGACAAAGGATGCCGGGAGGATCGCAGGTCTGAAAGTTCTCCGGATTATCAATGAACCGACATCGGCAGCGCTTGCCTATGGTCTTGATCATGGGGATTCTCAGAAGATTCTGGTCTATGATCTGGGCGGCGGTACGTTTGATGTATCTGTGATCGAGATCGGTGAGAATCTGATTGAGGTGCTGGCAACCTCCGGTGATAATCATCTGGGCGGAGATGATTTTGACAGCAGAGTGGTGGACTATCTGCTGCGCACATTCCGCGAACAGGAGAATATGGATCTGTCCAGAGATCCGTCAGCCATGCAGCGCCTGCGCGAGGCCGCTGAAAAAGCCAAGATGGAGCTTTCCACCATGGTGGAGACCAATGTGAATCTTCCGTTTATTGCAGTTGATAAAAAGGGAGAGGGAAAACATCTGGATATTACATTGTCCAGAGCCGTTTTTGAAGAAATGACGAAGGATCTTGTGGAACGTACGAGGATTCCGGTACAGAATGCCATGAGCGATGCAGGTCTTTCCATGAAAGATCTGGATAAAGTTCTTCTGGTGGGCGGTTCCACCAGAATTCCCGCTGTACAGCGCATGGTTAGACAACTGACAGGACAGGAGCCTGCCAAATCCCTGAATCCTGATGAATGTGTGGCATTGGGAGCCGGTATTCAGGGAGGTAAGCTGGCATCGGAGCCCGGAAGCATTGTTCCCGGTTCTGCTGCTTCGGAACTGATTCTGATGGATGTTACGCCTTTATCTCTTTCCATTGAAACCGTTGGAGGTGTCTGCACCACGGTTCTGGACCGGAACAGCACTATCCCTACCAGAAAAAGTCAGATTTTCACAACAGCAGCCAATTTCCAGACTAATGTGGAAATCAAGGTATATCAGGGAGAGCGTAAATTTGCCAGAGATAACAAGCTGATTGGAAATTTCAAGCTGAACGGAATCAAAAGAGCCATGGCAGGTGTTCCGCAGATTGAAGTTACCTTTGATATTGATGTAAACGGCATTTTAAAAGTATCGGCCAAAGATCTGGGAACCGGCAGACAGCAGGAGATTGTAATCACCTCCAGTTCCAACCTGTCGGAAGAAGAAATCGAGCAGGCGATCCGCAATACGCAGGAATATGAAGCAAGAGATGCCAAAGGATACGGCAATTTTGAAACCTATACAGAAGCGGAACGCCTTCTGGCCAAAGTTCAGAATGCTCTGAATGACAAGGAGAAGAAGAAATCCCTCACCCGGGAGCAGAAAGCCGACATCAAGAAAAAGATGAGAGAAGTCCAGAAACAGGTATCCCGTATCAAGCCGGATAAAATTACAGATGAACAGGCTGAAAAGCTGAAGGAAGCCAGTGAAGAACTGGAACAGAGCGCATCGGTACTTTCCATATAAATGCAGTCTGTTTTATAATTTCTGTTCGGACAGTCCCTTGATGGACGATGCATATTCCGAAGGTGTCATTCCTGTAACCTGTTTGAACTGCCTTGAAAAATAATGAATCGTAGAATAACCGAGGACATCCGCAATCTGGGTGAAATTCAACTGGTCGCTGCGGATATACTGTTTGGCGGCTTCAATTTTCAGAATTGAAAAATACCGGATGATTCCGCAATGATTCTGTTCGCGAAACAGTTTCTGGAGCTGAGAGCGGCTTACCATATTGTCACGGCAGATCTGTTCAATGGACAGACTGCTGTGAATGTGGGATTTCATGTAGCTGACAATGTGATCATAAAGCATTTTGTCAGCTTTTTTCTTTGTCAGTTTACCTGTTTTTTTGCCAGACTCTGTTTTGTTCAGCTTTGTTCTGCTGAGTATTTCCGGATCCTGATACTGCACCTGGAGATACCTCCTCTGCAGAAGAACCAGAAACTCTTCCAGATACAGACGGAGCAGCTGTTCGCATCCAAACGGAATATCCGCAGAAGCCTTCCGTTCCAGCTGATTCTGATAAGGATCATTCATGGGTCCGGAAAAACACTGGCCGGCTTCCTGAAGGATCCGCCCCAGCAGAGTCCGCTCCTCCTCATTGATATGGAGAACGCGTTCACGAAAATATTCCATGGCAGCAGAAGGGCAGGAAAAAGAAAGAACCATCAGATTGGGGGCAACCGTTCCATTTGCCTTCAGGCCGTGGAATTCATTGGGCTTGTGGAAAATAATATCGTCTTTTTTCAGTGTATATCTGTTATCATCGCCCCACACTTCCACCTCTCCTTTGTCCACACAAAGAAACTCCCAGAAATCATGTGATTCCCCGGGAAAATGAAAATTGCTCATATATTCAAAATAATGAACAGTAAACAGCTGTTCAATATGTATTTCATCAACTAACGTAATACCGCGGTATGCCATAATTCCTCCTGTCTGCAAGCATTCATCGCATTTTTTGTGCAGGTATGCCTGACTCTGAACAATTACCATTGTAAATAAAAAAACAGCAGACTTCAAGTTTTCCGGTTAGAAAATTGTATTTTATGCAGATAGTGCAAAAACAATGAAATAATGTATAAAGACAGAAATCTGTCCCATCGGTACAATCATTTCGGAAACGGCAGCAAATCGACATGTAAACATACAGCAGAAACCAGCATGTAAACATATGACAGTAAATTAACATATAAAATCAAAGCAGCGATTCAAAAGTAAAGGAGTCAGTAATGGGCAATACAGCAGTGGAAAAAGATATATACAGTAAAATCGACGAAGCAATCGGTCAGTTTCATTTTGAGGGGAAACTGATTGACAAAACACCATACGGGAGCGGCCATATTAATGATACGTTCCTGCTCCGGTTTTCTCTGCCGGATGGAAGCGTTAAAAAACAGATTCTGCAGAGGGTCAATCGTATAGTTTTCAAAAATCCGGTGGAGGTTATGGAAAACATACAGGGGGTAACCACATTTTTACGGAAAAAAATCATAGAAAACGGAGGCGATCCGGATCGTGAAACCCTGAATCTGCGTCCGGCGAAGGATGGAAAATGTTACTATCTGGATGCGGATGGAGATTACTGGCGTTCTTTTGGATTTATTGAGGGAGCAACCTGTTATGATCAGGTGGAAAAAGAAGAGCATTTTTACCAGAGCGCAGTGGCATTCGGCAATTTTCAGTGTCTGTTGGCAGAGTATCCGGCATCTGCTCTGCATGAGACCATAGCCGGATTTCATGATACTGCGTCCCGGTTTGAAACCTTCTGTCAGGCGGTAAAGGATGATGTATGCGGCCGGGCGGCCGGTGTCAAAGATGAGATACGGTTTGTTATGGAGCACCAGGAGATCGCCCATGTATTCGGTGACCTGCAGAAGGCTGGTAAACTGCCGCTTCGGGTGACTCATAATGATACAAAACTGAATAATATCATGCTGGATGATCAAACGGGAAAAGCAATCTGTGTCATCGATCTGGATACGGTCATGCCCGGTCTTGCCATGAATGATTTCGGTGATTCCATCCGTTTCGGGGCCAGCACTGCTGCAGAAGACGA
The DNA here is from genome assembly GCA_028724245.1 of Lachnospiraceae bacterium. Taxonomy (GTDB): domain Bacteria; phylum Bacillota; class Clostridia; order Lachnospirales; family Lachnospiraceae; genus TWA4. The sequence goes on from JAQYDI010000167.1 coordinate 32,639, forward strand.
GAAAGATTTATCAAAAGTCTCCTGCAGCATGGAACTGTTTGAACTTTATGCGAAGGGATTTCTGGAGGGATGCGCAGGCAGTCTGACGGATCTGGAAGTTTCCCTGCTGCCTATGGGAGCCAAGGTTATGACCTATGAATGCGGTATGCGTTTTCTGACAGATTACCTGCAGGGGGATACCTATTTTAAAATACACAGGGAAAATCATAATCTGGACCGCTGTCGGACACAGTTTAAACTGGTTGCAGATATGGAAGAGAAATGGTATATTATGGAGGATATTATTAAGAAAGCAGGATCTTGATATGCGAATTCGTATGGTAAAACCGGAAGATGCTGCACAGCTTCTTTCCATTTATGCTCCTTATGTGGAGAAAACACCAATTACCTTTGAATATGAAGTTCCTTCTGAAGAAGAATTTCGCGAAAGAATCATTCATACGCTGGAAAAATATCCGTATCTGGCGGCTGTGGATGAAGAAGAAAGGCTTCTGGGTTACGCTTATGCCGGTCCTTTTAAAAGCAGGGCCGCTTATGACTGGGCTGTGGAGACCAGCATTTATGTCAGAGAAGAGGCGAGAAAAGAGGGAATCGGAACCGGTTTATATCGGGCGCTGGAGCAAATTCTGAAAAAGCAGCATATTATTAATGTGAATGCATGCATTACCTATCCCAATCCGCAGAGCATTGCATTTCATGAAAAAGAAGGCTACCGCATAACGGCACATTTCACCAAATGCGGCTACAAGCTGGGGAAATGGCATGACATGGTCTGGATGGAGAAGATGCTGGGAGAACATCCGGCAGCTCCTCTCCCGGTCATTCCGCTGAAACAGCTGGAAAGGATGGAAGCATGTTCAGGGAATGTTTTGACAGAGTAAGGAATCAGGCACCGCTGATTCACAATATTACCAATGCTGTTACGATCAATGATGTGGCCAATATGGTGCTGGCCTGCGGTGCAAGTCCCATTATGGCGGATGAGGCTGCAGAGGTGGAAGAGATCACATCCATCTGCAGCGGCCTGAATATCAACATCGGAAAATTAAGCCGGCATATGATTCCAGCCATGCTGCTGGCCGGAAAAAAGGCATGTGAGCTTGGACATGCAGTTCTGCTGGATCCGGTAGGGGTTGGGGCCAGCAGACTGCGTCTGGAAACAGCTGATTTTCTGATGGAGGAAATTCATTTTTCGGCAATCCGCGGGAATATTTCTGAGATCAAAACACTGATACATGGTTCGGGACATTCCAGAGGAGTGGACGCTGCAGCGGCAGATGCTCTGGCAGGAAAAGATGTGGAAGCCATGGCAGCGGTATTGAAGAATTTTGCACGGGAAACAGGCTGCATTATTGCGGCAACCGGTAATGTGGATCTGGTCTGTGACAGTCGGACCTGTTATGTCATTCATAATGGAAGACCTGAGATGGAAAAAGTCACCGGCACCGGCTGTCAGTTATCCGGCCTGATGACCGCTTTTCTGGCCGCAAATCCGGGCCATCATCTGGAAGCGGCAGCGGCTTCCGTTGCCGCCATGGGTCTGGCTGGAGAAATCGGTTGGTCACATATGCAGCCCGGAGACGGCAGCGCTGCCTATCGGGGACGCATCATCGATGCCATCTGCAATATGGACGGAACGCTTCTGGAACAGGGCGCACGTTTTGAAATCTGCTGAAATCCGGCTTTGACGGTCAGATTTCCGAGAGAGTATCGATCAGAAATATCATATATGGAAAAAGGGAGCAGTATCTGAATCTGCTCCCTTTTTTACACTATTATAATACCACAAAATCGTCGAAAAATCAAGTCTGGTATCACTGCCGGCTCAATGCTATAATCGCTTCAGTAACCGCAAAAGGGGGAGGGGATTTATGAGTCAGGACTGGATAACTTTAATGCAGAATCAGAGCCGGCTGGCTGCCGTATTGAAAACAAATGAAACGACTGAGCAGTACGGACTTGCACTGACCAGACAGAACGCGGAACTGATCCTTCAGGAACGCGGTCATGCACTGCGTGAACAGAGAAGAGTGGAGTTCGGTGCCGGAATTGCGGAAAAGATTATTTATGAATTCTGCGACTCCGCTTATATCGATCAGAACAGCTATGTGGATACCATTGTTCGTCTGCAGGATATTTTTTATCTGTATAAAAATGAGATGCATGATGAAATTACGGATGATGAGCTGCTTCACCTGATGAAGGAGCAGTTTGAGATGCTCTGCTTCGGGGATCTGGATTATCTGGAGGGTACATGTCTGGAGAATTTTGCGGAAGCGGTTCGCGCAGGATATGATGGATACAGGGATTCGGAAGGCTATGGAGAATATGCACGGTTTGATCCGGTACAGAGATGGGATTATGATCTGTATCTGGAAACATTGAAAGAACTTTGCTGGAGGTAACAGCGATAGCTTTGCTGGAGGTGACAATTATGATAACAGGTTATCAAACAGATTATCAAATGGAAGAACTGGTACCGGTGGCGGCAGGTCTGGCGGAACGGTATACCGGCGGGGAAAGTACCTCAATCACCTATGAAAAAGCGCAGCAGCTCATGGAGGCTGTCCTGTATTGTATTCATGAACTGGAGCAGTCCGGTCAGAATCCGGTTTCGGGCGGAAAGCTGCCGCCGCAGCAGGCTTACCGTCTCGGTCTTGACTGTGTAAAGAAAAAAACGGAGGAAAACCTGAGTAAGTATCATGCCATTCTGCAGGATTTTATGTACTTTGAAAACCGGTGTCTGTACGATACCTTTGTGAAAGGCTTTCCACGTTTTTTCAGGCGGTACCATATTGAATTCAATCCGCAGGATACTATTCTGACGCTGGATTATCCTGTCCTGCGGGATCTTTCGTATTGTACCGGCATTGATAAAATTGCTGCATTTACAGAGTGCATCCGTCTGGAGCAGCGGTTCCTGAAATTATTTCCGGAGGATGAGGTCAGAAAGATTCTGCAGTCATATAACCGGTCTTATGCTGCCATGGTGGAGAATATCTGTGAACCGGTTGTGGGAACGGTCATCTGCCGGATATTGGCTGGAAAATCCCCGTCCGGCGAAGATGGTGAAAACAGCAGGGAGCAGACTGTCGGATGGCTGCAGCAGAATTTTAAGCAGTTTCTTATGGAGCGATGCGGTGATTCCAAAGATGCCGTCGAATTGTATGCATATTTTGCCGATTCCGTCCGGGGCATTGCCGCCCGGCTTAAACTCTTTGCGGGGAAAACTTGAATTTTACGGCAGAATCTGTATAATTCTGTGTATACATAAAAATAAACGTAACTGTTCAGCGTCAATCTCGAAAACACTGCCCTGAACAGTACAAATAAAGCAAAGTGAGTGATGATTTTGAATTGTAAAAAAGAAGATCTGCTGCTTTATGCAGTGACCGACCGTTCCTGGCTGAACGGTGAAACTTTATATGAACAGGTAGAGAAGGCGCTGAAAGGAGGCGTTACTCTGGTTCAGCTGCGTGAAAAGACTCTCGACAGGGAAAGTTTCAAGCAGGAAGCCATTGCCATGAAGGAACTCTGCCACAGATATCACGTTCCTCTTATTATCAATGATGATGTGGAGCTGGCGCTGGAGGTGGATGCCGACGGCGTTCATGTGGGGCAGAGTGATATGGAAGCGGGGGATGTCCGCAGAAAACTGGGACCCGATAAAATCATTGGTGTTTCTGCCAAAACCGTGGAGCAGGCGCTGACGGCCCAGGCCCATGGTGCCGATTATCTTGGTGTGGGTGCCGTTTATTCCACCGGCACCAAGGCCGATGCCAGAGAACTGAACCACGATACCCTGCAGGCAATCTGTGAAACGGTTAATATCCCGGTTGTTGCCATCGGCGGAATCACCCGCAGCAATATTCTGAATCTGAGAGGACGCGGTATCTGCGGCGTAGCTGTTGTCAGCGCCATATTTGCACAGAAGGATATTACCCGGGCAGCCCGGGAACTGAGAAATCTTTCTTTGGAAATCACCGGAAACAGGCTGCCCACAGCATTGACCATCGCCGGAAGCGACTCCAGTGGCGGCGCCGGAATTCAGGCTGATATCAAAACCATGACCGCAAACCGTGTTTATGCCATGAGCGCCATAACAGCTCTGACAGCCCAGAATACAACCGGCGTAACGGGAATCATGGAAGTGACGCCGGAATTTCTTGCAGAACAGCTGGATGACATCTTTACCGATATTTTCCCGGATGCGGTGAAAATCGGCATGGTTTCCTCTGCTGCACTGATTGAGGTGATCGCGGATAAGCTGGAGCAGTATCAGGCAAAAAATATCGTGGTGGATCCTGTTATGGTGGCTACCAGCGGTTCCAGTCTGATTGTAGATAATGCGGTGGAAACCATGAAAAAGCGGTTGCTGCCCCTGTCTGCTCTGGTAACGCCCAATATTCCTGAGGCGGAAATTTTATCCGGTATGAAGATCGATACGCCGGAAGATATGATCCGGGCGGCAGAAAAGATCAGTACCGGTTACCGGTGCGCCGTTCTTTTAAAAGGCGGGCATCAGCTGAATGATGCCAATGATCTTCTGTACCGCGGCGGCAGCTTCCAATGGTTCAGGGGCAGAAGAATCGATAATCCCAACACCCATGGAACGGGCTGTACGTTGTCCAGTGCCATTGCGTCCAATCTGGCGAAGGGATATGACCTGGATACTTCTGTGGAAAAGGCGAAAAATTATATATCGGGTGCGCTGGCAGCCATGCTGGATCTGGGAAATGGCAGCGGCCCCATGAATCATGCTTTCCGTATTGACGGCGAATTCTGAGAAGCTTTCTGTCAGGCTTTGATCGCCCACCGCATTTTGGTGGAACGGGCACGGCTGTTGCGATTGCATTCTTCAGCGGAAGGGCGGATGACATCTGTGGCGATCTCGCGATAGATTCCTTCTTTATAAAAACGTTTAAAGGATTTTTTAACCAGCCGGTCTTCACCGGAGTGGAACGTGAGGATTGCCACGCGTCCGCCGCATGCAAGTGCATCGGGCAGTTTTTCAAGAAATGTTTCCAGCACTTCAAATTCGCTGTTTACATCGATGCGCAGCGCCTGAAAAGTTCTCTGGCATGTCTTTTTTACAGCTTCTCTGCGTTCACCGGCAGGAAGGAAAGAAAGCGTTTCTTCTATGACCTGATGAAGGTCTGTGGTCGTCGTAATGGGACGGCCTTTTCTGTTTCTGGAAACGATAGCTTTTGCAATTTCTGCTGCGTAGGGCTCGTCGGAATTTTCCACCAGCATGCCCTCCAGCTCGTCAGCATTTATATGACGCAGCCGTTCGGCAGCGGAAATTCCTTTCTCCGGATTCAAACGCAGGTCAAGAGGACCTTCAAACTTATAGGAAAATCCCCTTTCCGGGTTGTCGATCTGCATGGATGACACGCCCAGATCAGCCAGTATAAAATCAAAGGCACCTGCCTGTGCAGCAACCTGATCGATATCGGCAAAATTCTGCTGCAGGATCGTCAGGATTTCCGGTCCGTAACCCAGTGCTTCCAGACGGGCTCTGGTTTTAACGATTTCGATGGGATCCACATCAAGGGCATACAGATGTCCCTGAGACTGGAGGCATTTCAGCATCTCCTGTGTATGGCCGCCGTAGCCCAGCGTGGCGTCCAGACCGGTCTGTCCCGGTTTGATCTGCAGAAAATCAAGGATTTCCTTCACACAGATGGAAATATGCATCCCGGCAGGCGTACCGCCCTTGCGGATTACTTTTTCAATAGTATCCGCATATTTCTCCGGCTGCAGTTCTTTATATTTTTCATGGTAGTTTTTCGGATGCGTTCCCTTATAGCGGACACGGCGTTTATGCTTCGGTTCCTGATTGCCGGTTTCCTGATTCAGAGAATCAGGAAGTTTATGCGCATCCTGAGTGGTTTCGTTCTGAAAGTTTTTATTCTGAATGTTCTGATTTTGATTTTCCATATTGTCAATCTCCGTATTTTGCTGTAGTTTGGGGCATACTGGTATGTCTTACACCGGTAATATGCTGTTTCGGCATAAATCTGTCATTGTTTCAGTAAAAACTGACCGGATCCAGCCTGAAAATCAGGTCTGATCCGGTCAGGTAAAAACATTATAACAGAAATCGGGGAAATATGTAACCGTGTAACCGGTTAAAAGTCATGACATTATGCCATAAAGTTTATGGTGATCATAATGATTCCAAGGATCACCAGAACGATGCCGGTTGCCCGGTTCAGTACTTCTGCGGAGGCTTTGTTGGCAAAACGGGCTGCAATACGCGCCCAGAGCAGTGTAAAGAAAACGCAGAGAACAAGCAGCAGCGGGTCGGGTGCTCCGCCGATGGCAAAATGGCTGAGCGCTCCGGTCAGTGCGGTGAATGCCATGATGAAGACGCTGGTGCCTACGGCCATTTTCAGTTCATAGCCCAGTACACTGGTCAGGATCAGAAGCATCATCAGGCCGCCGCCTGCACCGATAAAGCCGCAGATAAAGCCGATGAGAATACCGCAGACAATACTCTGGATAAACCGTTTTTTCGGACTGGCTTTTTCCATGGATTCCTTTGTCGTCATAACAGGTTTTACGATAAATTTAATACCCAGCAGCAGGGTCATGCCCATGGAACAGCCGCCGAGAGAATTGCCGGGGACGAGGCTGGAAACCCAGCTGCCCACCATGGTAAAGGCCAGTACAGAGATCATCATGACGATTCCGTTTCGTATATCAAGATTCTTGTTCTTTCCATATATGTAGGCAGATACGGCGCTTGCCAGTACATCGCTTGCCAGTGCGATGCCGACTGCCTCATAAGCTTCCACGCCAAGGCAGGTGATCAGCATGGGACTGATCACAGCCGCAGCGCTCATCCCTGCAAAACCGGTCCCGAGGCCTGCGCCCATACCGGCAAGAAAACAGATCAATATTTTTAACAGCATTACGATACCTCCTGATAGATATAATGCGAAAAACAGCAGCATACACAGCTGCATAATAGTTTAAATCTGAACTAATATAACACGTTTGTACCTGTTTTGCAACTGAAATTGTTGTTACTGTTTGCTATTCCCGACAGGTTTTACTATAATAGTTGACATGAGGAGGAAGTGACGTTTATGACATTACTGGAAAAGCTGCAGAATTCCGCTTCTTATACAGAGCGGGAGCAGAAAATCTGTGAATATATCCTGGAGCACTGCGAGCAGGTAAGCCGCATGTCTTCCAGAGAGCTGGGGCGTCAGACATTTACCAGCTCCACTGTGATCATCCGTTTCTGCAGGAAGCTGGGATACGAAAGCTACAATGATTTTAAGGTTAACCTGATCAGTGATCTGAAGCAGGCAGAGGCATCCATGCGTACGGAGAATCTGAATCTGGGCAAACAGGAAAATTCCATTTCCGTAATCAATAAAATCGCAGAGCTTGAAAAATCGGTCATCGAAGTGACAAGAAACCGCATATCGGTGGAAGTAATCGAAAAAGTCTGCAGAAAGATCGATCAGGTAAAATATGTGGATATCATCGCAGTGGATGCCAATGTCTGTATTGGCGATTACGCATCCCACATGTTTTTTCATGAAGGGAAAATTTCCAACACCTATTCCTGCTATAATAAGCAGCTGTATCTGGCCCTGAATGGTGCCCGCGACCATGTGGTCTTTCTGATCAGCCGTTCCGGGGAATTCAAAAAAATACTGGAGGCAGCGGCAGAATTTAAAAAAGCAGGAATTTTTACTATTGCCATTACAGGAAAAACCGACAGTACACTGGCAAAGCTCTGCGACATTTCTCTGGAGGCAATCTATCACCGGGATATGGAACATCTGGGCAATCTGGTTTTTCATACCTCGGCCAAATATATTTTTGATACCATCACATCCATGCTGCTGTCGGAAAATTTTGACAGTGTAAAAGAGCTGATGGACACTTATGGCTTACTGTATCATTCCCATAATCTGCAGTAAATCAGATCTGCAGTAAGACAGATACCGGGGCTTTCATTGCAACAGAATCTGCTTAAAAAAAAGATGAAAAAATGTAGCATTGCTCTTTTCGGGGCTGCCGCCATTGACTTTCGGGCAGAATCCGATATACTGGAAACCAGCAAATGAAAATATCCTGTCAATACTTTTTTATCACCGTATGGCAGAATCGAAGAGGAGGATATACCCATGTATCATAAAACATTAAAACCGTTTCCCGCTGATTTCCTATGGGGGGCATCTACTTCCGCTTATCAGGTGGAAGGCGCCAATCTCATCGATGGCAAAGGACCTTCCTGCCAGGATGTGAAAAAAGTTCCCGAAGGAACTTCCGAGCTGGATGTCTGCGCAGACCAGTATCACCGTTATAAGGAAGATGTAAAGCTGATGGCTGAAATGGGCTTCAAAGTATACCGTTTCTCCATTTCCTGGTCCCGTATCCTTCCTGAAGGCACCGGTGAAGTCAATCCCATGGGAATCCAGTATTACAACAATCTGATCGACGAGTGTCTGAAATACGGTATTGAACCGCTGGTTACCATGTTCCATTTTGATATGCCTGCTGCTCTTGATAAAAGAGGTTCCTGGGGCAACCGTGAATCTGTAGACTGGTTTGTCAACTTTGCAAAGGTTATGTTCGAAAACTTCGGTGACCGCGTAAAATACTGGCTGACTATCAACGAACAGAATATGCTGACGCTGGTTGGTCCCGTGATCGGAACCCTTTACATTCCCGAAGGCTGCACCAATGAACTGAAAGAAATTTATCAGCAGAATCATCATATGCTGGTTGCACAGGCAAAGGCCATGGAACTGTGTCATAAGATGCTGCCGAATGCCAAGATCGGTCCGGCTCCCAATATTGCGCTGGTTTATCCTGCTTCCTGCAGGCCGGAGGACACCACTGCTGCCCAGAACTGCAACGCCATCCGCAACTGGCTGTATCTGGATATGGCCGTATACGGCAGATACAACAACCTGGTATGGTCCTATCTGGAAGAACACGATGCCTGCCCCGAATTTGCACCCGGAGATGCAGAGTCTCTGAGAAATGCACATCCCGACTTCATCGGCTTCAATTATTACAATACCATGACCGTGGAAGCCAGCACACAGACAGAACTGAAAGAAGCTACCATGGGAGATCAGCAGTCTGCCAATGAGATGGCCGGCATGTACAAGGGCTTCCGCAATCCCAACCTGACGGTGACGGAATTCGGCTGGGAAATCGACCCTCAGGGCTTCCGCAATACCATGCGTGAAATCTATTCCCGTTATCATCTGCCCATGATCGTTACGGAAAATGGCCTTGGCGCTTACGATACCCTGACAGAAGACGGAAAGGTACATGATGGCTACCGTATTGAATATCTGCGCCAGCACATTAAGATGATTCAGGAAGCCATCACAGACAATGTGGAAATGATGGGTTACTGTCCCTGGTCTGCCATTGATCTGGTGTCCACACATGAAGGTGTGAGAAAACGTTACGGCTTCATTTACGTGGACCGCGATGAATTTGATTTGAAGACACTGAACCGTTACCGCAAGGATTCCTTCCACTGGTACAAAAAGGTGATCGCAACCAACGGATCCAATCTGGACTGAGGCCGGAAAGATATGCCCCGGCAGAAGTGATTGAAAAATCAATGATCAAGTTTGTGCAAAATTACCTTTGAAAAATTATTGATTTTTCGTTATAATCAAAAATACAGCGAGTAGCATGACTGCGTAAATCCAGTTGTTGTCTGCCGCTGTTTTTTTGTGTACAAATATACTGTTTTTTAAGTGTGTGGCCAGAGAGCGTAAATCCAGCTTTTCCGGCCACATTTTTTAGGGAGGAAATTTTACATGAACGAAAAATCAAATTCATTTCTGGAAACAGAACCGATCGGTGTACTGATGCGCAAATATTCCATACCGTGCATCATTTCGCTGCTGGTAGCGGCTCTTTACAATATTGTGGATCAGATTTTTATCGCCAATGCCAGTTATCTTGGTTCCTACGGCAATGCAGCCAACACGGTTGTATATCCGCTGACGATCGTTGCGCTGGCCATTGCTGTTATGATCGGTGATGGGTGCTGTGCATTTGTCAGTATCTGCCTCGGCGCCAATGAAAAGGACAATGCCCACAGAAGCATCGGTAATTCCATTGTTCTCTGCATCGTATGCAGCCTGATTCTGACCGCGGTTTATCTGATCTTTCAGGAGCCGATCCTTGCCATGTTCGGCGGTACGGTCAATGAAGGTACATTTACAAATGCGAAAGAGTATTTCTTCTGGATCACGGTCGGCATTCCGTTTTATATGTTCGGACAGGCCATGAATCCCATCATCCGTTCAGACGGAAGTCCCAAATTCGCCATGGCATCTACTGTTGCCGGCGCTGTCATTAACATCATTCTGGATCCCATATTTATCTTCGTATTTAAATGGGGTATGATGGGTGCAGCGATAGCAACTATCACCGGTCAGATCGTGACTGCTGTGCTGGCTGTATGGTATCTGTTCCATATGAAAGCAGTAAAATTACAGAAAAAGAGTTTTCAGTTAAGCGGAAGATTGATGACAAGATTTCTGCCGCTGGGCATCTGCAGCTTTCTGGCGCAGATTTCACTGGTTGCAGCCATGGCTGCCATCAACAATATGATCCAGAAGTACGGCGCACAGGATGCCATCTTTGGTCAGGCACAGTATGCCCAGATTCCCATGGCAGTGGTGGGTATCGTCATGAAATTTTTCCAGATCGTTATCTCCATCAGCATTGGTATGGCAGCAGGATGTATTCCCATTGTGGGCTACAATATCGGAGCGGGACGAAAAGATCGTGCGTCCAGTCTGTTTACGCATCTGCTGACAGCGGAAGCCATTGTCGGAGCTGTCGCTCTGGTAATTGTGGAAGTCTTCCCCAGACAGCTGATTGCTATCTTCGGTGCAGCCAACGAAAGTGTCTACTATACTGATTTTGCCGTAAAATCTTTCCGGATATACCTCTGCATGATGATCCTGGCCTGCGTCAATAAAGCCACTTTCATCTACCTGCAGTCTCTGGGAAAAGCTCTTCTTTCCACCATGCTTTCCATGGTGCGTGAAGTCATTTTCGGCGTAGGATTTGCCTTACTGCTGCCGGTTTTCTTCGGACTGGACGGCGTACTGTATTCCATGCCTGTATCGGATGTGCTGACCTTTATCATATCGCTTATTGTGATACGGTATACTTATAAGACACTGAAAAACTAAATCGTCTGCGGATATAAAAAAGAATCTCGTGGAACGAGATTCTCCGCCTGCGGCGGGTTACTTCAGTGACATCTTCCTTAAACACCCCCGGAAGCGGCCTGTGACAGCCTGTTCCGGGGGTGTTTTCGGTGCTTTTCGTTATTTCTTTCCATACTGTTCCAGCGTTTCGAACATGGCATCCAGATTTTCAGGTTTGACATTCTCCAGTGAACCGTCAAAGTCGAAAATATATCCGCCGCCGGGAGCACAGGTATCGATCAGGAATTTGACGTAATCGCTGACTTTGTCGGGCGTGCTGAATTCCATAAGTGAAATGGGAAGATTGCCGACGATGCAGCTTGTTTTTCCAACAGTTTCTTTGGCACGTTTCATGTCCACACGTTCAAAATGGACCATACACTTGCCGGCAGGCAGCTCGCAGAGTTTTTCCAGACGGCTGTTGTAAAAACCTTCTGTATAAACGTAAGGCGTTACGCCGATGCTTACCAGATAATCAACCAGCTTCATAAACGGTTTCCAGTACAGGCGGTCATACTGATCGGGGTTCATAAATCCGTCCATACCTTTATGCAGCGGGAAAAATACACGTTTCACCGGCATGGGTGCAAATTTGAAATATTCCCATCCTTTGATCTGGCGTTCTACAAAAATATCACAGAGCTCCAGCATCTCATCCTCATATTCCAGAGAATCGGTCATGGCTCCCAGTGTACCGCGGAAATAGTCACTGATAATATCAAAAGGCACTTCACCGATTCCTGAAAAATAAGGCGGAATACCAAGATCTGCAATCTGTGCCGAATATTCATTACTTTTTGCTGCCGCTTCCGCATCCAGTCTGCTGATTTCAGCCAGTTTCCCGAATGCCTCCAGCGCTTCGGGAGTGCACATGGATCCCATAAGACCGGTATTGAGCACCACATTGGGATTAAAGGAAATATTAGCCAGCCCTTTCAGCCCCGGAAAGGCTCTGGGAATATATTTGGTCAGAATAAAATAATCAAAATTGTCAATCAGCTCCCGGTATTCTTCCGGCTGAATATATTCATATTCCAGAACCTGATGGGAAGAATAATTGGAAATTCTGGTTCCCGGGCGGCCCGGCCAGTCGATCATGGATGATTCAGCGATTTCATTGGCTTTTCCGCTGGTGAAACTGCAGCCGGTGGCCATATCCACAGAATATTTTTTGTAAAACTCCACGGCAGCTTTTCCGGCCCTGTCGTAATCGTAATACAAATCCCGATAGGATGAACCGTTCATTCTCTGTGCAACAGAAGAAAAGAACGGTGCAACCGGTACGCGGGATGTCTCCTTCATGGCAATTGCGTCATTTACAAGCTTCAGTCTCTCGTCAAACAGTTCTTTAGATGATGTACCCATAATATACCTCCTCACTTGTATAAAATATGAGATATTAATACTATACATAGTATAAAGTCAGAAAACAATGTACTGGAGATACAATTTTCAGGATAATTCAGGAATTTATGTTGTACACTGCGTATATGAATGGATAAATAAAAGAACCTGCTTCCGTGTTTGAATCTGAATGGTTTCAGAAACTGGAAACAGGTTCGCTGCACCGGTTATTGATTTGCTGCCCTGACTGTTAATATTCTGACTGCCTAATTGGCAGCGGCAGTCATGGACGAGGTAAGCGAGACGGGACTCATGAGAACTTTACCGGTTCCGCGATACACATTGACCAGACCTTCTCCTGACCTTGATTGCTTTCCCGAACAGATCGCCCACACCTTTTACTCCGGTGGTGGCATGAACAGAACCGGTTGTCCACTGCATGGCTCCGGCCTGTGTTACGATTCCATTGCCGTTTAACTGTGCCAGCACCTGACGCTTTCGTATGCCCATCTCCGACATATAGTAAGAGGTAACCGCATTATGCGGTGCCACGCTCAGATCACGCTGATATTCCAGTACGATAAAACTTCCTTTTTCATCAAGATGCTTTAAATTGGGATTGTTCAGTAAATTATTGCATGTAACCATATCTTGTCTCCTTTATATGAATCATGTGATGCAGGGGTAAAAAGGGATTGCCCCATACGTTATCAATGGATTTCTTTGCCATTTTCTCCGAAACGGCAGCCATTATTTCCAATATAGCAGGAATGTTCCCTGTTATCAGCTTAACGGTATTGTTTTTTCATGGAAAATCCCCGTCCGCTTACTTCTTTTACACGGCTGATAACCATGAAACTTTCCGGATCGATGGAATGGATTACTTTTTCCACTCGGGGCAGTTCCCGGTTGGATATGATGCTCAGCACAATCCGGGTTTTATGATGAAGATAGCCCCCTTCCCCATCCAGCATGGTAACGCCTCTGTCAATCTGCGTCATGATGGCATTTCTGATTTCATCTGCTTTTGAACTGATTACTTTTATTTCCGTTCTTGAACTGCCCAGCAGCAACATTTTGTCCAGAACCAGAGTGTAAATAAGAATCAGTACAATACCGTATAAAATATTCTCAACCGGACGGAAAAATGCCTGCGCCAGAAGAATGCAGACATCGAAGACATACATGCTGACCGAAACGGGTATACGGAATGATTTTTGCAGAATCAGCGGCGGAATATCCATTCCACCAGTGGACGCACCTGCGCGGATGACAATGCCAAGGGAGATTCCGATTCCCAGACCTGCAAACAGGGTACATAACAGCAGATCTTCCGTTATCACATAATCTCCAAACAGTCTGTCAAACAGCTCCAGAGCGAGGGGATAGAGAAAGGTACTGACAAGCGTTGTGGCAGCAAACTGTTTACCGAGAACCAGAAAACCGATAATAAACATTACAATATTAAACAGCAGAACAAAAGAAGCAACGGGAATATGAAAAAAGTGATGGACAGTTAGAGCCATACCAGTCGTTCCGCCAGTTACGAGACCGGAGGGCAGCAGGAATAATTTAACCGCCAGCGCATAAAGAAAATTGCCCGCCGCAACAAAAAACAAAGAGTACAGTGTTTGAAAAAAATAATTCTTTTGTGTCATGGGAACCTCCTGAAAAATGAAAAAATCCACGTCTGTCAGAGAACTTTTCCCTAACAAACGTGGATCAAGGCTTTACCTAATACAAAAACTATTATAAAATATGCCTTTGAAAAGGTCAACCGGTTTTTGGCTGCTGTTCGGACTTCTGCCTGAAGAGGTGAAGGCTGTGAGGCAGGATACCACAGTCATTCTGCCGCGTAGGTTATCGCTGTTCAGGCGAAATGAAGATCCGTCATCCCGGCAAAAATGAAGTTCTGAACAGTAACTATTGTAAAGCTGGGCATGTTCGTGTAAAATCAAACTGGTAACTGAATAAAAAACAGGAAGGAGTTTTCGTTTATTATGGAAAAGACAAATAATGACAGCCGTGTAATCGCCATGGTTCAGGCGGCTTTGATTGCAGCGGTTTACATAACATTGACACTTATTTTTGCGCCGATTTCCTACGGGCCGATTCAGTTTCGAATTTCCGAGGCGCTGACGGTTCTGCCGTATTTTATGTCGGCCTCGGTACCGGGACTGACGCTGGGATGCCTGATCGCCAATCTTCTGATGGGTTCGCCGCTGCCGGATGTTGTTTTCGGGACGCTTGCTACGCTGATCGGTGCCGTTTTCTCCAGAATGCTGCGAAAGTATAAATTTCTGGTCTGCATACCGCCCATTCTGTCCAATGCGCTGATCATTCCTTGGGTATTGAAATTCGCCTACGGTGCAGAGGATATGGTGCCTTTTATGATGCTTACTGTAGGAGCCGGAGAAGTACTGGCAGTTGGCGTACTGGGCAATATCCTGCTGCTGGCACTGGAGCGCAGCCGCGTACTGTCCAGATAGTGCAGCGGCATAAGCAGAGCGGCCGGAAATCAGATGTTCTGGATGGAGAAATTCTGGATGAAATCAGAGATTATGGGATTTTACTGTAAGAAAATGAAGAGAGGGGTATTGATATGCATACATTGATTGTCGGGGGACGAAAAACAGGTAAAAGTACATTGATCCGCAGGGTTTTAGAGGAACTGGATCTGTCAGTCTGCGGTTTTGAAACAAAAAAAGAAACAGATCTGTGGGATGATGTTTATGGAAATCCCATTTACATTTATGATCCCGGCGTTCCGCGCCGCCAGACGGAAGAGAATAGAATCGGATACTGTAAAAATCAGTGTCCAAAGCCTGATAAAGAAGTATTTGAACGGTTTGCGGAGAAATTCAGAGATTTCCCTTCCGGTAAGGATATGATCCTGATGGATGAAATCGGTTTTATGGAAACCTGTTCTGGTCGTTTTTGTGAATGCATCCTGTCTGCACTGGACGGCGACACACCGGTTATCGCAGCGGTAAAAGACAAGGATACGCCTTTCCTGAATCAGGTACGTTCCCATAAAAATTGCCGGTGTTTTCATATCAGCGTGGAAAACCGAGATGAACTGGTGGGGGAAGTAACGGAATTTGTTCGGCAGCAGATGAAAGGAAGAAGATAATAGAAAAAGAAGAAGGCGTTTGGGAATAATCTCCCGGACGCTTTCTTCTTTTAGAATTTCATACCATACTGTATTTCTGCAGGTACATCAGCAGCGTCTGAGATACTACAGAACCGGGAGTTTTGGAAAATGCCAGACCGATGGTTCGGCAGCAGGCTGGTTTCAGGGGACGGGACACCACGCCGGGCTGTCCAAAGGCTTTCAGCACCAGTTCCTGAGAAATGGTCACTCCCAGCCCGTTCCGGACAAAAGACATAATAATGGGGTCGTCCCGGAAACTGTAGGAGATATCCGGTTTCACCGGGCATTTACGCATCAGGTGCTGGATATCATTGTCGCAGCCGGGTGTTTCAATGATCAGGGGGTAACGGAACAATTCCGGAAGAGTGACGCTCTCTTTCTTCGCCAGTGGATGGTCTTCCGGAAGAAGAGCACACAGCGGATCATCCCAGAGGGGATAAAATTTCAGATTATCCGCAACAATGCTGGACAGAAAACCGCAGTCTACCTGCCCATGGATGATCCAGTCCCGGATTTCATCGTAATTTCCATCCATAATTTCCACCTCCACTTTCGGGTAATTTTCCCTGAAATAGTGTATGACCTGGGGAAGGAAGAGCGCAGTCACACTGGAAAAACTGCCCACCTGTAATCTGCCTTCCACATTATGATTGATGTTGAAGGCAGCCTGTCTCAGCCGTGCCTTTTGATTTGCCAGCTCCCGTATACAGGGAAAAAGCCGTTTTCCGCTGTCGGTCAGGGTCACGCCTCTATTAACCCGGGCAAACAGTTTAACACCAAGTTCCTCCTCCAGACCGGCCATCATCTGGCTGATGCCGGACTGGGTATAGCTCAGGGCTTCCGCTGCTTTGGAAAAACTGCCGGTTTCACAGACCTTTAAAAAAATCTCATAGCGATCTTTCTGTTCCCGCATAGGATATTCCTCCATTAGAAAAACTTATAGGATATAGTATAAATATTCGTTTTACTGATATCTTATCATGTGTTATTCTCATATTCAAGACAAAAAGAACAGGAGTATACACTATGAAAAAGAAAGAAAATCATTTTTCCGGACAATTGGGTTTTGTTCTCGTTGCAGCAGGCAGCGCGGTGGGGGTAGGAAATCTCTGGCGTTTCCCCTATCTGGCTGCAAAGGATGGCGGCGGACTTTTCTTACTGATCTATTTTGCACTGGTATTGACTTTTGGATTTACCCTGTTGGTATCGGATATCGCCATTGGACGCCGTACCCAGAAAAGTGCTATCGGAGCATATACGGAAATGAATCCCAAATGGAGATTTCTCGGGATTCTCACATTTCTTGTTCCGGTTCTGATTATGACATACTACACGGTTATCGGCGGCTGGATCACCAAATATGCTGTGGTATATCTGACCGGGCAGGCAGATGCCGCCGCACAGGATGGATACTTCACTTCCTTCATCACATCCCCGGTATCCCCGGTGATTTTTACCCTGGTATTCACAGGTGTGACCGCATTCATCGTGTACAATGGTGTGCAGGGCGGAATTGAGAGGGTATCCCGGTTATGATGCCGGTTTTGCTGGTGCTGGTTGCAGTCATTGCAGGTTATTCTCTGACGCTGAAACATACAGACGAGCTCGGACAGATACATACAGGTATGGAAGGATTGGCTTATTATCTGATTCCTCATTTTGAGGGACTGACAGTCAAACGTTTCCTGCAGATTCTGCTGGATGCCATGAGTCAGTTGTTTTTTTCGCTCAGCGTTTCCATGGGGATTATGATTACATATGGTTCCTATGTAAAGCCGGAAGTTGATCTGAATAAAGCGGTCAAACAAATCGAGTTTTTTGATTCGGGTGTGGCTCTGGCAGCAGGTGCCATGATCATTCCTGCAGTATATGTATTTTCCGGCACAGAAGGCATGAGTGCCGGCCCCAGTCTGATGTTTATTTCGCTGCCCAGGGTTTTTTCTGCCATGGGAAAGGCAGGTGTTGTTGTGGGAATTGCGTTTTTTATCAGCGCTATTTTTGCTACCCTGACCTCCTGTATCTCCGTACTGGAATCTATCGCTGCCAATTGTATGGAAATTTTCCATACCAGTCGTGAAAAGACAGTGAAAGTACTGACACTGGTATATCTGGCAGCTTCCGCAGTGATTTCTCTGGGTTACAGTATTTTTTATCTGGAAATTCCCCTGCCAAATGGTTCTGTCGGCCAGTTGCTGGATATTATGGATTACATCAGCAACAACGTCATGATGCCGTTTATTGCTCTGTTATCCACCATTCTGGTGGGCTGGATCGCATTACCTGACTATGTGATCGATGAAATGGAACGCAGCGGAGATCGATTTAAGCGCAAAAAACTCTACCGGGTAATGATCCGCTATGTTGCACCATTGATGATGCTGGCGCTGTTCTTGCAATCTACAGGAATATTAGGCTGAGGGCCATTGTTATAAAAGTCTGTTTCCGGCTTTACGAAAGGAAAAATGATCATTTTTGTTTTTCCCATCCCTGTGTTGCAACCAGGTTGACCAGATCCCCAATCTCTTTCGGTGTTTTGGGAATATCTTCCAGAACCCATTGCCGGATCAGGAAATAAGCCCCATTGGTCAGAAAAGTAGTCATCAGCCGTTTGTTGTCCTCATTTTTGGCATAGGCAAAAACCTGATCATAGGTCATCCGTACATGGGTGGCATTCATAAGTAAAGCCGGAAAGCCGGAAGAAGTATCGCTGTCACGAAGAAGTAATTTGAACAGATCACGGTGTTCCGTGATGTAAGTACAAAGTGCTTCGATCCGTTTGTTTAACGGCCAGTTCCCTTTTGCATATTCATTCTCCCAAATGGTCTCCAGATCTTCAAGTACCGTGTTTTCAATTTCTGTCAGGATATCATCCGGACAGGAATAGTGATTATAAAAGGTGGAACGGTTGATCCCGGAGGCCTCACACAATTCCTTAACAGAAATATGCCGGATATTTTTTTTCTTCATAAGTTCAAGAAGATTTTCCCTCAGCAGACGTTTCGTTAAAGCAATTCTTTGATTTTCCTTTTTCTTCACAGTCAGCATCTCCTTTTTTCATATATATTTTGTTACCGTTCAGAGCCGGGCTGCACAAAAGTGCGGTGAATGCCTGTGTGCAAATCTATTTGGCTCTGAACAGTAACTTTTTTTATTTTGCTGTAAATTCAACAAAATATATGGACATGTTGTTTTCACGTCATATCAAAATGGATTGATTGTTGTAAATTCAACATATGTTTATTATAATATATGGAAGACGGATTGTCAATTTTCCGGACATCCGTCTTACGAAAAGCGGAAACAGAAGGAGTTGAAAAATATTCCGTCAATCTGTTTCTTATAAAGGAGGGAACACATGATCGATTTGAAAAGCAAGCCTTTTTGTCTGTCCGACAGAGATTGCGGGTGGGTATCGGAAACCATTGCCGGGATGAGTGATGAGGAAAAAGTCGGTCAGCTTTTCTTCGGGATTTCCTCTTCCTTTGAAGAAGATTATCTGAAAAAGCTGACAGGAACATATCACATTGGCGGCTGTCGATATAATACGGCTTCCGGTGCAGCCGTACGCCGGCACAACGAAATTCTGCAAACGGCTTCGAAAATTCCGTTGCTTATCGCCTGCAATACGGAGTCCGGCGGAAGTAATGCCTGCTCGGATGGTACCTTTATCGGTTCCGGAATTAAGATTGCCGCGGCCGGAAAGGGTGAATACGCCTACGATCTGGGGAAAATGGCCAATGAAGAGGCTGCGGCTATTGGATGCAACATGGCTTTTGCCCCGGTCTGCGATATCGCCTACAACTGGGAAAACACGGAGATCATCAGCAGAGCTTTTGGAAATGACCCCAAACAGGTGGCCGGTATGAGCTGCGAATATCTGAAGGGGGCACATACTATCGAAGGATTTGCCTGTGTGGCCAAGCACTTTCCCGGCAACGGGCTGGACTTTCGGGATGCCCACCTGTCAAACAATGTCAACAGCTTTGACCTGCTCCAGTGGGATGAAACCTACGGCAAAGTCTACAGAGATCTTATCAAAAACGATCTGGAGGCCGTCATGGCCGGGCATATTATGTTGCCTAAAGTGGCCAGAGCCATTAACAATAAACTCAAAGATGAGGATATGATGCCCGCCACCCTGAGTCCGGAAATCATCACCGGGCTGCTGCGGGAGCACCTGGGCTTTAACGGCCTTGTTATTACGGATGCTTCCCACATGGTAGGCATGACCTGCCGCATGAAGCGCAGCGATATGCTGCCCCGTGCCATCAATGCGGGCTGCGATATGCTGCTGTTTTTCAATGACCCTGACGAAGATTTTGCCATTCTGCTGAACGCTTACCGGAATGGTACAATTTCCGAAGAACGGATGCGGGATGCTCTAACCCGTATTCTGGGATTGAAAGCCCATATGGGCCTTAACAGAAAGAAACCGGAGCAGCTTGTACCAGATGAAAAAGCCATGAACTGCATTCTTGGGAAACCGGAATATCTAAAAGCCCAGAAGGATATCTGCGATAAGGGTATTACCCTTGTTAAATATAAGGACCCGGATGTGCTTCCCATCACACCGAAACGTTACCCCCGCATCATGCTGGTAGAAATCAAGGGCGCGGAAAGCGGCATGACCGCATTGATGAAGGCGGTGGGCATGAGCGGCGGCAGTCCTGTGGAGAGCTTGAAACAGAAGCTGGAAGACAGAGGTTTTCAGGTATTTGTTTATGAAAATCCTCTGGATAAAATGCGGCGGCAGGCGGAAGCCGGACAAAAACCCGATTTTAACGAGTTCTTTGCCGGAAAAAGTTCCATTGCGGAATTTACCGCGCAGATGGATCTGGTCATCACCGTTTGCAACGTGCCCTCCGGCCGCCCCGCATTTGGTCTGTCCAAAGGAGGAGGGGAGATTCCCTGGTATGTGTTTGAGGTGCCCACTATTGTGGTCGGGTGCGAATCTCCCACCATGCTGGCTGACATTCCCGAAGCCAGAACCTATATCAATATTTATGACTCCAGGGAAGCGACTCTGGATGCATTGGTGGATAAGCTGATGCAGGGACCGGCCTCGTTTCAGGGCAGGGATCCCATTGACAGCTTCTGCGGACTGTTTGATGCCCGCCTGTAAATTAAAGAGGGAGGAAATATAAAATGAATTTTATTAGAAACAACTGGTTTCGGATCGGCTTGATTGCCTTCATCTGCATGGCTTTCTGGGTCTTGTTCTGCGGAGAGGATATGAGTCTGATCCAGAAGTTACTGCTTGCGTCTTTGATGGCGCTGCCGCTTCATCAGTTTGAAGAGTATGCCATGCCGGGCGGCGGTCCGGTAGTTATCAACAAGGTATTTTGGGGCGAGAAGGAGCGCTACAGGAACTATCCCGGCAACTGGAATTCCATAATGATCGTGAATTTATCTGCCTATATTTTCTACATTCTTGCAATTATCTTTCCGAATGTTATCTGGCTTGGACTGGCCACAACGCTCTTTAACCTGTTTCAGGTACTGGGGCATGTGTTTGAGATGAACATCAAGGGAAGAACCTGGTATAACCCGGGCATGGCGACATCCATCCTGTTGTTCCTGCCCATCAGCATTGTCTACATTTATCAGACAGCGGGTCTGGCATCCGGTTCTACCTGGGCAATCGCAGTGGCTGCGCTGGTGGTTATTTTGATTGTTTCGGTGATTCTGCCGGTTCAGCTTCTGAAAAAGAAGGATTCCCCTTATGAGATTCCACAGTGGCAGCTGGAGCAATTTGAAAAGGTATCTGAAAGATTTAAAAGAACAAATGAATAAATTTTATCAAATATAAGGAGGACAAACATGAAAAATGAACATTTACTGATGAGAGGCAATATTGGTGGTATTGAAATCAAAAACCGGATTTTCAAGGCAGCTGCTCAGGATTTTCCCACTTATACCGGTTTTGTCAATCCGGAACTGCTGGAATTCTGCGCAGAACAGGCACGGGGCGGCGTGGGACTGTTCATTACCGGCCTGTTCAATGTAAATCCTCACGAAAGTGAACTGCGCACCGGGCATCCCCGGATCACAGATGATGTATATACGAACGGTTTGATGAAGCTGGCCAATTCTATCAAGGAGAACGGTGCCAAAGCATGCCTGCAGCTGGCACATTACGGCTCTCATGGTGAGCCGGTTGATCCTGAATACGGGTGGAGATGCATTTCTTATGACGGTGTGGAAAATGAGCACTGGTTCCCCATTCTGTTCCCACAGTTTGCAGGACAGCCTTATCCTCACAAAGAATACACAGTAGAAGAGATCCATGAACTGGTGGAGAATTACGGAGATGGTGCCCGTCGCGCGATGATTGCGGGCTTTGATATGGTTGAGATTCACTGTGGTAATATGCACGGATTGAACACCTGGATCACCCCCCGCCTCAACAGACGGACTGATGAATATGGCGGAAATTTGGAAAATCGCTGCAGGATTCTTTTTGAGATTGTTGAGAATATCCAGAAAAAATGCGGCAAACGGTTCCCGATTCTGGTGCGTATCAACGCCTGTGATCTGGTCCCCGATGGTCACACAGTAGAGGATACCGCATGGATTGCGGCAGAACTGGAAAAACGTGGCGTGGCAGCCATCAATCTTTCCTCCATCAAGAGTGTTGCGCCCATGCAGCAGCCCATGGGTGAAGTACTGGAATATGCAGAGACCGTGAAGAAAGCAATCCATATTCCGTTAATGCTTTGTGGTTCCATGAATCTGCCCGAAATGGGAGATCAGGCTATTGCAGAGGGTAAAATTGATTTTGTGGGCATGGCAAGACAGCTTTACGCAGATCCTGAGTGGCCCAAAAAAGTGCTGGAGCAGCGGCCGGAGGATATCCGCCCCTGTCTGCGCTGCAACGAATGTGTCAATATGAATCGAAGTGCTTTCTGCGGTGATCTGGAGTGTGCCATGAATCCGCAGCTGGGCAAGGAAAACACCCTGCCGATCACCAAAGCTGAAATACCCAAAAAGGTAGCAGTTATCGGCGGCGGCCCTGCCGGAATGGAAGCGGCTCTTGTGGCAGCACAGAGAGGTCATCAGGTAACTCTGTTTGAAAAAAGAAAACTGGGCGGTCTGGTAAATGAAGCTTCCACACCGGAATTCAAAGCAGATCTGCGCCGTATGATCGCCTATTTTGAGACCCAGCTGAAAAAGCAGGGTGTGACGGTTCGTATGGAAGAGGCAAATGCCGAAAATGTGAAGGGCTTTGATGCCGCTATTGTTGCCTCCGGCTCTCAGAAGAACAAACTTCACGTGCCGGGTGCAGATGGAGAAAATGTCCAGAACGCCATTGACTGGCTGAATACTCAGAAGCTGCTGGGCGATCAGGTTGTCATCATTGGCGGCGGAAGCGTCGGCATTGAAACAGCTTTGACGATTGCTTCCCGCGGCAGTAAGGTAACGGTTGTCGAAATGATGGACGACATTATGAAAGGTGAATATATCGACACGAAAATGATTTATCTGGGTATGCTTCAGCAGTTCGGTGTGACCGTTATGACAGAGACAGGCGTAAAGTCTATTCAGAATGATTCCGTGACGGTGGAGAAAGAGGGCAGAGAACAGACGATTCCTGCAACCGATGTGCTGACATCCGTCGGCCTGCGGCCGGATCTTTCCGTTCGGAATGAACTGGACAAGGTTCCCGGGCTTCTGGTGTACTATGCAGGAGATTGTGAAAGACCGAAGCTGATCTTCGATGCAATCCATGCGGGCTTCTATGCAGCAAGACTTGTCTGATTGGCATAATTCATGTTGTTAATGGAGGAAATCAAATGAACGAGGTAAAACAGCCGAAAAAGCCGCTGCTCTATTACTGGGGCGTAGTAATGATCGTTATGATGCTGTTTAATTTTCTGGCAATGCCCAGATTGCTGGAGCGCCAGATCGTTGAAACGGATTATGGTACTTTTATGCAGATGGCCGAAGAGCAGGAGATTGGCCGGGTACAGGTACAGGACAATCAGATCGTTTTTACGGATAAGGGTGAAACTACAGTCTATAAAACCGGTCTTTTGGAAGATCCCGGCCTTGTAGACCGTCTGAAATCTTCCGGCGCTCAGTTTTCCGGAGAGATTATTGAGGAAGCATCCCCTTTTCTATCCGTTCTGCTGACCTGGATCCTGCCGCTGGTGATTTTCTTTGTCATCGGACAGATCATGTCCAGGAAATTGATGAATAAAAACGGCGGTGCCAATGCCATGATGTTCAACATGGGAAAAAGCAATGCCAAAGTATATGTAAAATCCTCTGACGGTATTAAATTTTCTGATGTAGCCGGTGAGGATGAGGCAAAAGATAACCTGAAGGAGATTGTTGATTATCTGCATGATCCGAACAAATATAAAGAAATCGGTGCTTCCATGCCAAAGGGTATTCTGCTGGTAGGCCCTCCCGGCACCGGTAAAACCATGCTGGCCAAAGCAGTTGCCGGGGAAGCAAATGTACCATTTTTCTCCATGAGCGGATCTGAGTTCGTTGAAATGTTCGTAGGCATGGGGGCAAGTAAGGTGCGGGACCTTTTTAAACAGGCTAAGGAAAAAGCGCCCTGTATCGTATTTATTGACGAAATTGATGCCATTGGCCAGAAGCGAAACACAGGAGGTATGGGCGGCAACGATGAACGGGAGCAGACTCTGAATCAGCTGCTGACGGAGATGGATGGATTTGAGGGCAACACCGGCGTCATTATTCTGGCAGCTACCAACCGGCCGGAATCCCTTGACCCGGCACTGACCAGACCCGGACGGTTTGACCGCCGGGTACCGGTAGAACTGCCTGACTTAAAAGGCCGTGAGGAAATTCTGAAAGTCCATGCGAAGAAAATCAAAGTTGCTGAAGATGTGGATTTCCTGAAAGTTGCCCGCATGGCCTCCGGCGCTTCCGGGGCGGAGCTGGCAAATATTGTTAATGAAGCGGCGCTGCGTGCAGTCCGGGACGGTCGGCGTTATGCCACACAGGCAGATCTGGAAGAAAGTATTGAAGTTGTTATCGCCGGATATCAGAAGAAGAACGCGATTCTTACCGATCACGAAAAACTGGTGGTTTCCTATCATGAAATCGGCCATGCTCTGGTGGCAGCGAAACAGACAAACTCTGCTCCTGTGCAGAAAATTACCATTGTTCCACGCACTTCCGGTGCTCTGGGATACACCATGCAGGTGGATGAGGGCAATCATTATCTGATGACCAAAGAAGAACTGGAGACGAAGATTGCTACATACACCGGCGGAAGGGCCGCTGAGGAACTGGTTTTCCAGTCCATCAGCACCGGCGCATCCAATGATATTGAACAGGCCACCAAGCTGGCCCGGGCCATGCTGACCCGATATGGTATGAGCAATGAATTTGACATGGTAGCGCTGGAAACTGTATCCAATCAGTATCTGGGTGGTGATGCTTCGCTGGCATGCTCTGCGGAGCTGCAGGCAAAGATTGATTATCAGGTGATTGATCTGGTTAAAGAACAGCATGAAAAGGCAAAACAGATCCTGACGGAGAATCGGGAAAAGCTGGATCAGCTGGCCAAATTCCTGTATGAAAAGGAGACCATCACAGGAGATGAATTTATGGAAATCCTGAATTCGTAATCCTGACGAAGATCACCCTTTAGAAAGTACACCGCCGGGCGCATCAAAAAGTCCCGTTCAGTATATCGCACTGAACGGGACTATTCATATCCGGAAGCTGTGTTTCTCATAGCCCTTGGGGCATTTACGTGGTTCGGCTGCAGGGATAAGCGGTGGGCACCGGCAGCATACAGCGTGTTCCTGATTCTATATATCACACTGCATACTGTATATTCCATTTGGTTGGACAAGCCAAAAGAGGAAACAGAACAGCAAAAGAATCGTTGGCACTGCTTTAGCTCTGTCTGTAGTAACGGCTTCTCAGGTATTTAGCTTGAGATTTCCAGCTTTCAATGGTAAAATCAAAGTACACTGGAGTGGGTATACCTTGAGAGAGGTTGTCTGCTTCTGGGAGTATTGCTTCGGAAAGGAGAATGCCGAAAGATGGGAATGTTTGTGAATCCAGACAATTCTGCATTTCAGGTTGCCTTGAATTCAGAAATTTATGTGGATAAAACCGGACTTATCAAGTATACCAATAAAGTATTAAATACGCTGCAAGGCTACATTTGTAACAGTCGTCCGAGGCGATTTGGTAAATCCATTACAGCAAATATGCTCACTGCTTACTACAGCAGAGGAAGTGATTCAGAAGCAATGTTCGCTGAATTGGAAATTAGCAGGAGCGCAGATTTTAAGAAACATTTAAATCAGTATGATGTAATTCACCTTGATATTCAATGGTGCATGGAGCCTGCGGGTGGATCAGAGCAGGTTGTCGATTATATTTCCGAGAAAACCATTGCGGAGCTTAAGGAATATTATCCCGATGTATTGAGGGAGAAAACTGAGTCCCTGCCGGAAGCTTTGTCTCAAATCAATGCGGCAACCGGAAAAAAGTTTATTGTTATCATTGATGAATGGGATGTCCTTATACGTGACAAGGCAGCTGATACAAAGGTGCAGGAAGATTATATTAATTTTCTCAGAGGAATGTTCAAAGGTACAGAGCCGACAAAATATATCCAGTTGGCATATCTGACGGGCATTCTTTCGATAAAAAAGGAAAAGACGCAGTCGGCATTGAATAATTTTGACGAGTTTACCATGCTGAGTGCAAGTAATCTGGCACCGTATATTGGTTTTACGGAAGATGAGGTTCGGAAGCTGGCAGAGAAGTACCACCAGAACTTCGATGAGGTGAAAAGATGGTATGATGGCTATCTGCTGAAAGATTATCAGGTCTATAATCCAAAAGCAGTCGTCAGCGTAATGCTGCGGGGCGAGTATAAGAGCTATTGGTCAGAAACGGCTTCCTATGATGCTGTTGTGCCTTTGATTAATATGAATTATGACGGACTGAAGACAGCTATCATTGAAATGCTCTCTGGTGCAGAAGTTAAGGTGAACACGTCGACTTTCAAAAACGACACGGTAAATATTACAAGTAAAGACGATGTGTTGACTTATATGATTCATCTGGGCTATCTTGGATACAATCAAAAAATGAAGACTGCTTTTGTACCTAATGAAGAGATTCGACAGGAATTGGCGACTGCTGTCGAAAGCAGGCCCTGGAATGAAATGCTGGCATTTCAGCGTGATTCTGAATGTTTGCTGAATGCTACGCTGAATCTGGATGGGGCTTCAGTTGCGGCGCAGATAGAAAAAATTCATAACGAATATGCATCTGTCATCCAGTATCATAACGAAAACTCATTGAGCAGTGTACTGGCGATTGCGTACTTGAGTGCAATGCAATACTACTTCAAGCCAATTCGCGAACTGCCAACTGGACGGGGATTTGCAGATTTTGTTTTTATTCCGAAGCCAGAGTATGGCACATATTACCCGGCGTTGGTTGTTGAACTGAAATGGAACAAAAATGCTAAGACAGCTTTGCAGCAAATTAAGGACAAAAAATACCCTGAATCGATCATGAGCTATACTGGCAACATTCTGTTGGTTGGAATCAATTACGATGAAAAGACAAAAACTCATGAATGTTTGATTGAACAATACGAAAAAGAATAATGATATCGCCCGTCTGTCGTGTGCATCTCATATGGTAAGCGGGCTTTCTTTTTAAAAGGTGTCTGGTTGTAGTTTTTTATGATTAAAAGATATCCTTGTATAATACGATATTTCGATATATAATAGTTAAAAAAATGCACGCCTTTTGTTTTCGCCTGCCATTATAGTAAAAACAGATAATTTTCCATTTCATCATGATTAAATTCTAATAAAGGAGAGAAAATGAGCAATTTTACTTACCACGAAAAACGTGAATATTCTCTTTCACAGCAGTATGAAACGATCAGGAAAGAGCTTCCTGATTTTATCCGGTCTTTTCTCCGGCAATTGAGCGGACGACCCCAGACACTTCGTGACAGGGCATTTGATTATTTATCGTTTTTGCAGTATCTTCAGGCTTCCAATCCATTGTTCAAAGGAATTGAAACGGCTGATTTTTCGTTAGATAATTTTTCAGAAATCGTATCAGATGATATCCAACAGTATATTCAGTCATTAGCGGAAAACTTTGCGAATCATTCGATCAATCGAAAGATCAGTTCCTTAAAAATTCTGTTCCGCTATTTATACCTGCGCGGTGACATACCGGACAATCCTCTGGAAGGAATTACCCGTATGGAAGCCAGGCCCCAGGAGTCATCGGCGCTGGAAGCGGAAGATATCAGCCGGTTATTGGATTGCATCCTGTCAGGAAGATTTCCAAATGCTACCGAAAGACAGAAACGCTTTTTAATTAAGACACGGGATCGGGACGCTGCTATTTTCATGTTGATTTTAAATACCGGGATCCACGCGGAAGAGTGCATCGGTCTGGATGTTTCAGATGTAGACCTGCAAAAACACTGTATTCAGGTCAGAAATAAATATGGCGTCCAAAAAATTTCCATTAATTCGCTGACAGTTTCAACGCTGCAGTCGTATATAAATGGAACCCGGAAAACTTTTTCGGATGGGAAAGCCTCTGCCCTTTTTCTGTCATCCAGAAGCCCGAAGAGGCTCAGTCAGGATGCACTTTATAATCTGATCCACAAATACGGTGAATACACAGGCATCTCAGTGGATTTAACCCCTTACCGGATGAGAAAAGCTTATGGAACCCTGCTTTACGAAGAAACAGGCGATCTGCAGGGAGTACAGGAACGGCTTCGCTATGCCAGGATAGAAACTGCCTCAAAAAACTGTGTACGGAAAGAGGCAGAAATGGATCTGGGGGATATTAACTTATATTGAATGAATCAGTATATGGAAGGTTTTGAAATTTATCTCCTAATTTCCTTTTCCTTACTTAATGTACGGAAACCAATGAAAGGCAGAAAAAATAACATATAGCTCTTGACAAATAAACGGTCGTTTACTACAATGTATGTAAACGACCGTTTATTTGTAGAATTTATTATAAAAGGGGATATTAACTTATCAGGAAGGGAATTTCCTGTTTTGGGGAGGGATTACAGATGAGTGATACAAAAGAACAGATTTTAATGACGGCGCTGCATCTGTTTGCAAGGGATGGTTATGAGGCTGTTTCCGTAAGCACCATTGCCGGAGAACTGGGCATGACAAAAGGAGCTTTATACCGGCATTACAAAAATAAGCGTGACATTTTTGACAGTATTGTTGAAAGAATGTTTCAGATTGATGCGGAAAGAGCAGAGGCGTGTCAGGTACCGGCCGATAAATACGAAGTTCAGCCGGAAGCGTATGAGAATACGTCTCTGGAAAGTATTCGGAAATTTACTCTCGGGCAGTTTCGATTCTGGACGGAAGATGATTTCGCTTCCAATTTCAGGAAAATGCTGACGCTGGAGCAGTACCGCAGCCCGGAGATGGCAGAGCTTTACAGTAACTGCCTGATTGCCGGACCGGCTGCATATATGGAGGATCTGTTTCGTGAACTGATGCTGAAAGGGGTTCTGAAAGAGGGTGATCCCGGACAGCTTGCCGTTGAATTTTATGCGCCTCTTTTTCTGCTGATCCATATATCTGACGGGATTGGATTAGATAAAACTGAATTAAATGAAATAAAAAAGAATGAAACAGAATCACATGGAACAAAAATAAATACAGCAAAGGGAAACGATGACCTGGCTGAAATGCTGGATCGGCATATCCGACAGTTTATGCAGAAATATATGACGGAGCAGTCAGAGCAGCCGGCAGAATGAGAATTAACAGAATGAAAATTGTAATTATTTAGAGAAAAATATCGAAAAGAAAAGGAAGAACATAAAAACATGGAAATGAAAAGTAAAACAGATATGAAACGGTATGGTCTGTCCGGGTCATTTTTCGCTGAGGCAGATGACGGGAATGATCTTACTGTCAGCAGAGTTATTTCACAGGAAAAGGGAATGTACCGTCTGGTTTCCGCTCAGGGAGAAAAAAACGGTGAGGTATCGGGCAAATTCCATTATGATGTTCATACAAGATCTGATTATCCGGCGGTCGGTGATTTTGTTATGGCAGACTGGAATGAACATGGCGGCAATGCTGTGATCCATCACATTCTTCCGCGGAAAAGCTGCTTTATCCGGAAAGCAGCGGGAGATACAAAGCAGGAACAGGTGGTAGCGGCAAATATTGACATCGTATTTCTCTGTATGTCCCTGAATAACGATTTTAACCTGCGCCGTCTGGAACGCTATCTTTCGGTTGCATGGGAAAGCGGTTCCACACCTGTCATTATTCTGACCAAATCCGACTTATGTAAAGATCCGGAGAGCAGGCTTCTGGAAGTTTCTGTGGCTGCTGCGGGTGTGGATATTCTGATGACCAGTTCTCTGGAAGAAAGCAGCTGTGAGCAGCTTTATCCATATCTTACGGAAGGGAAAACCGCAGCATTCATCGGCTCTTCCGGTGTGGGCAAATCCACCCTGATCAACTGTCTGCTGGGAGAAAACCGGCTGCACACCAACGGGCTGAGAAATGATGATAAAGGACGGCATACCACAACGCATCGGGAACTGATCCTGCTGCCGGAGGGCGGTATGGTAATCGACACACCTGGGATGCGTGAACTGGGCATGTGGGATGCCGGAGAAGGTATTGACAGAACATTTGCAGATATTGAAGAACTGGCGCAGGAATGCCGTTTTCGGGACTGCACCCATTCAGGTGAACCCGGCTGTGCCGTACAAAAAGCTCTTGAGAGCGGAGAACTGTCAATAGACCGGCTGCATTCTTATCAGAAGCTGAAGAAAGAGAACCGCTATATGGAAGACAGGGAAGGATACATGGATGAGAAAAAGCGGAAGTTTAAAAACATCGCAAAAATCAACAGAAAAAAATGATCATTTCTGTTTCTCCCATAGAGAAATCCGGTGGAGGTTCATACTTCTTGATTTCCAAGTTGATTCTGACTGCATTACTATGATATACTTAAACTAATACTAATATTCTTCGACGAAAGGGGTACGTATTATGGAATATTTTTCACTTATGAATAAGGATGAAACAATACTGAACTTTTCAGCTGAAATTGACGAATACGGAGATACTTTGTTTGAAGAAGAAGAACCGGAAGGGAGACTTCCTTATGGATATCAGGATATCCAGAGTTTTCTCAATGGAAGAAAGGCTCCTTCTCACCGGAAACATATCGCCTCTCTTCTGGCAGATGCAGGAATTCGAACGGATATTGATTTCATTTTATTGACAAAGGCATTGAGTTTGAATGATACAATCTGGGTGAAACAGCAGGGATCGTATGATACATGGAAGGATGTATCTCTTTATCGAAACTCATTCAATGAAGTGGTTGCCAAAACCGCATTTGATGGAACCCGTTCCGGTGTTTTTTCCTCCCAGACCTCTCCGGAATACAGTACAGAAGGTTTGTATGCAAAATGCTGGACCCGGATCGATAAAGAGATTTTTCTGGTAAAAAAGCCATCCCAAACTTATGGTACGGAAATTTATTCAGAAATCATGGCGTCTGAACTGGCAGAATTCATCTGTCCTCATTTTGTTCCATATCGCTTAACAGAATATCATGGAAAACAGGTATCCATCTGCCCTATTTTTACCAATGAAGAGATCGGTTTTATTCCAGCTTACAAATTTATCCAATCCAGAGAAAATGTATCCAAACTTCTTGATATTTATTCCCGATATGGTGCAGAAGATGACTTTCGAAGAATGCTGGTTTTTGATGCGCTGATACTGAATGAAGACCGTCATTCCGGTAATTACGGATTTCTTTTCGAAAATGATACCGGTCGGATTATAGGGATGAACCCGGTATTCGACCATAATCGGAGTCTGCTGTTTGATCTGAAAGAATATGATAAAAAAGCGATCCGCAGCAAAGTTCCGCGTCTGGGAGGAGATTTTAATATCCTGGCCAATAAACTTCTTACGCCCGAAATCCGCACGGATCTGATCAATCTGAGAGGATTTCATTTTCAAAACTGCAGCGGAATTCCAAAAGAAAGAGTTGAAATGGCAGAGCGGCTGATCCATTCACAGATTGAACATATTCTGGGAGGAATAATATAACATCTAAAAAGCCTGTAAGTACGGGCTTTTTAAAAAAGAAATCCATAACTTTTCGTTAAAGCTGTGTTTCGCGAATAGTTATAACATACTCTTTTCCACACTGTAAAACCCATTATCATAGGTGATCGGATCTTTATCTTCAATTAGAGAATTCTTCCAGCCGGCTGACTCACCGTTGGCTGGAAAAATTCTCCTCTCCTGATATTTTTTTAAATCAGATCTTTCTGAAAGTCATCTATTGTTATGAGAATCAGATGTCGGTTTTCGCGTGCTTCCTTTTGTAGAGTTTCAGTAAATCCGTTTTTTGAAAATAATAGATACCAGAGGTTGTCACATTTTCTTTTTCTGCAGAACACATCGCCTTTTTTCATCAGTTCCATATATACAGAATAATCAGTCGGTTCACTGCGCCATTTACATTCGCCAATCAGGTAATCATTTCCGTCTTTTGCTGCCAGATTAATTTCCACTTCCTTGTGCTCTTTGGAATCTGTCCCCCACCATCTGCCGATTTCTGTAAATAAAATCGGCAGATTTCCCAGACTATTCTGATACAGCAGGTATTCCTTGCATATGTTTTCGAATGCATGTCCCATATAGTGCGATAAATCCGGTTCGATTTTCCTTTTCCAGACAATGTCATAAGCGTCTGTTTCCAGCAAAGTCCGATTTGGTGCCACATATCGATACCAGAAACGAAACATGGAATCACAGATTCCGTACTGTGTTTTTCTGGCGTTTTCCTTTTCACCCAGAGGAATTTCACGATATAAAATTCCCAGTTCACGCATGATTGCAATATATTTCAGGCATTTGGCTGCATCCTCTCCTGTTTTGGCTGCAATTTCATTGGATTTTACAGCCCCTTTTGCAATTGCTTCTATAATAGCGCAATATACTCCCGGCTCCTGTACTTCCTGACGCATTAATAAAAGAGGTTCTTCATACAGATAACCTGTAGGCTTTAAATAAAGATTCTGAATATTTTCCCGAAGGGTTAAACTATTATCAATCCGCTGCAGATACATGGCTGTTCCGCCAAATACAGAGTATAGAATCAGTTTTTCTTCCATCGAAAAATTCTGTAAAAATTCCAGACTCATACGGTAGTCAAACGGCTTCATATGAAGCTGTGCTGTTCTGCGTCCAAATAATGGACTTTTTGAACTTAATACTTCCTTTTCCATAAATCCCATGTAACTGCCGCATAAAATAAGAAAAATTTTTCTTTCCCGGAGCTGATGGTCGATCAGGTGCTGCAGGATGGATAACAATGCTGGATTAATATTGGCAATGTAGGGGAATTCGTCAAAAACCAGTACCAGAGGTTCCGTTCTCTGTCTTCTGTCAATATAGCTGATTGCATTCTCCCATGACGAAAATGATTCCAGATTATTTTCACCATAATACTGAAAAATCTGTGCTGAGAATTTATCCAGATTCATTTTATTGTTACTCTGCTCCGCAGAGTAAAAAATATGAGGTTTTCCTTTGCAGAATTCTTTAAGCAGGGTTGTTTTGCCGACACGCCTGCGTCCGTACAGAATGAACAACTGAAAACTCTCCTGTGCATACAGGCGGTTTAATTCTGCCAGTTCTTTATCCCTTCCTCGAAACATGGTTCTTCTCTCCTTCCGTCATTTTTGTCAAGTATACAGATTTAACACCAGTTTACAACTTTTATAGATAAGTACCCCTTTGCTGAATAAGCTGTTTCAGGGCTTTTACAATGGCATTTGATTTTATACTGTTTTCGATGTTTTGCACGAAAGCAGCCCAAAATACTTCTGCCCGGATCTGCTCACTGAGGATAAAGCGGAATTCCTGTACACTTTCTGTACGGTATTTCGCAAATGCGTCATCCTGATAAGGAAGAATCTTCATGGCACAGTATGCGATGTTGATCAGGTTCACCAGCATCTCG
>JAQYDI010000168.1 GCA_028724245.1 Lachnospiraceae bacterium
TCCATGAATGAGTTGTCCAACCACGATCACTCACGTTTTATGACAAGAACGAACCGCAAAGTGGGTCGTCTGACCTATCTGGGGGCCAGAGCAGCGGAAGAAGACATTAATAAAGGAATTTTCAGGGAAGCAGCTGTGATCCAGATGACCTGGCCGGGAGCACCGACTATTTATTATGGAGACGAAACCGGTCTTTGCGGATGGACAGACCCGGATAGCCGCAGAACTTATCCCTGGGATGATCAGGATCTGGAAATGATCGAATTTCATAAATATCTGGGAGGAATTCACAAAAGGAACAAAGCCCTGCAGACAGGCTCCCTGAAGTTCCTCGGCTACGATTACGGCGTTCTCATGTACGGGCGTTTTCTGGAAGAAAACCGGATAGCTGTAGCAGTCAACAACCAGGACCACGAAATCGAACTGGACATCCCTGTCTGGGAACTGGGAATTGAAGACGGAACACGGATGCTGCGTGTAATGAATACATGGGAAGACGGATACAACGTAGGCTGTCAGTTCTACACAGCAGAAAACGGAGTTGTCCATGTAAAAATGCAGGCCTACAGCTCAATCATCATCCGGAACATGGAAGAAGAGGAGTAGGCTGCAATTCAGACTTCGGACGGAACAGGGGATTTGAGGCGGAATTACAGTGATATCCTGCACAGGGACCCGCTCTCGCTCAAAATCAAACGCAGCGGATGCTAAATTCGCAGACCGTCCAGACGGTCTGCTCATTAAGCACCGGCGTTTTCTATGGTCCCTTTAGCAGGATACCACTGTAATTCCGCCGCCGAAGTCTTTATTATTCCGAATGAAGTTTGGAATTGCGCATGGGGGAAGGACGCATATATGATATCATCTCTCCCCTGTACAGTTCAGAACTTCATTTGTCTGAGAAGGAGGTAGCCTATGGCAGCAGAATGACTGTAGTACCCTGTAAAGGGGACCGTTGAAAACGCCGGTGCTTAGCGAGCGGGCCTTCGTAAGAAGGGCTGCGAGGTTAGCATCCGCTGCGTTTGATCCCGAGCGAGAGCGGGTCCCCGTACAGGGTATTACAGTCATTCTGCGTTTTAGTTTTTTTATTTCTCAGACGAAGTCTGAGCTGTAACCCATAAAAAATAAAAAAGTGCTTGACTTTTTTGGGATTTTGGTTTATATTATGCGTGTTGTTTGAAAACACACATGCGGGTGTAGTTCAATGGTAGAACACTAGCCTTCCAAGCTAGATACGTGGGTTCGATTCCCATCACCCGCTTTACAGAGGCACATCATAGGATGTGCCTTTTTCGTTACAGTTACGATTTGGAAAGCGTTGGGCATGAGGTGATTGTGTGCATTCTGGAATTAAAGTTGAGAATAGGAAGAGGGGACAGCGGCCTTTTCTGCTGGCGGCAGTGAATGCGAAGTACATTCATTCCAATCTGGCGGTGTACAGTCTGAAGGCTTATGCAAAAGCGCGGGGAATTCAGGCGGAACTGGCAGAGTATACCATTAATCATCAGATGGAAGAAGTTCTCAGAGATATTTATGAGAGGCAGCCGGGGGTGATCGGCTTTTCATGCTATATCTGGAATATGGATTTTATACGGGAACTAGCGGAGGAAGTGCATAAGATACTGCCGGAGGTTCCCATATGGCTGGGCGGGCCGGAGGTTACCTGGAATCCGGAAGAACGGCTGAGGGAGATGCCCTTTCTTGCCGGAATTATGGTTGGAGAAGGGGAGGCGGTCTTTGCGAAGCTGGCCGCTTTTTATGAAGCTTCCGGCGATATATATGAAATTTCCGGCGATGTATTCAGTTCGGACAGGGGGCTTCTTCAGATTCCGGGGCTCTGCTTCCGGGACGCAGCCGGCAAAATCAGGCGGACTGCCCCTGCAGAACTGCTGTCCATGGATGAACTGGTTTTTCCTTACCGCAGCCTGTCAGATTATGCCAATCGGATCATTTATTATGAGAGCAGCCGGGGGTGCCCGTTTTCCTGCAGCTACTGTCTTTCTTCTGTGGAGAAGAAGCTGCGTTTCCGCAGTCTGACGCTGGTTTATGAGGAGCTTGACTTTTTTCTGAAAGAAAAGCCGGCTCAGGTGAAATTTGTGGACAGGACATTTAACTGCCGGCATGAGCATGCGTATGGAATCTGGAGTTACATTCTGGAGCATGACAACGGCGTGACCAATTTTCATTTTGAGATTGCAGCGGATCTGCTGCAGGAAGAGGATTTTGCGCTGTTTGCCCGTATGAGGCCGGGGCTGATCCAGCTGGAAATCGGAGTGCAGACCATCAATCCGTATACAATTCAGGCCATAGGAAGAGCCATGAATCTGGAAAAAGTTGCCCGGTCCGTGGAACGGGTCCGCAGCGGGCACAATATTCATCAGCATCTTGATCTGATCGCAGGTCTTCCGGGTGAGGGGCCGGAAAGTTTCCGTCGGTCATTTAATGAGGTATACGCCATGAAGCCGGATCAGCTGCAGCTGGGATTTCTGAAGGTTCTTCATGGAACCCGTATGGAGCGGGAAGCCCCGGATCATGGTCTTGTGTACCGTACACATCCCGCTTATGAGGTTTTATCTACCAAATGGCTGTCCTACAGTGATATTCTGCTGCTGAAAAATGTGGAAGAAACCGTGGAGGATTACTATAACAGCGGACAGTTCACCTGTACGCTGGGGTATGCGGTACCGCTTTTTGAAACACCTTTTGACTTTTTCAGCCGGTTCGGATGCTTTTTAAGGGAGAATGGCTATCGGAATATCAGTCAGAACCGTATGGGACGCTATATGGCGCTGCGGCGTTTTCTGAATGAGGAGATGCCGATGTCCGATGCGGAACTTCTTGATGAACTGCTGTCCTGCGATTTCTGCCTCCGGGAAAAGCTGAACCGTGTTCCGGAGTTTGTGCCGGACCAGGAAGCCTATAAAAAGCTGATTTCCGATTTCTTTGCCCGGGAAATACAGGAAGGCAGATGGTTTGGAAAAGAAGCGGAAGAATACTCCTACCGGCAGCTGCGGGGGCGCTGTCAGCCTCTGGTTTTCAGGAAGAATGTAATGGATTATATGTACAGAGTAAAGGCTATGGGGGCAGGAAATTGCATATCAGGTGAATCATCTGCCTCTGCCGGTGCAGAAAATCCTTCCGATACAGGCCCCTGGCTGGCGTTATTTGATTATGAACAGCGCAGTCCCATGACCCACAATGCCCGGGTAATCTGGGTTCCGTTGAAAGATGCAGGAGGTACCGATGAAAAGTGATGTAAACCGGATTCTGGCTCTGCTGGACGCGGAGTATGGGACGGAATACCGCTGTTACCTGAATTATGATAATGCCTGGCAGCTGCTGATTGCGGTGATCCTCAGTGCCCAGTGCACCGATGCCCGGGTCAATATGGTGACAGAGACTCTTTTTAAGAAATACGATACACTGGAAAAGTTTGCGCAGGCAGACCAGAAGGAACTGGAGCAGGATATCCATTCCATTGGATTCTATCACAATAAAGCAAAAAATATTATTTCCTGCGCAAAGACGCTGGTGGAGCGTTTCGGCGGGGAGGTTCCCCGGACGCTGGAGGAACTGACTTCTCTGGCCGGTGTTGGAAGAAAAACGGCCAATGTGATCAGAGGCAATATTTATCATGATCCCAGTATTGTGGTGGACACTCATGTGAAACGGATTGCCGGGAGACTGGGCTTTACAGAGGAGACGGATCCGGTGAAGGTGGAGTATGATCTGATGCAGGTGATCCCCGGAGATCACTGGATTTTGCTGAATATTCATCTGATTACTCTGGGAAGGACCATCTGCAAAGCACGAAAACCGGACTGCGGAGGATGCTTTTTAAAGGAAGCATGCCCTTCTGCGGAAAACATGGGAAATTAACGGAAGCTGTTTATTGCGGCTGCCGGCTAAGGTTTTTGGATTTTGACAGGATGAAAATGTGATTGATTGATCAGGAGGTAGAGAGATGTATAATAAAAAATTCCAGAAAATTATGGCAGGTATTATAGCAGGTGTTCTGATCGTGGCCATGCTGGTGACGGGGATTATCAGCAGTATGAGCTTCTGAAACCCGTTTTGACAGCAGGTTCGTGCAGGGTTTATTTATTTTTATCATAGAATGCAGGAAAAAAGGAAAAAGTATGTTCAAGTTTTTTGTTGCAAATCCCGGATATTGTGATAAAATAAGAAGCTGTAGCAGTAGAAGCCGTTATTTCCTGATTTATCGGCCGGAGCATTTTCTGTGAGAGCAGTCCGGCTGAGCAGACAGGATATTTTTTCATATATCATATAGGGGAGGGCACAGAAATATGAAAAAACGCGCAATCCTTGGCATACTGGCTCTTGTTCTGGTGCTGGCCTTCGGGGGCGGCGTCATGGCCGCAAAGTCAGTCATGGATTCAACAGAAGAAGGAATTATTGTTGATGGTGTTTATGCAGGCAGCATCAATTTGTCCGGTCTGACGGCAAAAGAAGCAGAAAAGGCAGTAGAAGATTACATCAGCGAACTGGAAGAGAAGACGGTGACCATGGTAACGGGTGACCACGAAGATAAGTTGAAATTAAGCAGTATCGGTATTGACTGGACGAATCCTGAGATCCTGGATGAAGCCATGGAACTGGGAAAGAGCGGCAATCTGATTGAACGTTTCAAAGCGCTGTCTGATCTGAAACGGGAGAATCATGTATATGATCTGAAGCTGGAAGTTGATCAGAAAGCGATTAAAAAGTATATTAAAAAGACACTGCAGGCATATGATCAGGAAGCAAAAGAGCCTGAACTGAAGCGGTCCGGCGGTGAGTTTGTTATTACAAAGGAAGAGAACGGTCTGACCGTGGATGTGGATGCGACGATTGCTTCCATCAATGAACTGCTGGCAAAGGAATGGGATTCTGATCAGGCCACAGTAGAGACAACGGTAGTGGTTGCTGAGCCGAAGCATAAAGCATCGGAACTGGAGAAGGTAAAAGATCTTCTGGGCAGCCGTACAACTACTTATGACAGCGGCAACAGAGGCCGTACACAGAGCCTGGAGCTGAGCACCAGCCGGCTGGACGGAACGATCATCTGGCCCGGAGAGACGATTTCTGTTTCTCTTCTGATGGGAGAACGTTCTCAGGAAGGCGGTTACGGTACCGGTCAGGGATATTTTGGTACAGATGTGGAAGAAACGGTAGGTGCAGGTATCTGCCAGACAGCGTCCACTCTGTATAATGCGGCGCTGTATGCGGAACTGGATATTGTTGAGCGATATCACCATACACTGATCGTGCATTATGTGGATTATGCGATGGATTCTACTATTTATGCCGGTGATGATTATAAAAATCCCCAGAAGGATCTGAAGCTGAAGAACCCTTATGATGATCCGGTTTATATTGAAGCTTCTGCAGGGGGCGGATACTGTACATTCCGTGTTTACGGCAATGAGACAAGACCGGAGAACCGGGAAGTCAAGTACGTATCGAAGACGCTCAGTGAAACATATCCTACCGGAGTGACTTATACAGATGATCCTACAAAGCCTGTGGGTTATGAATCAACTACGCAGGGGGCGTTTCCTGCTGTAAAGGCGACTCTGACAAAAGAAGTTTATGTGGATGGCAAACTGACAGAGAGCACACTGTTGTATACAGACTCCTACAGTGGTTCCAACAGAAAGGCTGTCCGCGGTACAAAGCAGCCTGTCGCCACAACAAAGGCACCTGAAACCACAGCGGCTGCCACATCGGATCCTGCTGCTTCGTCTGAAACAACAGGCAGTGCGTCCAGTGCAGCTGAATCCACCAATGCGCCTGAAACCACACCGGCTGAAACGACAAACGCTCCTGAGACGACAAAAGCTCCTGAGCAGTCTCAGGCTGAATCATCGCCTGCCGAATAGTTATAAACTGAGGTCTGAATTACAGATGGACAGAAAGTATGTTATGAAAGCGGAGAGGGCGGCGTCCCTCTCCGCTTTTGCAGATTATTATGGTATGACAGCTTATGAAGAAAAGCTGAATCGGTATTTTGAAGAGAAAGATATTCATCCCGGACAGGAAATTGTACTGTGCGGTTATATTGGACTGGCAGGTACGGTGTATCTGGCGGAAGAAAAGGTAGATGATCTGGAAAAAACGCTGCCCCGGCACTTTATCCGGTCGGGAACTGAACTGAAGGATAAGACCGGCATTTTCCCTGACCCGCAGACAGCATTGCAGCATGGTGTGAAAGCCATGTATCTGATTGGAGAAGGCGGTCTGCTGAACGGGCTCTGCCGTCTGGCATCGGACAGTGCCACGGGATTTCGCATCGATTATGAAGAAGTTCCCGTAAAACAGGTAACGATCGAGTGCTGCGAGGTATTTGATCTGAATCCATGGCAGCTGATGTCGGGCGGATGCGTTATGATGGTAACGGAACATGGATATGAAACGGTGCGGGCGTTTGAACATCTGGGAGTTCCATGCCGGATTATCGGATATATTTCTTCCGATAAGGACAAGGTGATCTGTCATGGAGAGATCCGAAGCTGTCTGAACAGACCGCAGCCTGATGAACTTCTGAAAGTGTATGTTGAAAAAAACATGTAAAAATGATAACATGAATACAATGCGCGCCCGGCTGACAGGCCGGTGCCCTGATTCACAAGGAGGAGATAGAGATGAGAGACAAGATTCTTGCGGTTATTGAAAAAAACAGTCGTATCAATCTTCATGAACTGGCGATTTTACTGGGTGAGGATGAAACCGTTATTGCCAATACCATTGCGGATATGGAGAAAGAACATATTATCTGCGGTTACCATACACTGATCAACTGGGACAACACTTCCGAAGAGAAGGTTACAGCGCTGATCGAAGTGCGGGTAACACCCCAGAGAGGTAAAGGTTTTGACAATTTTGCAGAACGTATCATGAAATATCCGGAAGTCAATGCAGTTTATCTGATGTCCGGCGCATATGATTTTACGGTTATGCTGGAAGGAAAAACCATGCGCGGTGTATCCCAGTTTGTAACAGAGAAGCTTTCTGTTCTCGATCAGGTTATGAGTACTGCAACGTACTTTATCCTGAAAAAATACAAAGACCACGGTATTGTTCTGGTAGATGAAGAAAAAGAAGATGAAAGGATGAAGATTACACCATGAGAGATCCGATTTCCAGGATGTGCCGGGAGATACAGCCTTCCGGAATCCGTAAATTTTTTGATGTGGTCAGTGAAATGCCGGATGCCATTTCCCTTGGTGTAGGCGAACCGGATTTTGATACCCCCTGGCATATCCGCGAGGAAGGCATCTATTCTCTGGAGCATGGCCGTACTTACTATACTTCCAATGCAGGTCTGAAGGAACTGAAAGAGGAAATCTGCCGTTATCTGCGCAGAAAATTCAATCTTTCCTATAAAGATTCACAGGTTCTTGTAACTATCGGCGGCAGTGAGGCCATCGACATTGCCCTTCGTGCCATGGTGGATCCGGGAGATGAGGTGCTGATTCCCGAACCCTGCTACGTATCATATCTGCCCTGTGCACAGTTGACTTATGCGACACCGGTATCGATTCCCCTGCAGGAAAAAAACGAATTTCAGCTGACCGGTGAAGAGGTAGAAGCAAACTGCACCCCCAAAACAAAAGTTCTGATTCTGCCCTTCCCCAATAATCCTACCGGGGCCGTGCTGACGCGTAAAAATCTGGAAGAGATTGCACGGGTATGTATTGATCGCGATCTGTATGTGATTTCTGATGAAATTTACGCAGAGCTGACTTACGGTGAAAAGCACGTAAGTATTGCGGAGCTTCCCGGCATGGCAGAGCGTACTATTGTAATCAACGGATTTTCCAAGGCATTTGCCATGACCGGCTGGCGTCTTGGCTATGCGGTCGGTCCTCAGGAGATTATCGATCAGATGGTGAAGATCCATCAGTTTGCCATTATGTGTGCACCGACCACCAGCCAGTATGCTGCTGTGGAAGCGCTGCGCAATGGCGATGATGATGTAGCTTATATGACGGAAGCCTACAATCAGAGACGGCGTTATCTGCTTCATGAGCTGCGCCGGATCGGCATGGACTGTTTTGAAGCAAGAGGCGCATTTTATGTGTTCCCCAGTATTAAAAAGTACGGTATGACTTCCGAGGAATTTGCCACCAGACTGCTGGAAGAACAGAAAGTGGCTGTAGTACCGGGCAGTGCCTTCGGCAGCAGCGGCGAAGGATATATTCGTATTTCCTATGCATATTCTCTGGAGAGTCTGAAAAAAGCACTGGAGCGTGTGGAGAATTTTGTGAAAACTCTGCCGGTGCATGAGATATAAATTATAGAAAATTAAAGAAGGTTTTTTGGATGATGAATATTGTGCTGCATGAGCCGGAAATTCCCGGCAATACAGGGACGATCGGAAGAACATGCGTGGCAACGGGCAGCAGGCTGCATCTGATCAAGCCGCTGGGATTTCAGATCAATGACAAGACACTCAAGCGTGCGGGCCTTGATTACTGGCCGGATCTGGATGTGACGATTTATGAGAATTTTGAGGATTTTCTGGAGAAAAATCCGGGAGCCCATATTTTCATGGCCACAACGAAAGCAAGGAAGCTGTATACGGAAGTTGCCTATGGGCCGGATGATTATATTATGTTCGGCAAGGAAAGTGCCGGAATTCCCGAAGAGATTCTTGTGGAGTATGAAGAAACAGCCATCCGTATCCCCATGAATCCGGATATCCGTTCCCTGAATCTGTCCAATTCCGCGTCTATTGTACTTTACGAAGCGCTGCGCCAGCAGAATTTTGCAGGCATGCAGCATGACGGAGAGCTTCATAGACTGCACTGGAAATAAATAACAACTAACAGCCGGAGATTTCCTGTCGGAAGAAGGAAATCTCCGGCTGTTTTCGAGTTTGGCTCTGAATAGTAACCTGTAAGTACAGGAAATATTTATCCATTGCTTTTCTGAAGTGTAAATATAAATTCAGTTCCGACTCCCGGTGTGCTGACTACATCAATATTCTGATGATGTGCATTGATGATTTCCTTTGTGATGGCCAGTCCCAGACCGGTTCCCTGCTTGTCTTTGCCGCGGGAATTGTCTGCTTTGTAAAAACGTTCGAAGATTTTTTTCTGATTCTCCTTGGCAATTCCGCAGCCGTGATCCTTAACAGATACAAAAACCTTTCCGTTGCGGTCATAGGTTTCAATGTCAATGCTGGAATCATTGCCGGAGAATTTGATGGCATTGTCGATCAGGTTGTAGATGACCTGCTGGATTTTGCCGAAATCAGCCTGTACCATCATGGTTTTGCTGGAAAAAGTCAGATTGAAGGTCAGATTCCCGGTGCGGCAGCGTCCTTCAAAGGTGGCGCAGGTATCCTTAATGGTCTGATTGATGTCAAAACGGGACAGGTTCAGTCCCTGAGAGCTGCCGCCTCCCAACTGGTTCAGAGTCAGAAGCCCTTCCGTCAGTTTATTGAGGCGCTCTGTTTCGCGGATGACGATATTCAGATACTTTTCGTACAGTTCCGGCGGAATGGTGCCGTCCAGAATTGCTACCAGATACCCCCGGATGGAAGTCAGCGGCGAACGAAAATCATGGGACACATTCGATATGAATTTGCGCTGATATTCTTCCGAGTTGTTCAGTTCTGCTGCCATGTAGTTCAGAGTGGCAGACAGATAGCCCAGTTCATCATCACTGGAAACCGGGCAGCGGTATTTCAGATTGCCTCCGGCGTATTCGTCAGCCGCATGAATGATTTCCCCCAGCGGCCGGTAGACGCAGAGCTGAAACACGATCAGCAGGAGGAAGGACAGCAGATAAATGATGCTGCCGGTCAGATAAAGCAGGTTCAGGATGTCATACTGGTTCTGCTCGATCAGGGAGAGCGGATAATGGATCATGACATAGCCACGCGTCTGATAATTGACGTGGATCGATGTCATGACGGACAGATGTCCGGTACTGAACATATTGTAAAAACGGCCGGTTTCCGAATAGGCGGCCTGCCGTTTTGTGCCGTGTCCGAAGGAAGCCGGATCGAAACCGGGAATGGTGCTGCCGGTAAATGTATCGGAACTGTCATAAATCACGGTTCCGTCACTGTCGGCAATCCATATGCTGGAATCAAGGCCTTTTGCCAGTCCGTCATATTCGTTCTGCCTGCTGGTCAGAGGCTGCATGTTTCCATTGTAGGAGCTGACGCATTCGGATGCAATTTCTTCTGCCTTTTCATACAGGGTTTTCGCCTGCAGATCTGTCAGGACTTTCAAAACCGCATCGGAGGCCAGAGTGGAAATCAGCAGAAAACCAATCAGTCCCACTGCCAGAAAGCCCAGCATAAATTTCAGCTTTAATTTCTTTTTCATCAGCCTGTTACTTCGAATTTGTATCCGATCCGGTGGACAGTTGCCAGTTTCCAGCAGGGATTTT
Source organism: Lachnospiraceae bacterium (assembly GCA_028724245.1). Taxonomy (GTDB): domain Bacteria; phylum Bacillota; class Clostridia; order Lachnospirales; family Lachnospiraceae; genus TWA4. Next base: position 10,408 of record JAQYDI010000168.1, read on the forward strand.
CACCGATTTTTTCGCGGATACGTTTGATATGTACATCCACGGTGCGGGTGTCGCCCTGATACTCATAGCCCCAGATATGATCCAGAAGCTGATCTCTGGTAAAGACCTGATTGGGGGATTTTGCCAGAAAATACAGCAGTTCCAGCTCCTTGGGCGGCATGTCCAGCCGTTTGTTTTTCAGAGTTACAGAATAGTTGGTCAGATTGACGATCAGATCCGGATAGGCCACGTACTGGGCGGCGGGCTGGTCGGGAATCTGTATGACCGGTGCGGCAGGAGAAGAAGTACGGCGGAGCACTGCTTTGACTCTTGCCACCAGTTCTTTGGAATCAAAAGGCTTGATGATGTAATCATCGGCACCCAGTTCCAGTCCAAGGACTTTATCAAACACTTCGCCCTTGGCGGAAAGCATGATGATGGGCGTATTGGAGGTTTTGCGGATCTCACGGCAGACTTCATATCCGTCTATGCCGGGGAGCATCAGATCCAGCAGAACCAGATTCGGCTGAAACTCTTCAAATGCCGTCAGTGCTTCATAACCGTCACCCACAATGCGGGTTTCATACATTTCCTTTGCCAGGTAAAGTGCAATCAGTTCACTGATCATTTCGTCATCATCCACGATCAGGATTTTCTGTTTTGCCATAAATAGTCTCCTTTTTACTGTGAGGTATCGAAGGTTACGATGGTTACACCGGTATTGCCTTCGCCGAAGGTTCCCAGACGATAGCTTTTTACATAGCGCAGGCGTTTCAGATGGTTGTGTACGGCATTTTTCAGAACACCGGTACCGCGGCCGTGCACAACACGGACCTGAGGAAGGTGAGCCAGATAAGCATCATCCAGATATTTGTCCAGGGCGGCGATGGCTTCATCGGCATTCATGCCGATCAGGTTGATCTCACTGCTGACATTCATGGATTTGCTCATCTTGATCTGGCTTGCACCGCTGCCTTTGCCGGATCTGCGGCTGGCCGTGATGGCACCGTCAGGGCCGGAAAGAGTGTCTACCTTCAGCAGTTCAATATCTTTTACATTTACCTGAGAAGTCATAATACCCATCTGTACCTGCAGATCTCCCCTGTTGTTGGGAAGGGTGAGGACAGTACCCTTTGTATTAAGGGAAATTACGCGCACGGAATCACCGATCTTGATATCTTCCGGACGGGCCGTTTTAACGGAGGCGCGCAGCCGTTTTTCCTTTTTCTGATCATTTTTGCGCAGCTGGTTTCGGAGTTTGGCACGTTCTTCCTCCAGCTCCTGCATATTGCCTCCGGCCATTCCGAGTTTGTTGATTCGGCGGATGGTCTGGTCGGCAGTTGTTTTGGCTTTCTGAAGGATGTCGCGGGCCTCCTCGTTGGCCTGTTCGAGAATCTTGTTTCTGCGCTCATCCAGCTGCCGTTTCTGTTCTTCGGTCCGTTTTTTCAGGATGCTGGCATCGCGTTTCAGCCGCTCGATCTCTGCCTTTTCCCGCTCCATCTCCTGACGGGCATGTTCCAGATCGGAAATTACATCTTCAAAAGCCTTATCCTGATTGCCGATGTAGGAGCCGGCGGTTTCAATAATGTGTTCTTCCAGTCCCAGCTTTCTGGAAATGGCAAAGGCGTTGCTTTTGCCGGGGACGCCGATGAGCAGACGGTAGGTGGGAGAAAGGGTTTCCACGTTGAATTCGCAGGAAGCGTTCTCCACGCCGTCGGTGGACAGGGCGTAAACCTTCAGTTCACTGTAATGGGTCGTCGCCATGGTGCGCACCTGCATGTTGTGCAGATAATTGAGAATCGCCATGGCAAGGGCGGCGCCTTCTACGGGGTCGGTACCGGCACCCAGTTCGTCGAACAGCACCAGAGAGCGGTTGTCGGCTTTTTCCAGAATCGGTACGATATTGGTCATATGGGAGGAAAAGGTACTGAGGCTCTGCTCAATACTCTGCTCATCCCCGATATCAGCATAAATTTCATCAAATACGGCCAGTTCCGAGCCCTGAAATGCCGGAATGTGCAGGCCGGCCTGTCCCATCATCTGCAGGAGACCGGTGGTTTTCAGGGAAACTGTCTTACCGCCTGTATTGGGACCTGTGATGATCAGCAGCGTAAAATCGTCACCGAGCCGGATGGTTGTGGGAACTACGGTTTCCGGATTCAGAAGCGGATGACGTCCGTCGCGGATGTGGATGATTCCCTTTTCATTAAATACCGGTGCACAGCCTTTATAGCTGTTGGAAAATGCCGCTTTGGCAAAGATAAAGTCAAGCCGGGTCAGAACCTGAAAATCTTCTGTCAGCTGGGCGGTGTAAGCGGCTGCCTGATTGCTCAGGTTGGCCAGAATCACTTCGATCTCCTTCTGTTCGCGGATTTCAAGTTCTCTCATCTCGTTGTTCAGCTTGATGACAGCCATGGGCTCGATAAAATAGGTGGAACCGGTGGAGGACTGATCATGAACCATACCGGGGATCTGGCTTTTGTTCTCTGCTTTAACCGGCAGACAGTAGCGGCCGTTGCGCATGGTTACCACGGCATCCTGCAGTTCGCTTTTATGGGCGGTCAGCAGTGTGTTCAGCTGAGCGTGGATTCTGGCATTGATACCGCCCATGGTACGGCGGATCTGGCGCAGCGCGGGGCTCGCGTTATCGTCGATTTCTTCTTCTGATTTGATGCAGCGCTGAATCTCATGATTCAGAGGCGTTAAGGGCTCCAGAGCGGAAAAATATCCGCTCAGGGAATCATCAGGAGTCTCATCATCTTCTCTGCCGAAGGATTTTGCTCTGGAAGCAACGGTCAGAAGGCTGCTGATTGCCAGAAGCTCGCCGATTCCCAGACTGGAACCGATCTCCAGACGCTTGATGGAGGACAGAATATCACGGACGCCGGAAAAAGAAAGATTGCCTCTGCGGCGGATCCGGTCGGCGGCATCGGTGGTTTCTTCAATGGCCAGACGAATCTGACCGATATCGTTCATGGGCTCCAGCTGCAGGCAGCGCTCCTTACCTGACGGTGTGGTGGCAAAGCCGGCCAGCCGTTCCATGATTTTATCATATTCCAAAGTTTTTAAAGCTTTTTTGTTCATACGAATCTCCGTAAAAATAAATTTCGCAGCAGCTGTTCAGCGGCACAGATCAGCCTGATTCTGAACAGTACCCATTATACTACAGAGCAGGATTTCGTGCAATGTGAGAAAAAAAGCTTCACATTGCAAATAATATATTTTATAATAAACAGTGGTATGTCGGTAACATTGCAGACGCAGATGCAGCGGCAGCGCTGCCTGCATGGGGTTTTGATATGGAAGATCATTCGAAGGATAATCAGCCGGATTTTATCCGGGAAAAGATAGTGAGGAAAAAGAACCGCAGAGAAGAGACTGTCCGTTTGCTTGGGAGACCGGTGATCGGCGGAACTGTCTTCGGCCTGACGGCGGCGCTGGTTTTTACTTTTTGTCTCATGATTTTTCGCCCGTATCTGCGGGGGGAATCTGCGAAAGAGGAGACAGAAACAGTTTCCGAAGAAACGCAGATTTCACCGGAGAATATCATGCCGGAGAATAAAGAAGAACTGGAAAAGCTTATATCGCAGATCGTAGAAGCGGATTCCCTGCGGGAAGAGGAGGTTTTTTACGAGAATATCGCAGAAGCGGTGGACAGTCTGAAAAAATCCATGGTAACAGTAGTTGCTGTGAAAAAGGATGTGGACTGGTTTGCGGTCAGTTATGACAGCCGGTACAGTCAGTCGGGAATCGTGATAAAAAAAGAGTCGGATCGATTTTATATACTCACCGGTTACACAAGCCTTCGGGGAGCAGCCGCCATTCAGATGGAATTTTCTGATGGAACCCGGGCGGAAGCACAGCTGGAAGGATATGATACCACGTATGATATGGCAGTTGTATCGGTGGAAGGGAAGAACCTGTCAGCTTACATGAAAAAGGAACTGACTCCGGCTGCAATCGGAAATCCTTCTGCATTATCTCAGGGGACGCCTGTTTTTGCTGTCGGCAGTCCGGATGGAAGCGAAGGTTCTGTGGGAATCGGTTTTGTTTCCAGGATCAATGACCGTCTGCAGCTGGTTGACTGCTCTTCGGAAGGAATCCAGAGTTCTGTTCATATCAACGGTTCAGGCTGCAGCTTTCTTATGGGGCTTGACGGAGCGGTGCTGGGGATCTATACCGGACAGGAACAGAGTATCGGCAGCGGTTATTCTCAGGCTTATGCGATCAATCGCGTGATGGTGTATGTCAACCGTATTTACAGGGGAGAAAAAACTGCGGGACTGGGCATTACGGGACAGGATATTGATGAGGCGATCAGCAAAGAGAATGAAATTCCGCAGGGTATTTATGTTACAGATGTGAAAAAAGACAGTGCATCTTATGAAGCCGGTGTACAGGTAGGGGATGTACTTGAGAAGCTGGATGGACAGACGATTACTTCCATGAGCGAATACGAGGAGGTTCTTAAGAATCTGACGCCGGACCGGGAAGTGAAAATGATCGTATACAGAAGCAGTCAGGGTGCATATAAAAAAATGGAGTTGAAGATCACTCCGACAGTTCGTCAGGACTGAAAGAAGGGAGGAAGACGGTCTCTGAACCGTCATTATAGTTATGAAATTTATCGGAAATTTACGTGAAGGCGATCGTACAGTTGATATTTACCTGTGTAAGCAGAAACAGAATCTGCGTTCCAAAAGCGGAAAAAATTATTTTTCCATGATTCTGCAGGATAAGACGGGTACTATTGATGCCAAGATCTGGGATCTGAGCAACGGGATCAACCATTTTGATGCTATGGATTATATTCAGGTAGAAGGCGAAGTGACCAGCTATCAGGGGTCTCTGCAGCTGAATGTGCGCCGGGTGCGGGTGGCAGCGGAGAATGAATATGATCCCGCCGATTATCTGCCCTGCAGCCGTTATGCCATTAACGACATGTACCGGGAACTGATGAAGTACATGGAAAGTCTGGAAAATCCCAAGATGAAGGCGCTGGTGCGCAGCTTTTTTATCGATGACAAGGCGCTGGCAAAGACATTCAGCACCCATTCCGCAGCCAAAAGCGTGCATCACGGATTTGTGGGCGGCCTGCTGGAGCATACGCTGGGCGTTGTCCGTCTGTGTGATTTCTACTGCAAACAGTACCCCATTCTGAACCGGGACCTTCTGCTGACGGCGGCTATGCTTCACGACATCGGAAAAACAAAGGAATTGTCCGCTTTTCCGGAGAATGATTATACAGAGGACGGCCAGCTGTTGGGCCATATCGTAATCGGTGCCGAGCTGGTGGGAGAGCATATTAAAAAGATTCCCGGTTTTCCGGCCAAAACCGCCAATGAACTGAAGCACTGCATTCTGGCACATCACGGCGAGCTGGAATACGGTTCCCCGAAGAAACCGGCCATCATTGAAGCCGCTGCGCTGAATTTTGCCGATAATACGGATGCAAAACTGGAAACCATGCGGGAACTTCTGGAGAACAATAACAGCGACAGCGAATGGCTGGGCTACAACCGCCTGCTGGAAAGCAACTTCAAGAGAACCAATCCGCTGTAGGAAAGGAATAAGGGTCAGGAGTATTTATGACTGATAAGAAAAAATATACGGCGCCGGTGGCAAAGGACGATCTGGTGACGGTGACAATTACAGACATGAGTGAGAATGGAGAGGGCATAGGCAAAACAGAGGGCTTTGCCCTCTTTATTAAGGATGCGGTGACAGGAGACCGGGTTCGGGCGAAGGTGATTTCCGTGAAAAAGGGATATGGTTATGCCCGATTGATGGAAATTCTGGAGCCTTCAAAAGACCGGGTACAACCCCGGTGCCCTGCGGCAGCCCCCTGCGGCGGCTGTCAGCTCCAGTCCATGAGTTATGAAGCACAGCTGAAATTCAAAACCGAAAAGGTGAAAAATCATCTCAGCCGCATAGGACATCTGCCTCAGGTGCCCGTACTGGATACACTGGGCATGAATGCAGGGCAGGAGAAGGATGCGGACGCAGGACAGAAACAGAGCCGGAATACGGAGCAGAAAGCGGCAGCAGAGCAGGGCCCCTGGCATTATCGGAATAAAGCACAGTATCCGGTAAGACAGGGGAAGGACGGTCAGATTAAGATCGGATTTTACGCCGGCAGGACCCATGCCATTATTGAAACACCCTGCTGTTACATCGGGCAGCCGGTCAATGAAGAAATCATTGCCATCATCAGGAAGTGGATGGAGGATTATAAAATTCCGGCCTACAATGAAACCACAGGCAGAGGCGTCCTGCGCCATATCATGATCCGCACCGGGTATTTTACCGGGGAAATCATGGTCTGTCTGGTGATCAATGAACGGAAGCTGAAGGTACCGGCTGCACAGAAAGAACTGGTGAACCGTCTTCTGCAGATAAAAGGCATGACCAGCATCTGCCTGAATATTAATACGGAGAAAACCAATGTTATTCTGGGAGATCAGATGGTTAATCTGGCAGGGCCGGGATATATTACGGATATGATCGGCGATATCCGCTATCAGATATCCGCGCAGTCTTTCTTTCAGGTCAATCCCATTCAGACGCGGGTACTGTACGAAACGGCCCTTGATTTTGCAGGACTGACCGGACAGGAAACCGTGTGGGACCTGTACTGCGGCACCGGCACCATTTCCCTGTTTCTGGCCCGCAGAGCCAGACAGGTTTACGGCGTGGAGATCGTACCGCCTGCCATCGACAATGCGCGGATCAATGCGGAAAACAACGGCATTGACAACGTGAAATTCTATGTAGGAAAAGCAGAAGAAGTGCTGCCGAAGCTGTATGAAACAGAAGGCATCCACGCCGACGTCATCGTCACCGACCCGCCCCGCAAAGGCTGTGAGGAAATCGTACTGGAAACCATGGTGCGCATGGCACCAAAACGGATCGTTTACGTATCATGCAACTCGTCCACGCTGGCCAGAGACCTGCATTACCTGTCGGAACGGGGATATGAAACGGTGAAAGTGCAGCCGGTGGATATGTTTGCGCATACGACAGGGGTGGAATGTGTAAGTCTGCTGGTACGGAGATAGGAGAAAAAGAAGTCTGAAATTGCCAATTGTTTCAGGCTTCTTTTTTGGATACAAGAGGTTACAAGCTGATTTTTTTCAAATGGCTACGCGTTGTGTAGCGAATTAAGTTGGACTCAATAAAAAAATCTGTTGTCGGATTTATGAGGTATGCGATTGGTTGACTTTCATTCCAATTATGATATAATGGCTGTAGATAGGAAAAGGGCACTGCCGATAGACGGTTGGTCCCAAGTAATCTTACTTCTTGTTGGAAAGTAACCGTACTTTGACTGGGGCGGTTACTTTCTTGTGTTTTCGATATATGCTATCAAGATTGATACCACCAGACTGATGATCATCAGTACGATGGAGAGCATCTCAAAATCACTCATAAGCCTGCCCTCCTTTCCGTTTGATTTCCTTTTCGGGATATCTATGTAATCAGAGGGTCACAGTCCCTCTGGAGAAGGACCAACCGCCTACCGTTATTGGCAGCACCCAAACAGATTATATCAGGGATATCTGCCTTCTGCAATCTAAAGTTGCAAACAGAAATAAGCGTATCATTAAAAACAGTGGTACGCTTATTTTTTGACGGTAGCAAAAGAACAGAGCTTTACCAGAGCTGCAGAGCAGCTGCATATTACGCAGCCGACGCTTTCCAGACAGCTGGCAGCGTTTGAGGAGGAACTGGGGCTGGAATTGTTTGTCCGGAAAGGAAAAAGTATTACACTTACAGAAGAAGGAATCCTGCTGAAGAGAAGGGCTCTGGAGATTCTTGATCTTGAAGATCGGACGTTGGAGGAACTTAAGGGATCGGAAGAAGTAATCTGCGGAACGGTTACGGTGGGATGCGGCGAATTTGCGGCGGTGGAGATTCTGGCCAGGATATGCCGCAGTTACAAAGAAAAATATCCGCTGGTTCAGATTGCCCTCCATACAGCAACGGCGGATACCATATATGAGATGATGAATAAAGGCCTTGTGGATGCTGCATTATTTATGGAGCCGGTGGACACGGAGGGACTTGATTATATCCGGATCAAGGACAGTGACCATTGGGTCGTGGGGATGCGTCCGGATGATCCTCTGGCCGGGAAGCAGTTTATAAAATGTTAGCCAGAAAACCCATGGTCTTTAGACCGTGGGATGAATGGCGTCAAGTATATTATTTGCTAAAATAATATACTTTTAGTAAATGATATGCTATAATGAATACATAGAGAACTTCTTTCCCTGAATCTGCAGAAAGGAGAAACCATATGTATCTTACCATAAAACAACAGATAAAACATCTATCTAAGGAAGATTATCGTGCTGTCAAAGAATTATGCCATATAGCCAAAAACCTTACAAATGAAGCAATCTACAATGTGCGTCAGTATTACTTTACCAAAGGGAAATTTCTTAAATACGAGAAGAATTACACTCTTTTAAAAAACAGTCCGAACTATAAAACTTTAAATTCCAACATGGCACAGCAGATACTGAAAGAAGTAGACGGCTCTTTTAAATCATTCTTTGGTTTACTGAAA
>JAQYDI010000169.1 GCA_028724245.1 Lachnospiraceae bacterium
GGAGTTCAGCTCTTTCTCCAGAGAACTGATATGAGCGCTGATGGTAGGCTGGGTCAGATACAGATGCTTGGCTGCCTCTGAGAAGCTGTTGTAATCAACTGCGGCCACAAAAGCCTCAAGCTGTTTGAATTCCATGGATAATCTCCCTTCTTTTGTTACGGTTACTACAGTATTTTTTACGACAGAAATTTCTTCAAATTGCCCATATTTTATCACAATTCATTAAAAAAATCTATATATTAATCAGCCTTTATGAAAAAATCTATAAATGATTTCAAGTATTTATATCTGTTTGATGGCGATTGGAGTTGTTTGAGAATGTTTGGAACGGTTTTAAATAAATGCGGCAGTTTGCTGCTCGAACTGCAACATAGCGGTTGACTTTTTCCGGGGGAAAAAGTACAATCAGTTAACAGAAATGTTTGGAAAGGTGTTTGTGTGTATTGATCAGAAAACTGGATATCAACCAGTCGGCACAGGAGGGAGAACTGACACTGATGACGGATAATCAGGTGCCGGTCTGCAGTTATGTCAACCCGCAGCTGCACAGCTTCTGTCTTTGTCTTTATCTCCGCGCCGGCTCTCTTTTTGAAACGGATGACAGGAATGGAATTTCCCATTTTTTTGAACATATGGTATTTAAGAATATCAACCGGAAGTACGGGGGGAAGCTTTTTGAGCGTCTGGACCGGCTCGGACTTGAGTTTAATGGCTGTACCTACAAGGAATTCATGCAGTTTGAAATTACCGGTGCATGTATTCATTTTAAAGAGGCAGCGGAAATTCTAACGTCGATTTTTGAGCCGTTTACGCTTTCATCGGAAGATATTGCTACAGAGCGCAGGCGGATCAAATCAGAATTGAGAGAGTCGGATGAACTGCATTCGCTGGATCATTTTACGCAGCAGATCGTCTGGGAGGGGACCAGCCTGAAAAATACCATCGGAGGGACTTTTTCCAATCTGGACCGCATGGGTAAACAGGCGCTGCGTCAGGCCGCCGGTGAACTGCTTTCGGTGAATAACCTCTTTTTCTACGTAACCGGCTGCTATTCTTCGGAAGATATTTCATTTTTGATGGACTGTATCGAAGCGTATCCTCTGTGCAGTACAGTGCCTTTCCGGAAGAATCTGGCACCGGTGCCTGATGCATTTTTCAGGAGAAACTGCGGGGTGGCTGTGAAGAACAGCACCTATTATTATGTGAGATTTTCTTTCGATGTGGATACCAGCCGGTATACGGAGGCGGAGAATTCCCTGCTGTATGACATGATGTTTGAAGGTGAGAGCTGTAAGATCCATCAGGAATTGTCTGAAAAGACGGGGATGATCTACAGCTTCGGTTCCCAGTATGAGAGATATAACAATATCGGCAATATCAGTGTGTATTATGAGGTTCGCCCTGCTGATCTCTACACATCCATGGAAAAAGTGATTCATGTATGCAGCACCATGAAATACGGTCTGACCGATGAACTGGCATATGTGCTTCCGCCTTATGTGGACAATGCGGAACTGCTGTTGGATGATGCGGATGATTTTAACTGGAACCGCGCCTACGAATGTCATATTCTGGAGGAACCCTACCGGACAGTTGAAGACCGTAAGGCTGCCTACCGGAAAGTGACCATCGGACGCATTATGGAGATGTCGAAGGAGATTTTCCGGACTTCCAATCTGGTGGTAACCATGAAGGCGCCAAAGGGTAAGGTGGATGAGGACAGGATACGTCAGATCTGCAGCCGTCTGGATGAATCGGACTAATGCAGGAGAAAAAGGCAGCGTTTTCCGGGCAGACTTTGAAGGGGTACATTTTTTATTACGATATTATAGATGATATACAGGAGGATTTTAGTATGGAGAACGAGATGAACAAGATTGATAAATGTGATCCGCAGGATTGCAGTACCTGTGGGGAAGAGTGCAGTTCCCGTATTAATCTGGATGACAGAATTATCCAGATTACGACAGATAACGGAGAAAAAATCAATTGTATGATCATGCTGAAATATGTGATGGGAACGAAGGATTATGTGGCAGTTATGCCGCTGAAGGATAATCCGGAGGGTGATATTTTCCTGTTCCGTATGATCAATAACCGTACCGAGCTGGAGAATATCGAGGATGAAGAAGAATACCAGAAGGCAGCAGAAACCTTCGGTATCGAAATGGAAAAGGAACAGCAGAGGCGCCGACAGGAGAAAGAGAAAGAAGATGCAATATGCAGATAGAATATTATGACATCATGGAACAGATGAAAGCGCAGGGAATTGTTTTTCTGGAAGATGTGACTGCAGAGCAGCTGGATCGTGTGCAGGAGAGATACGGAATCGTATTTCCGGAGATGCTGCGCCGGTTTTATATGATGGGGATGCCGGTATCGGATGGATTTGTACGCTGGCTGGATGAGTCGCCGGAGTACACGGAAACGGTGCGGCGGAAGCTGAAAGCCCCCATCCGGGGGATTCTGACGGCGGTGGAACTGGAAGAAGTCTGGCCGCCTGCCTGGGGAATCTGTCCGGAGGAGGAAGAACAGGCGCTGGAGATGGCTGCAGAACGATTGAAAGGGGCTGCGGTGCTGATTCCCCTGTATGCCCATCGCTACATGGTATGTCTTCCGGACACGGATGATGCACCGGTGCTGTCTGTCTATGGCGGAGATATTATTTATTACGGTGCAGACCTGAAGAACTGGCTTCAGATCGAATTCTGCGGGCTTTCTCAGCAAACGGTTTTTGAATCGGAACTGCCTGAAATTCCTGGCTGGCAGGAGCTGATCGGATAAAACGGGACGGGAATTGTTCCTGAAATACAAAAAATAACGTTTTTTTGTGTATATAATATGATGATTTTCCGGAATCAGGAAAAAATGAAAAAAATATTTACAAAAATGAAAATGGAACAACGCTTTTTTCATACAGTCTCATGATTGTTTTTTTTCAGGTACAGTGTTATGCTTTTATGTGTACAGAAATGATGTTCTGTGTTATGAAAAAGCGCAGATAAGATGCGCTTCCTGCATAAAGGTATGAGATGTAACTGAAAATCACTGAAGGAGGCAAACATGATTACAATGACCAAAGTGGGAAAAGCAGAAAAGATTGTAGAGAGAATCAATAATACTTCCTTTGCAAACAGATTGATGAGAGAACTGAATTATTACGGCGAACTGGAGCATGCCGATGTTGCATTAGATCAGGAACTGGAAGCAGAGAGTCAGATGATCATCCCGCTGGATGAAATCAATGTACTGGAAGCGGACAGAGCAGAATCCTACAATGTTTACCTGAACAACAATTTTGAACGTATCTGGGAGAATATTCTGGCCGATGAAGCACTGGAAAAACTGTACGGTATTCTGCAGAAGATGCCTGTTAACAGACGTTCCATGCAGCTTTATCTGACCAACTACTGTCCTGATTATTTCAAAGGCGAAAGTTTTGGACTGGTGATCCGCTATTAATGGTCTGCGGCATTGGTATATCAATCGAATGGATTTCCCGGCAATGATGACGGAAAAGAGCAGGAAAAGAGCAGAGCCTGTTCTTTTTTTGATTTAAAGTGGGCAAAGAAAAGATGAAGGAAAAGGAGAAGATGAGTTCAGATGAATACAAAGGAGAATAAAAGCAGTGTCTCCGGCGGAAAGCATGGAGAAACAAATCGTAACAGTGCTTCCGGCGGGAAGCGTGATCTGGGTAATGGCAGCGTAGGGAGGCTTCTGTTTTCTCTGGCTGTGCCAACGGTTGCGGCCCAGCTGGTTAATATGCTTTACAATGTGGTGGACCGTATGTATATCGGCCATATACAGGGGACGGGAGTACAGGCGCTGACCGGTCTTGGATTATGTTTTCCGGTTATTATGATGATTTCCGCATTCAGTGCGCTGATCGGCATGGGCGGCGGTCCTCAGGCAGCTATTGCTATGGGGCAGGGAAAAAATGACCGGGCAGACCGGATACTGGGCAACTGCACGACGGCCCTCATTGGAATTTCCTTTATCCTGACTGTGTTTTTTCTGATTTTTGGACAGAAACTGCTGGTGCTGTTCGGTGCGAGCAGTGAAACCCTGCCATACGCATGGTCTTATATGCAGATTTATGTCTGCGGAACCATTTGTGTACAGATTGCACTGGGACTGAATGCCTTTATCACAACGCAGGGATTTACCCAGATCAGTATGATGACGGTAGTGATCGGTGCGGTAATCAATATTGTACTGGATCCGGTTTTCATTTTCGGGCTGCATATGGGCGTACGCGGTGCGGCTCTGGCAACGGTTTTATCGCAGGCAGTGTCGGCTGTATGGGTTCTGCGTTTTTTGACCGGAAAGAAAACGCTTCTTCATATCCGGAAGGAGAATATGAAGATTTCCTGGAAGGTTCTGGGGCCGGTTCTGTCGCTGGGCGTATCGCCTTTTGTGATGCAGAGTACGGAAAGTTTTCTGAATATCTGTTTCAACTCATCTCTGGCAAAATACGGCGGAGATATGGCCGTGGGGGCCATGACGATCCTGTCCAGTGTCATGCAGATCAATTCGCTGATCACCAGCGGCCTCGGACAGGCCGCACAGCCGCTGATCAGCTTTAATTACGGCGCCCGCAAGGATGACCGTGTAAAACAGGCAATTAAACTGATGGCAATCTGCTGCGTAACCACAGCAACCACATTTTTCCTGCTGGTACAGCTGTTCCCGGCAGTTTTTGTCAGGATATTCAACAACAGCTCCGATGAACTGCTTCAGATTACCGTGTGGGCGATGCATATTTATTTCGGCGGCATTTTCATGATGGGATTTCAGAATGCTTTTCAGACTTCCTTTGTGGCTCTGGGACAGGCAAAAATTTCTCTGTTCCTCGCCTGCCTGCGAAAACTGATCCTCCTGATCCCGCTGATCTACATTCTGCCCTGCTTCTTTGAAAATAAAGTATTTGCCGTACTTCTGGCAGAACCGGTATCGGACATTCTGGCAGCCCTGACTACCATAACCATGTTTATCATCAACTTCCCCAGGATACTGAGGAAAGAGGATAGGTAATATTGTTTTCAGCTGTTTTGATGGGATAAACCTGTATCTTCAGCCCCTTGACAGGGGCTTTTTTTTGTGTCATAATAATGACACGGACACCCCGTGGGGGTGTTATAGAAAGGGGTGTTTCCATGCAGGCTGATAAGAAGCAGGTTACCCGGCTGTTGAAGACGGCCAGAGGACAGATTGACGGGATTTTGAAGATGATTGAGGAAGACAGATATTGTATTGATATTTCTACACAGCTGATGGCGGCAACTTCCGTGCTTCAGCGTGCCAATAAGGAGGTTTTATCCGCTCATCTGAAGAGTTGTGTGGCTCATGCTGAATCACAGGAAGAAATTGATGAAAAAGTGGATGAATTTATCCGCATTATGGAGAAGATACTATAACGTATAATGATTAGAGGTGAGTACGATGAAACAGAAGTTTGATGTGACAGGTATGACATGTTCGGCCTGCTCATCCCGGGTGGAGAAGTGCGTCCGGGGACTGGAAGGTGTGCAGGAGGTTTCAGTGAATCTTCTGACCAACAGTATGCAGGTGGACTATGCAGAGGATAAATTGAGTGCAGAACAGATTGCGAAGGCAGTGGAGAAGGCCGGATATGGAGCTTTTCCCAGACAGGAAGGACATGGCAACGGCGCCGGTACAGGATCCGGTGCTCTGTCCGGCGCAGGAGCGCGTTCACGGGGCGCTTCAGGCGGAATTGATGTACTGGAGGAACAGAGAAAGAACATGGCGTTTCGTCTGAAAGTTTCTTTCGCTTTTCTGATTCCGCTGATGTATGTGTCCATGGGACATATGATCGGCCTGCCGCTTCCATCCTTTCTGGAGGGCACGGAGAATGCCGTTTCCTTTGCGCTGGTGCAGTTTCTGCTGTGTTTGCCCATTATCTATGTAAACAGGGCGTATTATATTAAGGGATTCGGTACGTTGGCTCACGGGGCACCCAATATGGATACGCTGGTGGCAATCGGGTCCTGTGCTTCTCTGGTATACGGTCTGTTTGCAATATTCCGGATGAGCTACGGTCTGGGACAGCAGGACATGGAGCTGGTGCACCGGTATCATATGGATCTGTATTTTGAATCGGCAGCCATGATTCTGGCGCTGATCACAGTGGGCAAATACATGGAAGCCCGTTCCAAAGGAAAGACCAGTGAGGCGATCAGCAAAATGATGGATATGGCTCCCAAAACAGCGGTTCTGGAGAGGGACGGTCAGGAAGTGGAAGTGCCCGTGGAGGAAGTCCGCGTGGGAGATATTGTTGTGATCCGCCCCGGACAGAGTGTGCCGGTGGATGGTGTCATTGTGGAAGGCAGCACCAGTATTGACGAAGCGGCGCTGACCGGGGAAAGTATCCCTGTTTATAAGGAAAAGGGCAGCCGCGTGGTGGGTGCCACCATCAATAAAGGCGGTTTTATTAAAGTACAGACGGAAAAAGTCGGTGAGGATACTGCTTTTGCGGGAATCATGAGACTGGTGGAGGAAGCCAGCTCCAGCAAAGCGCCCATTGCCCGGCTTGCAGATAAGATCGCCGGTATTTTTGTGCCGACGGTCATCGGAATCGCTCTTGTAACCGGAGCTGTATGGCTCCTGTCAGGCGCTTCATTTGAATTTGCCTTATCGTGTGCTATCTGTGTCCTTGTTATTTCCTGCCCCTGTGCATTGGGACTGGCTACACCGGTGGCGATCATGGTGGGAACCGGCAAAGGGGCTCAGAACGGTATTCTGATCAAGTCGGGTGATGCGCTGGAGACTGCCCACAGCCTGGAATACGTAGTGATGGATAAAACAGGAACGCTGACTAATGGACGCCCGGTGGTGACTGATGTGATTGCCGCCATGCCTGCCGAACGGCTTCTGCAGATCGCAGCAGGACTGGAGTCGGGCAGCGAACATCCTCTGGCAGATGCGATCCTGCGCTATGCGGATGAGAAACAGATCAGAAAACTTCCCGTATCGCAGTTTCGTTCCCTTTCCGGCCGGGGAATTGAAGGAGTAATCGGTGATAAATGGTACTGCTCAGGCAATGTGCGTCTGATGGAGGAACAGCTTCCGGGCGTTCTGGACCGTGAGGCTGCAGGAACCGGCAGGACGTGGAATCAGTGGATCGGAGAACTGGCAGATCAGGGAAAAACGCCGCTGATTTTTGCGGACCGGCGGCAGATCATCGGCATGATTGCCGTGTGCGATGTGATTAAGCCAACCAGTAAAGAAGCAGTTCGGGCATTGAAAGACATGGGAATCCGCGTGGTTATGTTGACCGGCGATAATAAACGCACTGCGGAAGCAATCCGCAGACAGCTGGATATTGATACGGTTATTGCAGAAGTACTTCCGGAGGATAAGGAAAAAGAGATTGCTGCATTGATGGCAGAGGGCAGAAAGACTGCGATGATCGGCGACGGTGTCAATGATGCGCCTGCCCTTGCCAGAGCCGATGTGGGAATTGCCATCGGAGCAGGTACCGATGTGGCCATTGAGAGTGCGGATATTGTACTGATGCGCAATGACCTGATGGATGCAGTAACGGCGGTAAAACTCAGCAAAGCTGTCATCCGCAATATCAGACAGAACCTGTTCTGGGCATTTTTCTACAATTGTCTGGGGATTCCTCTGGCGGCGGGTCTTCTGTATCCGTTTTTCGGATTGAAACTGAATCCCATGTTCGGGGCGGCTGCCATGAGCATGAGCAGTTTATTTGTTGTATCGAATGCACTTCGGCTGCGTTTCTTCCCGGTTCATCACAGTGAAGCCGGAAAGGACAGCAAAACGGCGGAAGGCAGTATTGATAATTATATTGAAGCTGCAGACGCAGCAGAACAGGAGGAAATTCATATGGTAACAATCAAAATCGAGGGCATGATGTGCAAGCATTGTCAGGCAAATGTTAAGAAAGCGCTGGAAGCAATCGCAGGTGTGGCAGCAGATGTGAATCTGGAAGACAAAGCGGCTTATGTAACCGGCTGCGATGATCTGGAAACACTGAAAAAAGCAGTTGTAGATGCCGGTTATGAGGTTGTATCCATTGGCTGATCAGGATGGATCAGGAATCTGATTCCGG
>JAQYDI010000170.1 GCA_028724245.1 Lachnospiraceae bacterium
AAAATAAAATATATTTAATCGGCTTCGCCGCAAATTTTTGGAGATTTGTCAAGCCTTTTTTTGCGAAAAAGTGGGGGATTTTTATAAAAATGGAATCAGGAAGCCTTGATTTTACTGGGCTGAAGATTCCGAGAGATTATAGTCAGACAGAGGGTGATTTTACAGACGAAGAGATGCAGGCTTTACGGGAGATTTATGTTTATATAGCAAATTCCTATAAGAATTTCAAGAAGTATGAGCAGGCCAGAATTGTTTCCAATATTCAGGGCGAGATTATTGCTTCCGGAGAAAAGGCATATCTGGTTACAGATGATTTCATGCATGTGATGAGCTACAACAAAACTGCACAGGATTATCTGGCGGATCTTCTCGGAACATCCATTGCGGAACAGATGAACAGCACCGATCCATGCAGCTGGCTTCCGTTCCTCCTTGGCGGAGAGAATGAGCAGTCTCAGGAAGATCGGGTACGGATCCGCGTCATTAAGGATTTTGTTTTTAAAATCTATACGTATGATCGTCATTATTCCAATGGAATTGTAGACCGATATCACTGGATCACCATTTCAAGAAAGACGGAAGAAAAAAAGCCGGGATTATCCGGAGAGAAAAATATTCTGACACCAACAGAGAAAAAGGTTGCAGAATTAATGTATCAGGGACTGACATATCAGGCCATAGCAGATGCTCTGGTCGTCAGTTATCATACGGTAAAAAAGCATGTACAGAACATTTATACCAAATGTGGAGTGAATAACAGGTATCAGTTATATCAGTGGATTGAGAAATCAGCAGATTGAGAAATCAGCGGTTTGAAGTATGGATTAAAATATCAGCAGATTGAAAAAGGTCAGAGAAATCTGATCTTTTTTATTGCGCGGCAGGTAATTGTATTTCCTGTCATATGGTAAACGCTTCGCGGTGTATGAAAAATATGGGGAGGGTTCCCTATATAAGATACCTCGGATGCCTGATTTCGCAGGATTTGATTTCCTGATAAAATCGAATCATAAAGATTGATCCGGATCAATCGAAGTGAAACAGTAATCTGTCAGGCAGGTTAAGTTAATATTGACGGATGCGAACCATACAGGAGGAATATTGATGGGTGTAAATCATACTAATGCATGCGGAACAGAACCATATGATAAAACGTATTGTCTTGGATACCAGGTTCATCATGAGGACTGGTCTCCTTTCCCGCGTGTAAATGATCTGAGACAGACTTTTCTGGACAGAGAGTATTATGTGGATGTGGAACGGCTTCGTCTTGTTACAGAGGCGTATAAAGAGCATGAAGGATGTCCGCGCAAATTGCTGTGTGCCTATGCTTTTGAGAAAGTACTGCTGAATACAACGCTGTATATTTATGATCAGGATCTGATCGTGGGAGAAATTGCAGCGCCGGCAAAAGCAGCGCCGATTTATCCGGAGTTTTCCGTAAACTGGATTATTGATGAAATTCTGAATCATCCTTTTGAAGAACGCCCCCATGATCAGTTTTATATCCGGAATGAAGAAGAAAGACAGGAAATCCTGGATCTGTGCAGATGGTGGCAGGGGAAAACGGTTGCGGATCTGGTGGAATCCAGACTGGAGGAAGACCAGAAGAAAGGTTCCCAGCTGGGAAAGAGAATTTATCAGACCAATCTGTATCACTATGCAGGTGTGGGACATCTGGCCATTGATTACGTAAAGCTTATGAAAGTCGGCTATAACGGGCTGATTGCAGAGGCAAAAGAAAGAATGGCGGCATTAAGCAAAAGAGATCCGGAATATGCCGATAAAAAAGAGTTTTATCAGGCAATGATCATTATGCATGAAGCAGCCAGAAAATATATTGAGCGTTATGCAGAACTTGCAGAAGCTATGGCAGCAGAAGAAAAAGATGACAGGCGCAGAAAAGAACTGGAAGCAATGGCAGTCAACTGCCATGAAATTGCGGGAGAACCGCCGAAGACCTTCTGGCAGGCACTGCAGCTGTTCAATATTGCGACAGCTCTGATTCAGGTGGAAAGCAATGGACATTCCATTTCCTACGGACGTATGGATCAGTGGTTATATCCCTATTATGAAGCGGATATGAAAAATGGCACGATTACAAAAGAGTTTGCCCTTGAACTGCTCGAGGTTGAGTATGTGAAGATGAACAATCCGACCAAACTGAAAGATTACGGCAGCATGGCGCTGCGTAATGGACGCGGATTCGGCGGGGAAAGTCTTACCATCGGAGGCGTGGACAGAAACGGAAAAGACGCGACCAATGACCTGACAATGCTCATGCTGGAAGCTTCTGCCCATACCCGTATGATGAATCCCTGGGTATGCGTACGCATGCACGAAAATACTCCGTATGAACTGAAGGTGAAAACGATTGAATGTGTACGTGCCGGATACGGACATCCCAAGATTTTTAACGATGAACCTGCAATCCGGGGCATGATGCGCAAAGGAATGACACTGGAAGAAGCCAGGGACTACTGTGTAGTAGGATGCGTGGAAATCGATCTGCCCGGCAAGGAATACGGATGGCATGATGCTGCCTATGTAAACACGCCTAAACTGATGGAAATGGTGTTAAATGGAGGACGCTGTCTGGATTGCGGCTCTACCTGCCCCAGATGGGAACAGTGCGGGGCCGTTGGCGGACACCTCGGACCGGATACGGGAAGTCTTGAAACATATCAGAACATTGATGAAGTTATGAAAAGCGTGGATGCGCAGTTTGAATTCTGGACCGATCAGATGTGCAGCAGCCTGTGCATTATTGATCAGGCTCACAGAACCTTAAAGCCTCTCCCCTATGTGTCTGCATTTTATGAAGACTGTCTGGCAGAAGGAAAAGATCTGACAGAAGGCGGAGCAAAATACAACGGAACCGGCCCGCAGGCAAGCGGCATCGCCACATGCGCAGATTCTCTTGCAGCGATCAAGCAGCTGGTATTTGAAGAAAAACGCTGTACCGGTGCAGAACTTCTTCAGGCGGTAAAGGATAACTGGAAAGGACATGAAAAACTGTATGCTCTTGTAAACAGCTCAAAGGTGCATCATTATGGAAATGATGATGATTATGCCGATGAACTTTTCAAATTCATGTTTGAATGCTACTGCAGACATATCAGCGACAGAGTCAATCCCCGGGGAGGTAAATTCAGTCCCGGTGTATATTCGGTCAATGCAAATGTGGCAATGGGACTGAATACCAATGCAACGGCAGATGGACGTATGAAAGGAGAAGCAATCTCGGAAAATATGGGTCCTGTCCATACCGATTGCTGTTCCCACGATATCTGCGGACCGACTGCGCTTACCAATTCTCTGACGAAAGTAGATCACAGCCTTGCAAGCAACGGAACGCTTATGAATATGAGATTTCCTCAGGAGGCAGTTGCAGGCGTAGAAGGACGGGATAATCTGGTGGATTTTGTAGACGAATATCTGGCAAAGGGTGCCATGCATGTTCAGTTTAACATTATGAGTGCGGACACCATGAGAGCAGCACAGAAAAAACCGGAAAATTATAAAGATATGCTGGTTCGTGTTGCCGGATACAGTGCATATTTTGTAGAACTGGGCAAACCGCTTCAGAAGGACCTGATCGGACGTACGGAACTGCATTTTTAATCTTTAAGAAAGAGGCGGATTATCGTGGATAGTCCGTCTTTTTTATGACCATCCTGTGAAAAGAATCTGAAAAAAATATAAACTGGTTGAGTCCGCGCC
Organism: Lachnospiraceae bacterium; assembly: GCA_028724245.1. GTDB lineage: Bacteria > Bacillota > Clostridia > Lachnospirales > Lachnospiraceae > TWA4. Next base: position 3,724 of record JAQYDI010000170.1, read on the forward strand.
GAAAAGATTATAGAATAATACCAGATCAATCAGGATAAGGAGCGGGCGGTATGTCTGGTTTTGTGGAGTTAAAGAACGTAAGAAAAATTTACAGGATGGGTGAAGTGGAGATCAAGGCGGTGGACGGCATCAGCTTTTCCATTGAAAAGGGGGAGTTTGTGATTATTGTGGGGCCCAGCGGGGCCGGCAAGACGACGGTTCTCAATATTCTGGGAGGGATGGATACGGCAACCTCCGGAAAGGTGATGGTGGACGGGCAGGATGTGGCTCTGTTCAACGGGCGCAGTCTGACCCGCTACCGCCGGGATGATATCGGTTTTGTATTCCAGTTTTACAATCTGGTTCAGAATCTGACTGCAAGGGAGAATGTGGAGCTGGCGGCACAGATCTGCAGAGAGCCTCTGGATGCGGATAAGGTGCTGAAGGAGGTGGGACTGGAGAAGAGAGCGGGGAATTTTCCGGCTCAGCTGTCCGGCGGTGAGCAGCAGCGTGTTTCCATCGCCCGGGCACTGGCGAAGAATCCCAAGCTGCTTTTGTGTGATGAACCGACCGGAGCGCTGGATTATCAGACCGGAAAGCAGATCCTGAAGCTTCTGCAGGACACCTGCCGCGAGAAAAATATGACTGTGATCGTAATTACGCACAATACGGCGATTACGCCCATGGCAGACCATGTAATTGAGATTAAAAACGGTCAGGTGGGACGGGAATTTTACAATGAAAATCCCATGCCTGTGGAGCAGATCGAATGGTAGGCCGGGCACAGCGTAAGGAGAGAACAGTATGAAAAAAGCACAGTGGACGGATTTATTTCGTGAGATCAGAAAAAGCAGAGGGCGGTACCTGTCCCTTTTATTTATTGTGGCGCTGGGAACGGCATTTTATGCGGGGGTACGTTCTGCGGAACCGGATATGACCGCGTCGGTGGATCGGTATTACGATGAGACCGATTTTATGGATGTGCGCGTGATGGGCACGCTGGGGCTGACCGAAGATGACCTGAAGGCGGTTGCGGATACGGAAGGGATCGACCGGGCGGAAGGCGGTTATTCGGCGGAGCTGTTTGCTGTCTGTGATAACGACCAGCCGGTGATGAGCGTGGTATCGTCCTGTGAAGAGATGAACCGTATGACCATTGAAGCGGGACGCATGCCGCAGACAGCAGATGAATGTTTCATGGACGTGGGATTTATGAATAAGCAGGGCTATGAGATCGGCGATCAGGTGACCCTGACGGATGAATCGGGCAATGCCCCGGAGGATCTGAAGACGGATACGTTTACGATCGTAGGCAGCGGTACCTGGTCATGGTATCTTTCCTGGAGCCGCGGTTCGGCTTCCATCGGGGACGGTTCTGTGGATGCCTTTATGGTAGTGCAGCCGGAAGCATTTGACATGGACTGCTATACGGTGATCTATACGCAGGTTTCAGGTGTCGGGGATATGAACACCTTTACTGACGAGTACGATGATGCGGTGGCGTTGGTCACGGATCGTCTGGAAGAAATTGCAGGGGAGCGGTGCGATATCCGCCGGACTGAGGTATATGATGAAGCTAACGCAAAGCTTTCCGATGCGAAAAAGGAAGTGGCCGATGCCGAACAGGAGCTTGCGGATGCCGAAACAGAGCTGACAGACGGCGAGAAGGAGTATGAAGACGGTCTGAAAGAATACGAAGACGGTCTGGCGCAGTATGAGGAGGGCAAACAGTCCTATGAAGATGGTCTGGCAGAGTATGAAGACGGTCTGAAAAAGTACGAAGACGGCCTGAAATCCTGGGAAGATGGAAAACAGGAGTACGAAAGCGGTCTGACAGAGTATAAAACAGGTGAGCAGAAGCTTCTGGCTTCCCGGAAGGAACTGGATGACGGCTGGGCGGAATACCGTGCAGGCGTTTCGGCTTTATCCGATGCGCAGAAGCAGCTTCTGGACAGTCAGACACAGCTGGAAACAGGTGAGCAGCAGCTTGCCGACGGGCAAAAGGAACTGGAATCCGGTCAGAAGGAGCTGGATACGAAGAAAAGTGAGCTGGATCAGCAGGCCGAACAGGTTTCTCAGGGACTGAAGTCCTGTGAGGAAGGGGAAGCGCAGATTGCGGCAGCGGAGAAGGAACTGGCATCAAAGGAACAGGAACTGGCCTCCGGGCAGGCGGCTTATGAGGCGGGCCTGAAAGAGCATGAAGCGGGAGAGGCGCAGCTTGAGGAGTCGGCCGCTTCCCTGCAATCGGGATGTCAGCAGATACAGGCGGCACAGGCGAAGCTGGACGGGCTTCTGGCACAGGCAGAGCAGGCGAAAGCAGCTTATGGTGAGGACAGCGACGAATATCAACAGCTGATGGAGCAGTATAATCAGGGCAATGCAGCGCTGCAGGCGCAGAAAACAGCGCTGGAGCAGAGTCAGGCCGAGTATGATGCTGCTGCCGAACAGCTTGCCGCATCCGGAGAAACGCTGGATCAGACCGCTGCGCAGCTGGAATCCGGCGAAAAGCAGCTGGAAGAAGGAAAAGCAGAGCTGCAGGCACAGAAGGAAGCGCTGGCGGCTTCAAAAAAGCAGCTGACAGAGGCGCAGAGTCAGATCGAGTCAGGCTATGTTTCCATATCCTCCGCGCAGGAAGAACTGGATGCCGGTCAGAAAACACTGCAGGAGAAGGAAGCAGAATTGAATGCCGGTAAAAAACAGCTGGAAAGCGGTCAGGCCCAGGCCGACAGTTCCGTAAAACAGCTGGCAGCGGCCAAAAAGAAGCTGGAGGAAGGCGAAACGGCGTATGCTTCGGGAAAATCACAGCTGGATGACTCGAAAAAGCAGCTGAATGATGCGAAAAAGGAACTGGATGACGGAGAAAAAGAACTGGCCGATTCAAAGAAACAGCTGGATGATGCAGAAAAGGAGCTGTCAGAGGCAAAACAGACGCTGGATGACAGTTGGAAAAAGCTGGAAGATGCTCGTCTGGAGCTTCTGGATGCAAGAAAGGAACTGGATGACGGCTGGAAAGAATATGAAGATGCTCTGTCAGAAGCAGAACCGAAGCTTGCGGATGCCCGGGCAGAGATTGCCGATGGGGAGAAGGAGCTTACTGAACTTCCGGAAGCCAAATGGTACGTGCTGGACCGGGATACTGTCCAGACCAGCGTGGAATATGGTATGGATGCACAGCGCATTGGTGCCATCGGCAAGGTGTTTCCCGCTATTTTCTTTCTGGTGGCGGCGCTGGTCAGCCTGACCACCATGACCCGTATGATCGAGGAAGAACGGACACTGATCGGAACCATGAAAGCACTGGGATACGGAAAGATATCCATTGCAGGCAAATACATATTATATGCCTTCAGCGCAACCATGGCAGGAGGTATTTTCGGAGTCCTTCTGGGTTCGAAGCTGCTTCCCTATGTGATCATGACTGCCTACAATATGCTTTACAGCAACACAGGATATATGCTGATGCCTTACCATCCGGGTGTGTGCATCTTCTCTATCGGACTGGCGCTGCTGTGTACAGTGGGAGCCGCATTTGCCGCATGCTATAAGGAATTGCTTTCCACGCCGGCTTCTCTGATGCGCCCGCCTGCTCCGAAGCAGGGCAGACGCGTATTTCTGGAGCGCATACCGTTTATCTGGAAACGGCTGAATTTCAGTATGAAATCCACCATCCGCAATCTGATGCGTTATAAAAAGCGTCTGTTTATGACCGTATTCGGAATCGGCGGCTGCATGTCGCTTCTGCTGGTCAGCTTCGGACTGCATGATTCCATTGCGGAAATCGTCAACAAGCAGTATAAAACTATCTGGACCTATTCGGCTTCCTGCAATATCGATGAGGATATTTCCCTGGAGGAAAAACAGGAGCTGATCCGGGAAGTTACAGAGGAACAGCCGGATATTGAAAGCGGTATGCTGGCCCGCCGGATTTCTCTGGATGTGTATACGGAGGAAGCGGAAAAGACGGTGTATTTCTTTACTGCACAAGATCAGGAGACCATGAAAGATTACCTCGATCTGCACGACCGGACAACCGGTGAAAAATACGATCTTACAGATGATGGTGTGATTTTAACGGAAAAACTGGCCCGTACGCTGGATGTGCAGCCGGGAGATACCATTACCCTGAAACTGGATGACGCAGACCGCCGGGAGGTAAAAGTAACAGCAATTGCGGAAAATTATCTGTATAACTATATTTACCTGTCACCGGCCTTCTACGAAGAACTTTACGGGGAAGAACCGGAATATAATGAACTGTTCCTGAAATTCACAGAAGGCACCGGCAGCCAGGAGGAAAATGAACTGGCGCAGTATCTGCTGGAAAAAGATTCAGTAACTTCCGTATCACTGGTAACAAGTCTGCAGGCAACCGTAGATGACATGATGAATGCACTGAATCTGGTAGTATGGGTACTGATCATATCGGCCGGTCTTCTGGTATTTGTGGTACTGTTCAACCTGAACAACATCAACATCTCCGAGCGGCGCAGAGAACTTGCCTCCCTGAAAGTACTGGGCTTCTACGACATGGAAGTAGCCATGTACGTATACCGGGAAAATGTATTCCTCACCGCTTTCGGAATTCTGGCAGGCGTATTCATGGGAACCTGGCTGCACCGGTATATGATTCTGACGCTGGAAGTGGACATGATCATGTTCGGACGAAACATCAGCCCGCAGAGCTATCTGTACAGCGTCCTGTTCACCATTGCATTTGCAGTATTTGTTAATGGGGTCATGTACAGAAAACTGAAGCAGATCGATATGGTGGAATCACTGAAAAGCGTGGAGTAGGTGTGGTTTGTGCAGTTTTTTTCTGCGGATAGTAAATGGGGTGTGAGGCAGAATGGCAGTGATATCCTGTACGGGGACGCGCTTTCAACGGTCCCCTTTACAGGATACCACTGCCATTCTGCCGCCGTGTTTTTTGCACTATCCGTGGAATGAAATGAAAACTGCATATGGGAAGATCATTCATTATTCTATTTTTTCTCCACAATGAGGGCAATACTCATCTGGTTGTATTCCTTTTAAATGCAGCTGCCTGTGGCAGGATGGACAACGAACTGAAATAATCCCAAAGATTAACGCACCAATAGAAATAAGTGCACCTGCCACAAAAAGCGGAGATACGGGTTCTATTCCCCAAATAACTCCAGATATTCCGGCAATAAGCAAACCAATAATAATCAGAATAAACATAATATATCTGCATATATTAGGATTTTTCATTACGCTGCCTCCAATAAACCATGATAGTTTGATTGTATGATAACAACAATAATCCTGCTATCTCAGCATAGTAAAATTTAAGTAAATAGTGTGTGTACTGATTTTTGAAATATGACAAAACTACTCTTTCAAAAGTCTGTCCAACAGCATCTGTCTATTGTTTATAAACATTTCTGTAACCTGATAACTTTCCGTTTCTTCATATTCACACAAATGTATCTTACCATGATCAAAACAGTATATATCTGCATCTGGAATTCCCAACAAAATGGGCGAATGCGTCACTATAAAAAACTGCGCTCCCTCTTTTGCACACTTATATATCTCCATTAATAATGTAAGCTGTCTCTGCGGAGATAATGCTGCTTCCGGTTCATCAAAAAGATACAGCCCGTTTGCCCGCAGATTATTCTGCGCTAATGCCAGAAAACTCTCTCCATGGGATTTTTCATGATATTTAGCCGAAGGATGTTCTGCATCGGCGTACTCTTCTTCCTGAGTTGCAACGTTGTAAAAGCTTTCCGCTCTTAGAAAATATCCCCATTTTTCCTTTCTGTAACCCTTGACAATCCTTATTGCATCACATAACTCTGAGTGTGTATCATGTGTAGAAAAAACATAATTCCTGGTCCCGCCTTCCGGGTTAAAACCATGTGCTGCCGCAATTGCCTCCAACAATGTTGATTTTCCACTTCCATTTTCACCAACAAAAAAGGTAATTGGATTATTGAATTCAAGTTTTTCAATACCCCTGAATGCTTCTATTTTCTTTAAGTAGCTGTTATTATCTATTTTATTCCATTCAAACAATACACCTTTTATAAATTGACTGTTCATTAAACTGACCTTCTCTCAAAAATGGATTATGACTCTTGCAAACTTTGATTTGCAGTTCTGTCTGTTTCTATATTATGAGTTGCCCGACAAATGGAACTTTTATGGATATTCCATTGTCATATGTACCTTGAAAATTTAACATAGTGTCTTCATTAGATGAAATTCCTGCTTTGTATAGACATTTTCCCCTGGGGCTGGATATAACGCAGG
>JAQYDI010000171.1 GCA_028724245.1 Lachnospiraceae bacterium
CCAAAAAATTGTGCGAATTAATAAAAAAGCTTGCAATTTTCCGAAAATAATGGTAACATTTTCTTGTATCAGTATATTTGCACCTACTGTATAAGGAGGTATCCATGAGCGTTCAGTTATTGGATAAAACCAGGAAAATTAATAAATTGCTGCACAATAATAATTCATCCAAAGTGGTGTTTAACGATATATGTGACGTGCTCAGTGATATATTAAAGTCAAATATCCTGGTTATCAGTAAAAAGGGTAAAGTATTAGGCATTGGTTACAGTGAGGGGGTCACTGTCATTGGAGAACTGGTAGCTGATCAGGTAGGCGGTTTTATTGATTCGCTTCTCAACGAGCGGCTGCTGAGTATTCTTTCCACGAAGGAGAATGTGAATCTGGCTAATCTTGGTTTTACACAGAACGTAGGAATCTATCAGGCGATTATTACACCGATTGATATAGCCGGAGAGCGTCTGGGTACGCTGTTTATCTATAAGTGCAACGAACAGTATACGATTGACGACATTATCCTCAGTGAGTACGGCACTACAGTAGTTGGTCTGGAGATGATGCGCTCCGTCAATGAGGAAAACGCAGAAGAGCAGAGGAAGATCCATATTGTGAAATCTGCAATCAATACCCTTTCGTTTTCGGAACTGGAAGCAATTCAGCACATTTTCGATGAACTTGACGGCAATGAAGGCATTCTGGTTGCAAGCAAGATTGCGGACAGAGTCGGCATTACCCGTTCCGTTATTGTGAATGCACTTCGTAAATTTGAAAGTGCAGGTGTAATTGAATCCAGATCTTCAGGTATGAAGGGTACTTATATTAAGGTGGTTAATGATGTGGTTTTCAGCGAATTGAAGAAGCTGAAGAAACAGTAGGATCAGGCTGGACACAACAGCAAAAGCGATATAAGGATATTTTGATACAAAGATATGAATGGTTTACCGGTATCTGCATTCAGGTCAGGCAGATACCGGTATTTTTGTTTTGTGACTATTATTTGCTTTTAGTCCCGGTTTTGACTGTTCTATTCAGAAATATGAAAAGCAGCCAGATTACTGTTCGGACTTCTGCCGGAAAAGCGTAATACAGCAGTAACAAAAATATTGGAAAATATATTTGAAAACACTTGCATAATAAAATGACTTGTGTTATAGTTAACGAGTGCGTGCAGCACAGAAGGTGTGAATGCAGCACGGTAAATATTAATCACGCACGTGGATTCCGGGGATGGTGCCGCAAGGTGTTCCGGGAAGCACAAAACGTGCGGAAGTAAAACCATGGAGGTATTATCATGAGCGTAATTTCTATGAAACAGCTCTTAGAAGCAGGTGTTCATTTCGGACATCAGACAAGAAGATGGAACCCTAAGATGGCTCCTTACATCTACACAGAAAGAAACGGTATCTACATCATCGACTTACAGAAATCTGTAGTTATGGTTGACGATGCTTACAAGGCAGTAGCTGATATCGTTGCTAACGGCGGTAACATTCTGTTCGTTGGTACAAAGAAACAGGCTCAGGATGCAATTGCTGCAGAAGCTGAACGCTGCGGTATGTACTATGTTAACCAGAGATGGTTAGGCGGTATGCTGACAAACTTCAAGACTATCGAAAGCAGAATTGCAAGACTGAAGAAGATCGAGCAGATGCAGGAAGATGGTACATTTGATGTACTGCCCAAAAAAGAAGTTATCGAGTTAAAGAAAGAACTGGAAAAACTGGAAAAGAACCTTGGCGGTATCAAGGAAATGAAGACTCTGCCCGATGCAATCTTCGTTGTTGATCCCAAGAAGGAAAGAATCTGTGTACAGGAAGCTCATATTCTTGGTATTCCGTTAATTGGTATTGCAGATACAAACTGCGATCCCGAAGAACTGGATTATGTAATTCCCGGTAATGATGATGCAATCAGAGCCGTTAAATTAATCGTATCTAAGATGGCAGACGCTGTTATCGAAGCTAAGCAGGGTGAAACCTACGGCGAAGCAGCAGAAGAAGCTGAGGAGGAATAATTATTATGGCTATTACAGCAGCAGACGTTAAGAAATTAAGAGAAATGACCGGCGCTGGTATGATGGACTGCAAAAAAGCCCTGACAGCTACCGACGGTGATATGGATGCAGCAGTTGATTTCCTGAGAGAAAAAGGCTTGGCCAGCGCTCAGAAGAAAGCTAACAGAATTGCAGCTGAAGGTATCGTTATGACTACTGTATCTGAAGACGGCAAGAAAGCAGTTGCAGTTGAAGTAAATGCTGAAACCGACTTCGTAGCTAAGAATGAAAAATTCCAGGCATACGTAAAAGACGTATGTGATCAGGCTCTGAATACAACAGCAGCAGACATTGATGCATTTCTGGCTGAAGCATGGGCTCTTGATACAACAAAGACTGTTAAGGAAGCTCTGGCAGCTCAGATCGCTGTAATCGGCGAAAACATGAACATCAGAAGATTCCAGCAGGTAGAAGAAGCTAACGGTTTCGTAGCATCTTATATCCATGCAGGCGGTAAGATCGGTGTTCTGGTAGACGTTGAAACAGATGTTGTTAACGACGAAGTGAAAGAAATGGCTAAGAACGTAGCAATGCAGGTTGCAGCTCTGAAGCCTCAGTACACAAGCCGCAATGAAGTAAGTGCAGATTACATCGCACGTGAAAAAGAAATCCTGATGGCTCAGATCATGAACGATCCCAAGGAATCCCAGAAGCCTGAAAAGGTTATCAAAGGTATGATCGAAGGACGTATCAATAAGGAACTGAAGGAAATCTGTCTGCTGGATCAGGTTTACGTAAAAGCAGAAGACGGCAAGCAGTCCGTAGCTAAGTACGTTGAATCCGTAGCAAAAGCAACAGGTGCAAAGATCAATGTGAAGAGCTTTGTTCGTTTCGAAACAGGCGAAGGTCTGGAAAAGAAATCCGAAAACTTTGCAGAAGAAGTTGCAAAACAGATGGGTAACTAATTCTTTTTTGTAAAGACTGAAAATTGAACCTTAGAACCCCCGAAAAGTTATATTAACAGGCTTTTCGGGGGTTTTTAAATTTCCGGAGAGGAGTTTTATACAACCTCCGCTGATGCCGGCTGTATTGTTGATTTTGAATCCCTGTTTCTGAATAAAGATAAGACACGGATTGGATTCGATCTGTGATCTGGATTACGATAAAGCAACCGGGACGTTATTCATCCAGAGTTATTCCATGGAAAAACTGAATAATGTGACAGATGAAATAAGGTTTGATCAGAGATAACGTTTTCATGCTTTCATTAAGAAGAAAATGATAATTTCGTTGTATTTTTCAGAAATCGTGATATAATAAAAATGAAGATAAATACTTCAAAAATATTTTTAAATTGGAGGTGTGAATGTGTTATACGAGTATTTAAAAGAGACATATGGTGAAAATGAGCCTATTTTTATTTCAGAAATTGAGTATAATGGAATGTCGGAAAATAGTATTCGTCAACAGATTAAAAAAATGACAGATGCTGAATTACTCAAAAGATATGACACAGGGATTTATTTTATACCAAAAAAAAGTATATTTAAATCCGGAACACAGCTTTCGATGAATCGGGTGATAGAACGAAAATATCTGCAGGATAAAGATGAAAGATGCGGTTATATCAGCGGGGTTGCTTTTGCGAATCAATTAGGTATAACGACACAGGTTTCCATGACTTGTGAGGTTGTTACCAACAAAGCGACGAATGACCGGAGAGAAATTACTCTCGCAAATTCACGTGTAATTGTCCGGAAGCCCAGAGTTTTAATTGATGAGCAAAATTATAGAATTCTGCAGTTTCTGGATTTAATGAAGGATATTGATTATTTTTCTGAGATTACAGGAGAAGAACTGAAAAAATGTTTGTGTAAATATCTGGAAGCTAATTCTATCCGGTTTACGGATATGGAAAAATACTTAGGATATTATCCGGATAAGATTTACAGAAACTTGTTTGAAGCGGGGATGTTATATGGAATACCTTCATAATGATAAAGAGAGATTTCGTGAAGCAATTGATTTGGCTGTGTATCAGACTGGGATATCGGCAGAAGCAGCAGAAAAAGACTATTATGTTACGATGCTCCTGAAAGGCCTGGCAGAACAGTTTTCTTTTGTTGTTTTTAAAGGTGGGACCTCGCTGTCAAAATGTTATCAGGTTATTAAGCGTTTTTCTGAAGATATAGATTTGACCATTGATATGTCGTTATCTCAGGGCCAGAAAAAGAAAGTGAAAGAAGCCATTGTTAAGATTACAGATACGATGGGATTAACGATTGTAAATATCGAGGAAACGAGAAGTCGTCGGGACTACAATAGATATATTATAGCATATGAATCAGTGCTGCCGGAGAATGGAATTATAGTACAGCCCGTGGTATTGGTGGAGACATCTTATACTGCGGTTTCATTTCCAACGGCAGTATTGCCTGTCAGTAACTATATTGGAAAAATGATGGAAACTGAGTCACCTGAATTTGTTCAGGTATATGGTCTTGATTCTTTTGAAATGAAAGTACAGGGACTGGATCGAACATTGGCTGATAAAGTATTTGCCATTTGTGACTATTATCTGCAGGATAAGGTGAAAAAACACTCCAGACATATATATGATATCTACAAATTATTACCGTTGGTTCCGCAGGATGAGGCTTATCATAAATTGGTGCAGGAAGTAAGAAAAGTAAGAAAGGCTTCACCTGTTTGTCCGTCTGCACAGGATGATGTAAATGTGCCGGAACTATTAAGAAGAATTATAAAAGATGCAGTATATAAATCTGATTACCAGAATTTGACCGAAGGACTATTAGAAGAGAAGATTTCATATGAAATTGCTGTACAAGCGTTGAAAGAGATTGCAGATGGAGGGATGTTTGAGGAAATCTGATCGGATTTACTTTTTCTTTCTGCATGCAGCCGGTGTTTTCAATTTTTTGCCGGAATATTTTTGTAAAATATCTGAAATTATTAAAGCCGCATTCCGTTGCGATGCTGCATGATTTTTTCATGTTGACGCAGCAGGAAGGCGGCTTTTTCCGGTTTACCGCACTTCTTTCGGTGTTACCCCATATTTCTGTTTAAAAAGCCGATTGAAATAGGACAGATTTTCAAAACCGCACTGCTGGGCGATTTCAAGGATGGTATTTTTGGAAGAACCCAGCAGGCGGTGCGCTATGGTCAGGCGGTAATCATTCAGATAGCGGGTGAAGCTTGTTTCCATGTGTGTTCTGAAAAATTTCATGAAATGGGAATCACTGTAGTGACACAGCTGCGCAATCTGAGTGATACTGATCGGTTCACTGTAATGTTCCTGAACATATTCGACGATGAATTTAATCTTCTCCAGTGACTTTTCTTCTGAGGAGGACAGACTGTGCCTCTGACGATTGGAGATCAGCGTGAACAGAAACTGAAACAGATATCCTTTCACTGCAAGCTGATATCCTTCGGGACGTGTTTCACAGAGATGATCCATCTGCCGGATAATGGAGGAAACTTCGCTGTGACAGCAGAGTCCCGGATGAATATGATTGTCAATGAGGATTCCGCCGGTAAACAGCGGGTCAAGAAAAGTATGATAACAGAAATCGTCTGCTCCGGAGCGCAGCATTTCACAGCGAAACAGGATATTTTCATATTCCATTTTCATGCCGGGAATTTCCATTATGGAATGGATCTGCTCCGGAAGTACGATAACGATGCTTCCGGCAGAAACCTGATACTGGTTAAAATTGACTTTTACCATGCCGCTGCCCTTCTGGATGACAATCAGTTCAACTTCGTCATGCCAGTGAAGAGGAACAGAGGGAAAATCAAGGGGGATGCTGCACCACGGTAAACGCACGTTTTTAGGGATGTTCAGAAAAAGATAAATATGATAGATTGTATACAGGAAAACGGTGACATATCCGAAATAATCCTGTACAATGGAATCCAGAAAAATAATCTGGAGGAACCAATGGAAGCAGATC
>JAQYDI010000172.1 GCA_028724245.1 Lachnospiraceae bacterium
TCCAGCATCTCCAGATGCACATGACCCACATCCCTGAAAGCGGCCTCACCGGTAACTCTGCGGCATGCCTGAACAAGAATCTCGCGGCGTACCACCGGACGGCAGTCTTTCAGTAAATCTGCCGGGATTCTGAAAACCCTCGGCTGATCTGCCGCAGAAGCAGGCCGCCCTGTTTCCTGCTGCCCATACTGCACCAGCCACTGCCCGGCCAGTTCCTCAATCAGTTCCTGCGCCTGAGCAATATATTCCGCTGCCTGTACCACGTGAGCGCAGGCCTGTTCATTGATTTCCTGTTCCACCAGCGGGATCACATGATGACGCATCCTGTTTCTGGTATAATCATCCTCCAGATTCGTCTCGTCCGTACGCCACGAAATCCCCTTTTCCCTGAGCCAGCCTTCAATTTCACTGCGTCCTGTCCGGAGAAAAGGCCGGATCACAGAATACCTGCCCATTTTCCTGACAGGAGCCATACCGCCCAATCCTTTCAGACTGCTTCCCCGGAACAGATGATGAAGTACCGTTTCACAATTGTCATCCCTGTGATGTGCCGCTGCAACCACATTGGCCCCTGTCTCTGCTGCCGTACGTTCAAAACATCCATACCGGAGCCTGCGCGCAGCCTCTTCTTCGGAAATCTGCTCTTTCCGCACCAGCCCGGGCACATCTACCTGGCATACATGGAGAGAAATTTCATATTCTGCACATAATTTACGCACAAATTCCACATCTTCATCTGCAGACGTCCCCCGGATTCCATGGTTTACCGTCACGGCCTCCAGCCGGATTCCCAGAAGACGCTCCAGTCCCTTCAGCACAAGAAGCAGGCAGACCGAATCGGCACCTCCCGACACCGCTGCCAGAACCCGGTCGCCGGGAGATACAAGCTGCTCTTTTCTGATAAATTCAAGCACATGCCGTTCCAGAGCAGTTAAGGTGTTCCGGGATTTCAATGCTTTACTGCTTTTTGCTGTTTCTTTATTATCTGCTGCTTTGCTGTTTTCTACTGTTATTTTGCTTTCTGCTGTTGTTTTGCTTTCTGCTGTTGTTTTATGTTCCACTGCGGTTTTACTTCCTTTTATATCTGTTATATCCTATCATACTACCTGCTCCAGATGCCTGCAACCAGTATTGTCATATCATCTCTCACCACATCATCGAGCATCAGCAGCTGATCCATCAGCCATTCCGCCATTTCCTCTGCATTGCGGAGCCTGCACTCTGCAATCAGTTCTTTCAGTATTTCATCTGCTGCCAGACCTGCCTTTTCCGCTGCTCCGTCAGTCATCATAACCAGCATATCCCCGGACTTCAGCTGTTCTTCCGGCATCATTTTTCCGTCCATTTCCTCCCATGGAATGATTCCCAGAGGAAGCGCCTGTCCCCGTATGGCAGATACGCTCTCCCCACGTTTCAGGTAACCGGCTGCCGCACCCATTTTTGCAAAACGGCAGATGCCGCTGTACAGATCCACTACGCAGATATCCATTGTGGTCGGTGTCTGACTGCTGCGCCAGTTCAATAAAATATGATTGATCATGCTGACTGCTGCCGCAATGGAAAATCCATTTTCCAGCAGCTGTTCCAGCAGATCGACTGCCATCTCACTTTCCAGCCCCGCCTTTCTGCCCGTTCCCATGCCGTCGGACAGACACAGAAGCATCCGGTCCTCGCCCAGCATTCTGGCGGAAAAAGAGTCCCCTGAACAGTTTTCTCCTTCCCTGTTTCTGCGCGCCAGCCCATAAAGGACTTTAAATTTCTGCTTTTCGATCAGATGAATCATTCCCGGCCGGGAACTGATAACGGAGCGGCAATCGTATGCCGGGCAGAATTTTTTCCCTTTTTCTGTATGAAACCATGCAGCAGCTTCCTGAGCAGCTGTATGACTGCCTTTTCTGCAGGAGAGCAATGCGAAAATCTCCTGCCTCCCTTCCCCATTTTCCAGCACCTGAAGGCAGGCCGCAGCAATTCCACGGCGCTTCAGTGCAATTCTGATCTTCTTCTCATAATTGCCGGTTACATCCTGCCGCGCAGCCAGCTGTTCCTGCTGCCTGCGTATCACTTCCCCGGCCTGTGCAAACTGAAGACGTATGGCCTGTCTGCTTTCCAGAAAACGCTGCTCCCACTCCGCTGCGCTCAATTCCTCATTTTCCCCGGCAAGCAGCATATCCTGATCATCAAAACTGTCCGCCAGGGATGTAAAGCTGTCCGCCAGACGTTTCCAGCACTGCCCCGTTCCCGCCGGCGCAGCCGCTGCCAGACTCTCCTGTGCAGCAGTATGTTCGCTTCTGTTTCCTGCTCTGTTCTGTTTCTTTTCAGGAGAAACCAGAAGAAATACCGCCAGCGCCACCAGAAGCGCCTCAAACAGTTCTCCCGGAATCTGTACGTCCAGAAAAAGATACAGAATTGCCGTCCCTGACAGAAACGCAAGACAGGAGGCACCTTTACCCAGTTTTCTGAAAAAAGCACAGCAGATACCGCCCGCCATCAGCGCAGCCACCTGAAGCAGCTCCCCGCCGATCACATACCAGCGGATCAGCCCTGCCAGACATCCTGCCGCAAGCCCGCCCGCAAAGCCTCCGTAAAAACCGCCGGCCAGTATTCCTACGTAAATCAAAGCTTCCATCCAGCTGTAAAATGCTTCTCGGTTCCCCAGAAACAGCATCAAAGCCACCGCTGCAGCCGCTGCCAGAACCGTTTTAACCCACTCCCACCTGCGCACAAAAAGCTCCCCCTTCCACAGTTTATTTGTAATTCTGAACAGTTACATTTCATATTTTCAGGTTCTCTCACGCAATTATACACGGCGCCACCGGTAAAATGTGTAGAAATAAGTGATTGAAAAGTTTTTCGAGATGTGATACAATAAAATTTGCCTGATATCTAATGGTACAGTTTTTCACTTTACAGGAGATGAATTTTATGAAACAATGGAAACATCCTGTTTTTCTGCTTATGACGGCGGCCCTGCTGTTTATCATCAGCCCCGTTTATGTACATGCCGAAAACAGTTCCCGCGAATATGGCTCTCAGGATCCTGTGTCTGCCGATACAGTTATTCAGGTGAATCCTCTGTATGCTGATATTTTCAGTAAAGCTGACCTCGAAAGTGCTCTGTCTGCTGTCCCGTGGCTTAGCAGCGAGACAGAACCTGATGAAGAGACCGTTTTTTCGTCATCTCAGGATGCATCGGCATGGCTGCGCCGGATGCTGGTTTCCCGCAGTACCAGAGCGGAGTTTTCTTATATTACGGAAGACAGCGATTATTACAATGTGGTGCGCAGTCTCTTCCATCAGGCGCTGGAGGAGACCGGTTCCCCGGAAGAAGGCGATTATCTGCGCTATCAATACGGAGGATACGCCTGCAGCGTCAGCTATTATACTGACGGCAGCAGTTATCACTATAACCTGACCTATACCATCCACTATTATACCACATGGGAACAGGAACAGCAGGTTACCGCTGAGGTATCACGAATTCTTTCGGAACTGGATCTGGAAGAAAAGACTGCTTATGAAAAAACAGAAGCCATTTACCGGTATCTGGTATCCGGTGTTTCATACGACTACACCAATCTGAATGATAACGATTATACTCTGAAGTATTCCGCCTATGCCGCACTGATAAACAAGACAGCGATCTGTCAGGGCTATGCGGCTGCACTTTACCGTCTCATGATGGAAGCAGGCATTCCCTGCCGTATCATCGGAGGTGCAGCCGGCGCTTCAAACCATGCATGGAACATCATACAGCAGAAAGGACTCTGGTACAATGCAGATCCCACCTGGGATTCCGAAGCGCAGGCTTCTTCCGGAACATACTCCTGGTTTCTTCTGAGTGATGAGAACTTCCATTCCCATAGCCGTGATGACCAGTACCTGACCGATGATTTTTACCGTTCCTATCCCATGGGCCCGGAGAATTTTGATCCGGATGCGCCGGAAGAATCGGCCGGTTCCGATCCGGATATGCCGGAGGAATCCGCTGGCTCTTCCATTGCTGCACTCCGCATGATCCTGAACCAGCCGATAGTATCCCTGTCCAATTCCGCCTCCGGAATTACTGTAAAGTGGTCAAGGGTAAAAGGAGCTTCCGGCTACCGCATATACCGGAAAACCTCAGAGGGATGGACCGAAGTAAAAAACATAAAAGATCCTTCTGTCCTGAGCTGGACAGAAACCGGTCTGGAAAACGGCACCCGGTATATTTACTCTGTACGTGCATGTTACGGCAGCACCACAATCCCCGGCTTTTCCTGTCAGGCCATTTACCATCTGAGCAGTCCTTCAATTGCTTCCCTGAAGAATACAGGGAACGAAGCAATGGTTATCAAGTGGCTGAAAAACAAAGCAGCCGACGGCTACCAGATCCGGTACGTCGCAGACAGCAGCTTTAAAGAAGCCAAAACAATAACCATCTCCAAAAACACATCATCAGCCAGACTGATCCGGAAAAATATTTCGTCGCTGAAAAAAGGAACGCGCTATTATGTACAGATACGTTCCTTTAAAACAACAAAAGGAACCAGAACGTATTCCGCCTGGTCCCCTGTGAAAAATGTAATAATCAGGTAACTGTTCAAAGCCGGGCAAAATCAGCAGATAACAGCCTCCACCGCATATTCCAGACTTTCTGCAATGGTCTCCAGCGGCATAAAGGGAGTTCCGGCCGGTTTGCCCACGGCCTGTTCTGCCGAATAAGGCACATGGATAAATCCGGCCCGGATACCCGGATACCTGACTGCCGCCAGATGCAGTACATGGTACATGACACAGTTGCACACATACGTCCCCGCTGTATAGGAAATGTGGCAGGGGATTCCGTGGCCGCACACATTTTCCACGATTTTTTTCACCGGAATCGAAGCAAAATATGCCGCCGGACCATCTGCCTGAAGCGGCTCATCCACAGGCTGCTCACCGGCATTATCCGGAATCCCCGCATCGGCCAGATTGATCGCCACTTTCTCCACAGTCACACAGGAGCGCCCGCCTGCCTGTCCCACGCTGATCACCACGTCCGGGCGGTATCTGAGGATCCCTTCCTCCACCGCAGATACACTATCCGAAAAAGCAGTCGGAATCTGCAGTTTGATAATCTCCGCTCCAGCTATAAGATCCGGAAGCAGCTTTACCGCCTCCCATGCCGGATTCACCATCTCACCCCCGAAGGGTTCAAAACCTGTCATCAGTACTTTCATGCGCATTTCCTCCTTCTGCAGTACGATTACTATACCACAGAATCGGAGTTTTTTATCATCTTCCCGGAGTTTTCCTGCTCTGTTTTTTTATCATCTCATATGACACTTTTCCGTCTTTTCAGCTTTCCAGCTGCTTCCCGAGAAAACCGGCCGCAGCAGCAGCCAGCTTCTGCTCAGTTTCTCCCATCTTCTTTCTGGAATCTCTGCTCATCAGGCTCACTGCCCCGATGGCATCCCCCTCACAGATAATCGGATACACCACCATGCTGCTGTACTCTCCGGGGTCTCCCACGGCAATGGCAATATTTTTCCTGCTTTCCGCAGACCCCGGCAGAATCACCGTACGGTTGGATATGACCGATTCCATCTGCTTGCTGATCTGTTTTCCCTGAATCTCTTTTCTGGCGCCTCCCGCAGCCGCAATGATCTGATCCCGGTCCATAATACACACCATATGTCCGGTAGTCTGCGCAAGAGCATCCGCATACTTTCCGGCAAAAGCACTCATATCTTCCATGGGGGAATATTTTTTCAGCACGATACCGCCCTCCGCATCCGTATAAATCTCCAGCGGCGTCCCCTCGCGCAGCCGCAGAGTC